>CACBSE010000065.1 GCA_902541775.1 uncultured Litorivicinus sp. | reverse complement strand
CTGGTGCGTTTTGGGTGCAAGGCGCGCGTGCCAGGTCGATCCGTAACCAGACGCGTGCACCACGCCTATACTCTCAGACATGAATCCCAAGCGTCGTTTTGATCGCTTCCGCTGCTTTTTCACCAGAGACCACACCGTCTTCATGGAACCCATTTCGACACCAAGCTCCCGCGATTGTGATCCGAGATTTTGAATTCACCCGATCAATTCCACTCTGCACTTGCAAAGAATCGGGTCCGAATTGTGGATGCGCGTATGTCCAGCAACCAAGGATGCTCTCAGGTTTGATTTGCTTGGTGTTATTCAAGGTGACGAAAAACTGATGCGGTCCCTTGAGATTCTGCAACCGATTCATGTCGTAGGTAACAACGGCACCGAGTCCATCCGTGTTTCTTTGAATTTGGTAGTTCCAACTCGCCCATGCGAGGCGATTGGTGGGCATCTGTGAGCGATCAGTGTGAAGAACAACCTCGTTATCCGCGTAAGGGATTCCTTGAAGTAATGTTTTGATCGCACGCTCTGAATCATCGAGAAGCGCTAACGACTGATCACTGTGCGAAGCAAGAACAATCGCATCATACGACTCAGCGCCCACTGCCGTTGCAACTTCAACCCCTTGGCTTGTTTTACGAACTGATTTCACTGGAGTCTCCAGGCGAATTCGCTTCCTAAACGATTCGGTTAGCGGTGCGATATAACTCCGAGATCCCCCGGGTAGCGTGAACCATTGAGGGCGATCTGTGACTGACAGAAGTCCATGATTTTTGAAAAATCGGATGAAAAACAGCGCTGGCATCTGATTCACATCGTCAAGATCTGACGACCAGATGGCTGCTGCCATCGGTAGTAGATAATGTGAATTAAATAAGTCACATAGCGATAATTTTTTTAAATAGTCCTGAAGTGTTATTGACGCACTGATGCACTCATTGGCTAAATCTTTAATCGCAGTTCGATTGAATCGCAAAATATCACAAATAAATCTATAGTAGCTTGGTGATAGCAAGCGGCGGCGCTGCGCAAACAGGGTAGACAAATTCGTACCTGCGTATTCGATTCCGGTTTTCTCGGACATGACACTAAAGCTCATGTCGGTATCTTGATGCGCTAAATTCAGTTCGCTCAACAGGTTTAAGAATCGTGGATAAGTCCATTCGTTGAAAACAATGAAACCGGTGTCGACCGCATATGATTGACCATCTAGCGTGACATCAACGGTATGTGTGTGGCCCCCAATCCAGTCATTCTGTTCGAATACGGTGACATCAACGTCATTTTGAAGACGATAGGCTGCAGTTAGCCCAGCAATCCCTGAACCAACGATGGCTACACGGGGTTTGGTCAGACTATTCATGATTTCAACTCCCGAAACGCATCAATTGCACGTTGTCTGGATGACTTGAGATCTACAATCGGTGGTCTGTACCCGAACGGTACGGATCCTAACCATGGTGCATGTCGTTTTGATTTTTGGATGTTTGCTAATTCGGGAATGAAACGACAGATATACTGTCCATCGGGATCGTGTGTTTCACCTTGGCTGACAGGATTAAATACACGGAAATAGGGGGCTGCATCGGTACCAGTAGAAGCACTCCATTGCCAACCACCATTATTGGCCCCGAGATCAGAATCCACCAGAAATCGCATAAAGTGAGCTTCACCAATGCGCCAATCACATAGCAAATTTTTCGTCAAAAACTGCGCGACCACCATGCGCACACGATTATGCATCCAACCGGTTTGCTTTAGTTCCCGCATTCCCGCGTCAACAATAGGGATCCCTGTCTGTCCCGATTTCCAAGACTCAATCTCCTCTGAATTGTTGCGCCACTGCAATGCTTCTGTTTCCGGTCGGAATGCTTTGTTTTTCGAGAGTCGAGGAAAACCAATCAATAGGTGCTGATAGAAATCACGCCAAATGAGCTCATTGATCCAGGAAAACGCGCCAGCAGGAAAATCCCAAATTGGGCGGGACAGCCCTTCCTCAGCCGCTTTGACACATTGTCTCGGAGATAGTAAGCCCCTCGCCAGAGCGGCAGAAAGACGACTGGTTCCCTGAATCGCGGGCTGATTACGATTTGAATCATAGCCGGTGAGCCTGTGGTCGATAAAGTCTTTCAGATCAATTTGAATTTGCCGTTCATTAGTCGCAAACGCAGACAGGTCGGATTCTGGCGCCTCACAAAGGCTAGTCCATTGGAGTGTTGCCACTTCGGAGCGAGCTACTTTGGGCGGTTGGTAGGGGTGA
>CACBSE010000064.1 GCA_902541775.1 uncultured Litorivicinus sp. | reverse complement strand
CTCTTTAGGTAAGGCTTAACCCCACGCTCTTCGAATACTCGTAGATCGTGACAAACAACCATCCGCTCGGACGCCTGATATGGTATTAACGACGAAAGACCTGGCGAGGTAAAGATTATGGAGTCCTCTCTATTTACCCCAGTGACTCGAATGCGATGCACAGCACGTTCGCTAAACTGTTCAATAAAGGTCTTAAAGGTATTCCAAAAGAGATCGCTACATATAAGATTGACAGGTCGGTCGTGTGTAAGTCTCAAGAGCAATTCAACAGAATAAATGCCGATACCATCGATTTTATGTCTGCAGCCCTCAACCACTACTACACAAGTCATGGCAAGGCTCGCCCAAAAAAGACCCGCAATTTTTCTATATTTTGGTCAGATTGAGCCTCGGATCTCAAACCGATAACTGCGGCGATACCGGGGTAGGAGTTCTGAAAAATGTGTTCAAGATATTGATTTAATTCATTCTCGTTTTTTAGAGGCTGCTTAATTTTTTCGCTTAAGTATTTATCAATCTTCACAGTTCCTGCCGATAGAATATCATTGAAAAATAACGGTACCAAAGTACCGCTCTTGAATCCAAGCATGGCTGCCTCTAGTGACGCCGAGCCGCACACTGTAAGCGTGAACACGGCACGTTCCATCAGAGCTGAGGTCTCCAGATTTTGGCTCGCTAACACAATACCGGGATGGCGATACAGCATAAGCCAATCCACTTGCCAGAAACGTTTTTTGTTGTGCGGGTGGCGTTTCACACAAACTAGATAGTCGGGGCCAAGTGCATTTGCAACATCGACCGCCATTCTTGCTTGATTTTTGAACTCGCGTCCTAGCGTATCAATCGCCTCATCTTCCGGCAAATGTAGGGGAATGAAAATAAATGGCTTAGGCATCGTAACCGATGAGCAAACAAAAAATTTTTCCAATGCAATACCTATCGAACTGGTAATACGATCTGCTACCAATTCGATAAAAGGCCTCTGCGTATGGTCACCTCCATATTTAATAGCACGCCAGATATGAAACCAAATCTTCGAAATAGCTTCTCTAAAATACCATTCGTAAACTTTTACCTTTTTGTAAGCGGTACCATCGTAACCCCCATCATTCTTTCTTATAGCACCTCTAAATTTGCAAAGTTCTTTCTTATAATTATTATTTTTTTTATCGGATCTTATCTGGGTCCGGCCGAGATTAAAACTCGCGACTCGCTCGAAACCACTAAACTCTGGATATTTAACCCCCTCTATCAGGCGCATCTCAACATTACGTATACCAGCTAGATGAGCCGCACACCTTTCAAAAGCGTAGGCTTGCTCACCAAGAATCATGGTAATCTCCATTTTAAGCATTAAATATTCAATATCGACAGCATAGGCACGAATAATGATCTCCGATTTTTTTTTCGAGATTTTTCGAAGCACCCTATCATGAACGATGAGATCATTTAAGACATCAGCAGATAACCCTTGAAGCCTCTTATCCTGCAATTCCTTTGAGAAATCATAGGTAAAGATAAAGTCTTTGCCGAATTGAGTTTCATATTCAGAAGCCCAATAAAAACTTGGGGTGTAGATTATAAATTGCTTACCTGCAAGCCGCAAACTTTTGCCTAAGATTATCGTTTTAAAACCAGATCCGAGAACTAATAACACGTATAAACCACCTAAAAAATGCGAAAAAATCAAAATCGACCGGCAAAAAATATGGCTGATAGAACTTTCCATGTCGAGACAATAACCCGACTATATATCTATATTTACCAAGAAAAATTGGATTTACTGTACCCCAGTGCTGTCCACTCATTAAATCGATATAACCAATAGAAACGGTATCAAACAAATATGGCTTATCATCGATATATATCAAAATTGCAGCGTGAGTTTTAATACCTGGCGTCAATAAAGCTTTTAGATCATGAAATAATGTATCGTCTGATTGCATGACAAAAACAGGGTAAGCCTCACTTCCATTCTGCTTAAATAAACCAATAAGCTGGGGCAAATTATCATGACATTCGTAACTAAGCGATTGTTGGTAGGCCCAAGACGTGCGAGGTTGAAAATGAGGAATTCCATTATTTGCGACGGCTCGACCACCATAGGTATGCTCAAACCGGATCATCAAATCAATAAGCATTTGCAGCGTGACTGGCCGTCTCATATCAGGAGGGGAGAACTTTAATTGACGGTCCAGGTGCTCCGGTTGATATTGTGCATCCAAATTTACGTTGATAGATATGGCAAATATTGCAATCGCAAGCAATATAGTGACTACGAACTTATTAAGCATTTAATGAGACGGTTCCAAAAATCTTGGTTTAAATATTTTTCTGGCAACTCATTCCAGCTAGCCGCATTCTTCAAAGTTCCAAATTCCCTCTCCCATAATTTGTTTGAAAGTACTGTTTCTCTGACTTCGGTATAACTAAGAGAACTTATTAAATCTATGAAACTCAATTCGAACCCTTTTTTTGAATGTAGTATTTCAGTTGAGAGCTTCTTGTCTAGTAAGGCGATGAAGTCCTGTTTAGTCACGCTGGTTTCCTTACAAAATTTATATAAATTAGGCTCCATATATGGACTTCGGTTTTCAACCCCATTCGTAAGAAATGCTGCGTCTGCTCTTACCATTCCATTCGGAATTGCAAATGAAATAAAATCAACATCACTATAAGAATCATAGTTCCTAACACTAAGTTCAGAGGGGAAATTGCTGATACCTATAATTGCGATATCCAGATAACTCTTGGTG
>CACBSE010000063.1 GCA_902541775.1 uncultured Litorivicinus sp. | reverse complement strand
CGTGACGCGTGTAACTCAAGTGATCGGACGTTCTAACATCAAGATGATACTTGGTGATTCTACCCGGATGATGGTGCATACGGCGCTCAATCGGGACCTATTTTCGATCACATCAATTACCCAATGATGATGTTTTCAGAAGGTTGCGAATCGACAGCAGCCGTCTTCGCAGGACCGACCTGTGACAGCCTTGATCGATTTGGTTATCAGGAAAACTTACTAAAACTTTCTTTAGGTGATGTGATCGTCATCCCTGAGATTGGTGCATATAGTATCGCTAATGCCAATCACTTCAATGGAAGCACTCCACCGGGCATTATCGATCCAGAGAACACCTCAGAAACACAATGCTCGCTGGCTTAAGAGTCGAATGATCGGCATTCGAATCATGGTGAATCAAATTACTTGGCGATACATCACTTTGATGCGTAATCGTCGAGATTTGTGTAACATTCGCCGCCTGAGACGGGCCTATAGCTCAGTTGGTTAGAGCAGGGGACTCATAATCCCTTGGTCGCAGGTTCGAGTCCTGCTGGGCCCACCATTTCTAGCCTGGTTAGTTTTTTGTGTCACACCGCAGCCACACAAAAAACTCAAAAATGGCAACTTTCCGCAGACAAAATAACCTTTGGTAAATTCAAGTGCATATCAGCCACATCACGTCACCAAACCACCTTGTAGGTGCATTCTGCCCCTGTGACACCCTCTGGGCAAACCCCGCCGTCTACGCCGTAAATCCACAAAATCAAAGAGTCGAACCCAAGTAATACGACTAGGAACCCTATAACGATTATCCAAACTGCCACCATACGCATCGTGATACTCCTCAATTTGTGCCATCAGTCGCTTCAATGTGCTTTAGCTGCCAATGCCTAAATTCTTACTTAAGCGAATTAAAGGCTATGGAGCATCTAGCGTTTGTAAGTAATTGCCCCTATGTCCAAAAAATTTTTTTGATTTAATATTGCGTCTACTTGCTTCCGCTCAAATCAACCACCATCTCGATATTAATTCGTGGTTTCTAGCTGCAGTATGTCAATTCGGTCTCTCGCAGCTCCGTATCGAATCTCATCTTGATAAACAAGCTGGGTCGGTAATTCAACAACTCAATCAGCGTCAAAAGGTCGTTTAGTCGATGACTTAACAACGAGGCCTCAGTCGTCACATTTGTGCAAAAGCCTTTATCTCAGAATTCTTCGTTGGATTCGGTCTAACCAACGACTGACATAACTATTGTAAATACGCACTCAAGATGAAGTTTTACTCGACCACTGCCGCTTTGTGCAATCGTTTCCCGTGTCAGTAGGGCGTCTTTGACATCGCCCAGGTTGACGCTCTCCGTTAATCAGAAGCTCTCAAAAGCTGACATCAAAAGTTCCATTACCTTTTTTTTCTTGAAATGATTTGATCAAAACTCTGCTCTTCTTCATTGATCTCTTTAGCCAAGTCCCACATCCCTGACCGTCTAGATTCATAAAGGGCAACATGCTTAATGAGCTTTTGTTCTTCAGGAGTGACTTCACCGCCTGTTAAGTCACGTTCTTTAATCAGGCTTTCTAGTTGCTCTCTTTTCTGTGTGTAAAGAAGACGATTTTTTTCAAGCCAAGCAGTTTCCTTTTCAGCAACTTCACGCAGTTGTTGAATCAGAGATTGTTTGTTCTTGATTTTTTTGTCCGTCATGTGAACAGTTTGCCAAGGCATCTTCACAAAATCACCCTTTCAAACCTAAGCGGTACCAGTAATAACTGCAATTGACGTGAAGTGAATGCCTGTATCGAGTTAGTTAAAGAGTTGCTTCCGACTATCGCCACGGCCATGTCAATTAGATTTCAACGATGGAAAATTAGACTTCAATGGGTTGGCGATGAATAGTTATATCCTTGCTGTTGAAGCGCGCATAACCGTCTGAAATTCTGAGTAAAGATATTTAGTATGATGAAAATATTGTTATGCATCAATGATATACGACCAAAAAAAAGTGGACTTCGTTTTCTCGATCGATGACACTAATCACGTCAACAGAGCCGGAGACGGAAAGTTGGCGTAAGGCTTTAGTTCAGTCGTGCGACGATTCTAAGGCCTTTGGTTAAAAGGTGAAACAGGCCTGCGGTAGCAGACTCAAGGTTACTTTGGCAATAGACGTCTATTGCGACTAAAGGCGGGAAATCAGATTGAACGAAAGTCGGAAAAGGACTGGGTAAAACCAGTCCTTTTTTTTACTCGCAGTACAGAGCCTACTTTTTTGAAAACCCCCTTTTGCAAATGTGGACTGATACTACAAATATTTTGAAGTCTTTTTATACGGCCCCGGTGCCCGATCTATGCGTGGCCTTTATGGACACAATTAATCTCCAAAAGATTCGCAAAAACTCTCCAGCTATATTCACAAAGCTAGCACACTTTCCTCTACTTTGTTTCCCAAGCGTTTGTCTAACCAAGACCTCTTTGCATTGATAGGTCGGCCTTTTTAAGTAACTCTCGCTGGCAACTTTCAGCGCCTTCTATAAATTCCCAAGTGGCCTCGAGCATTGGAAGGACCACAAGACCAACAGAGAAGTCAGGCAGGTCCCTTAGTCGGATTTCCACGACCACATCCTGCCACGCGATGCGAACCGAATTATCAATGGACACACACCCCGGAAATGCCTGGATCAGTCCCCTGTGATAATCCGCCTCTGTCGACTGAACTACACGTGTAATTGTAGGCGCCCAATGTTCAAACACTATCTAGTCACTCTTCAACTAAATACTCAAAAGAGTTGTCAGGTTTGCTAACTGGCATAAC
>CACBSE010000062.1 GCA_902541775.1 uncultured Litorivicinus sp. | reverse complement strand
GGCAGTTGCATTGGTGATTGCCGTGACTTCGATCGGATTGGTCAGTGTTGCAGGTGCGCCGCTTGATAATGTTTGAGTGGTTGAAGCCTGGACTTCGCCGTTTGCCAATAACGGCTTTGCAAGTGCATAGAGTTGCTCGAATCGAGCTTGTTTCTTGGATTCAACAATGAAGGGTTGAGTGATGACATAAACGACACCAACAAACAGGCTGGTGATCAGACCGAATGTGGTCAGACGGAGGATCATGATTGACCCCCGGAACCTCGAATACTCGAGCTGCGACCCATGATACGTGGTCGCGTGTAGTGATCGATCATAGGCACTGCGAAATTCATCAATAACACCGCAAATGCGATGGCATCTGGATACAGTCCATACGTCCGGATGAGATATGTGAGAATGCCAACTCCGATCGCAAACCACAGGCGTCCCTTCGGACTTGTCGCGCCAGAGACTGGGTCTGTCAGAATAAAGAATGCAGCGAAAATTGCAGCTCCTGCAATGAGATGGATCCGAACCGGTGTCGCGGTATCTGGATCGAAACTAAAAAATGCACTGACGACAGCCAGTGTGACCAAGAGTCCCACGGGTGTGTGCCACGTAATGACACGTCGATAGATCAGCCACAAGCCGCCGACCAGATATGCCAAAGCGACCCATTCATAACCATAAATGAGGCCCAGTTGAGCCTGCGTAAAGAGTGGATTCTGTGATGCTTCTGCTGCTGTAAGTACGCGGAATTCGGTTCGGTAAAGGTCGAGCATGGTTGCTCCCGTAACGGCATCATTCGACTGGCCAAGATAAGCCAACCATGCCGTTGATAGGTCAGGCGTCGCTAGCGGATCGATCCACAATGTTGTCATTGTCACTGGTGCGGAGATAAGCATGAGTGCGTATCCGAGCATTGCTGGATTGACAGGATTCTGTCCAAGCCCACCGTAGAGATGTTTACCGAGCACGATCGACGACGTGCTGGCCACTATGATTAACCACCACGGAGCCGCCTGTGGCAGTGAGAGTGCGATTAGGGCACCGGTGAGAACGGCAGATAAATCATTGAGCCGCGGCAATATTGGTCGCTGACGAAGACCTAGACACACAGCTTCCGCGGCCAGTGCAGCGGGAATCGCCGTTGCCAGATTGAATAGGACTCCGACTCCGAAAAAAAGCGTCATCGCAAAGAACCCTGGAACCAAGGCAAACAGGACCGTACGCATCACGATTTGTGTATCTGCAGGCGGGTAATCTGGTCGCTTGATCATGCGCTTTCTTTCCGTACTTTGCGCGCTTTTTCCAACGCATCCGCAGTTTTCGCCTGGCGTGCTGCACGCTTTGCCTCTTTTTCGAGCGCAATGCGTTCTAGCCGCAGATTTCGCGCTTCAAAACGCTCACGAGCCTCGGCTGCGAGGCGTTGGTCGTTGACTTTATCGCGTGCCTCAAATCGTCCCAAGCGGAACCATTCAGCGAGTGGTATATGGCTCGGACAAACCGCATTACAGGCGGCGCATTCGATACAATCAGTCAGGCCTTCATGAATGGCACGATCAAGTGATCCACCTTTCAAAGCAAAGATCATTTGTTGCGGTTGCAAGCGAACGGGACAAGCAGTGGCACAGACCCCGCAGCGAATACAGGGCGACTCGGGAGGCATCTCAACCTCGCGAGCCAGTAAACAGTTCGTGGTCTTGGTGATTCCGGCAGTGAAATCCGTCACTGGATATCCCATCATTGGACCGCCAACAGTGATTGAAGCCAGTGATTCTGGAGTGGTGTCTGCTGCCTCAATCAAATGGCTGATTGGTGTGCCAATCGGGACGATCACGTTTTGGGGAGTCGAGAGCGCCTCGCCGGTCAAGGTGACAATTCGATCTGTGATCGGTTTGCCATCGATCGCACGCGATAGAGCCGCTAACGTACCGGGGTTGTGCACGATGATTCCCGATTCGACAGCGTGTGATCCCGTTGGCACTTCAATACCGAGTGTTAGCCAGACTAAGTGGCGTTCGGATCCTGATGGATATTTTGTATCGAGTAGCACAACATCGAAGAAACAATCTGAGCGAGATTCTTTCAAGGCGCTTTCAATCGCTTCAAGCGCCTCGGGCTTATTGTCCTCAATCCCAATAATGATTGTTTTGATATCGAGTGATTGAGACAACATACATGCGCCACGAATCATCGAGTGGGTGTCAATCCGCATGAGCGTATCGTCAGCGGCCAAATAAGGTTCGCACTCAGCGCCGTTAATGATGAGTGTCTGCGTGCCGTCGGACCACTTCTTGAAACTCGGGAATCCCGCTCCACCGAGACCGAGAATTCCTACCTCGATTGCACGATTTCTCAGTGTATCGGCGTCGAATGGCCAGACGAGCGGATCAAGATAGTCTTGGTCCTTCAGTCCATTGGGCTCAATAATAATCGAGGCACTCTTGGTGGCTGATGGGTGGGTGATTGCATGGTCAGTGATCTCGATGACTTTACCCGAGCGAGAGGCAACGTGCGTAATACCGCTTTGGCATTTGATAATTGGTGTTCCCTGAAAAACGGTATCTCCGACTGCAACGAGCGCTTCACCAGGTCCTCCTCCAGAAAAATGGATTGGAAAGACAAGGCGTTTCGGATCGTCGACAAAGACACACGAATCTGTGGTTGAGGGTACTTTGTGTGTCTCTGGATAAATTCCACCCTCCAGTTGGCGCTCACAACGGTGAATTTGATAATCAGCCATGTTGCATACCTATCTGCCCGAAACGGTCTGATGAAATAACGTCCGGACGCATCGGCATCCAGTAATCAGGGGATTTGGGTCGTGGGATCATGTCGATGCAATCGACAGGACACGGCTCAACACATAAATCACATCCTGTGCATTCATCCACCATCACTGTATGCATCAGTTTGGC
>CACBSE010000061.1 GCA_902541775.1 uncultured Litorivicinus sp. | reverse complement strand
ATCCGAGCGGGACGTCATCAAATAATTCAAGCTGACCACGGCTCGCACGTTCTTCTGCCTTTTTTGCTTCCCATGTCTGTTTGATTGACTGAACTGACGAACCTTCGCTATGCCCAAAACTTTGGAATGTTGCATCTGGAAATACATGAGGATGGCGGGTTAGCAACTTAGAGACAATTACGTCGATGACATCATCCAAGGTAAAGCGGCCATCCTCTTCTGCGAGACGAGCGTAGAACACCACCTGAAATAACAGATCCCCAAGCTCTGCGCACAGTTCGTCAAACTTGCCACGCTCAATCACGTCGCCAACTTCATACGCTTCTTCAAGCGTAAATGGAACAATGCTGCGATAGGTTTGAATTCGATCCCAAGGACAACCATGCTCAGGATCACGCAAACACGCCATGAGTCGCACTAAATCGGTAAGCTGATGACTCATGCTGTCCGGATCCGTTTTGCTGTCATAACATTGTGGATACGCTGCACCCGATCAAGAACCTGTGACAGTTGGGATAAGCTATCCACCTCGATCGACAGTTGCAATCGAGCGGTGTTGGCTGACACATCAGTCATTGTTTGCATACCAGTAACGTTGACCCGTTCGTTCGCAAGGACCGAGGTGATATCTCTTAACAAACCCTGACGATCATACGCGCTTATCTCGATATCCACCGGATAAGTTTCAACCTGGTTCTCACCCCAAGATACCTCAATAATGCGCTCTGGTGACTCATCACCGAGACTCAACAGATTGGAGCAGTCATCGCGATGAATACTCACACCGCGGGTTTTTGTGATGTAGCCGACAATGGGGTCACCTGGCACTGGGTGACAGCAAGTTGCGATCTGCGTCAATAACTTTCCGACACCGCGAATTTGAATGCCGTCTGTTCGTGCTTGGGGCGAAGCCTGTCGTGGCTCAAGATCGAGTTCCCGCTGGGTCGATCCAGAGAGTCGACCGACAGCACCCACAACCTGTGAGACTCTGACATCACCGGCGCCGACCGCTGCATATAAGTCGTCACTCGATTGTAGATTCAGCATTCCCGAAACGACCTGTAAATCAAACGAACCAAGCGCAAGTCGCTTAATTTCTGAATCGATCAACTGCTTCCCAGCAGACACATTTTGCTCGCGATCTAGTTGCTTGAACCAGGCTTGAACCTTGGCTCGAGCACGGGGGGTTTTTAAATAGCCGAGAGTTTGATTGAGCCAATCCCGACTGGGTCTCGCTTCACTCTGTCGCAAGATATCAACCTGATCACCCACTTTGAGTCGGTAGGTCAACGGAACAATTTTGCGATTCACTTTTGCGCCACGACATGAATGGCCAATTTCGGTGTGCACTTTGTAAGCAAAATCAAGTGGAGTAGATCCAAACGGGAGGTCGACCACATGCCCGTCGCGAGTAAATACGTAAATCCGATCCTCGAGAACGTCTTGCCGAAGCGCATCGGACAATTCTCGAAGATCGCCCACTTCATCATGCCAGTCGAGCACCTGCCTCAACCATGCAATCTTTTCTTCATACGCCTCGCCACTGATCTCAGTATCGGTCCCTTTGTATTTGTAATGCGCGCAGACACCATACTCCGCTTCATCGTGCATTTGCTGTGTCCGAATTTGCACCTCAACAACCTTTCCTTGAGGCCCGATCACCGCAGTATGGAGCGAGCGATAACCGTTAGGTTTAGGTGATGCGATGTAGTCATCGAACTCGTGCGGGATACTCTTATATGCACCATGCACTAACCCCAGCGCGGCGTAACAATCACGAACAGAGTCCACAAGAATTCGAATCGCTCGGACGTCGTAAATCTGCGAGAAATTCACCTGCTTTCGTTGCATCTTTCGCCAAATTGAAAAAATGTGTTTTGCACGCCAAGTGAGATCTGCATGAATATGCTGGGACGCTAATGTGTTCTGAATCGAATCGACCAATTCTTGAATATATCGCTCACGGTCTTCACGACGTTCAGCAAGCGCTTTGGCAATTTGTTTATACGCATTTTCTTCCAGATATCGAAATGAAAGATCTTCCAGCTCCCACTTCAGGTGCCCAATCCCAAGACGATGAGCGAGCGGCGCATAAACTTCAGATACTTCCTGTGCAACCTTGATCCGGCGTGAGTTATCGGCCGACTTAACCGCACGAATCGCGGCTGTCCGTTCGGCAAGTTTGATCAGTGCCACCCGGACATCATCGATCACCGCAACCAGCATCCTTCGGACTGCATCGGCCTGATTCTCTGCGGCTCCGAAGAATTGTTTTAGCGTATCTTGGTGCGTCTGGCTAATAATCGCCATCTGCTGCACACCTTCGATCAATTTGGCAACCGTTTTGCCAAAGTCCCGACGTACGTCACGCAACTGCAAACGGCCAATCCGGACAGATCGGTAGAGTAATGCAGCAACAAGTGCATCTTCATCGATCGGCATGGTTGATAGAATATCGGCCATCTCAAGACCAAACCGGTGCGCATCGGGTCCCTTCCAATCTTTGGCCATTACATCTTGAGTCTCAAGCGCTTCGATCAACTCGATCGCTTTTTGAAGCTTTTTTGCTGATTTAAGGTGTGCTTCACGTACAAATCGCTCAGCCCAATTTTCCAATGAAAGATCGGAGTCGAGCTGAATTGGATGAAGTTCCCGCGCCTTAACCACTCGCTGCTCGCTTTACAAACAGCGCCATAGATTCGACGTGCGCAGTCTGTGGAAACATATCCATGATTCCCAGATGCGTCATCGAAAAGCCACGCTCAATCAATATTCGTGCATCTCTCGCAAGCGTTGCCAGATTACATGACACATAAAGCACACGCGTGATATTTTTTAGTGGTAATGTTTCAAGCACTTCTTTCGCACCTGAGCGTGGAGGATCGACAATCAGCGTATCCCATGATTCCCTAGAGAATGGCTGTTCTGCGATCGGCTGGGTCAAATCAAAGGCAACCGCTGATACATTGTCCAGCGAGTTATGTCG
>CACBSE010000060.1 GCA_902541775.1 uncultured Litorivicinus sp. | reverse complement strand
CAGGCCGTAAAAGAGCCTGAGTTTGTGACCGAGGCGTGCCAGCAATTTCCGGATCATATAATCGTTGGCGTTGATGCCAAAGATGGCTGGGTTGCAACTGAAGGTTGGGCAGAAGCAAGTACCGTATCAGCGACTGAGGTTGTGAAGCGCTTTGCCGATGTTGGCGTCTCTTCTGTCGTTTACACCGACATTGGTCGTGATGGCATGTTGTCTGGGATCAATATTGATGCAACTGCGTTACTCGCGAGAGAGACAGGTTGTCCGGTCATCGCGTCGGGTGGGTTAAAAGGTTTAAGTGATGTGACTGCTTTATTGGCAGTGGAGTCCGATGGTGTGATCGGTGCAATCACTGGCCGTGCGATCTATGAAGGCACATTGGATTTGGCTGAAGCAATCGCGTTAACGGAGTCCAACTAAGTGGGCCTTTCCAAGCGGATCATCCCTTGTTTAGATGTTGATCAGGGTCGCGTCGTCAAAGGTGTTCAATTCGAGGACATACGTGATGCGGGTGACCCTGTTGAAGTTAGCCGCCGATATAATCAAGAAGGTGCCGATGAGATTACCTTTTTGGATATCACGGCCAGTCACGAAAACCGAGCAACGACATATGAGACGGTATCTCGCATGGCGAGTGAGGTGTTTATTCCCTTAACCGTCGGTGGTGGCGTCAGGAATACAGGTAATATTCGTGATTTATTATTGGCTGGAGCCGATAAAGTTTCGATTAACACCGCGGCTGTTTTTGAGCCTGAATTGGTTAGAAAAGCAGCGGAAAAGTTTGGATCACAGTGCATTGTGGTTGCAATTGACGCAAGGCAAGTTGAGCAAGGCCGTTGGGAAATTTTTACTCATGGTGGCCGAAAGCCAACGGGACTCGACGCTGTCGAGTGGGCCGTGCGAATGGTCTCTTATGGCGCAGGCGAAATTCTCTTGACCTCGATGGATCGAGATGGGACACGCGATGGTTTTGATTTGGGCTTAACGCGATCTGTAGCAGATGCTGTGACTGTCCCTGTGGTTGCATCTGGCGGTGTTGGTAATCTCAATCACTTGGTCGACGGTATCGTTCAAGGCCATGCTGAAGCTGTTCTAGCAGCGAGTATCTTTCATTTCGCGCAGTACACGATTACTGAAGCAAAAGAGGTAATGGCGGCCGCGGGGATTGAAGTCCGCCTCTAACGAATCAATAACTGCGAACCGCGTAGTAGGTTGTAGGCGTGAAGCAATTGGTTGTCTTTAGTCAGCCGATCGACGATTTTGTCACTGCTTCCAGATTGCTCGCTGACATTCTCCAAATGCTTTGGTAAATCTGCTTCACGAATCCGGGTGTCGGTCTCAATTAATGCTTCTCCCTCGGATACTTGAATTGTTGGTTGGATGCCTGTGGCCTGAATTGACCGGCCATTTGGCGTGTAATAAAGCGCCGTCGTGAGTTTGAGGGCGTATTCGTTCTCGAGCGCTAAGATTGTTTGGACGGAGCCTTTCCCGAACGAAGGATTTCCGATTAGCACAGCACGCTCGTGATCTTGTAATGCGCCGGCAACAATTTCGGCTGCGGATGCTGAGCCGCCATTGATTAAAACAACAATTGGTTGATCGGCTAGGACCGTCTCGTTCGTCGCCTTATATTTCGAATCTAAAAACTCATCACGGCCTTTCGTACTAACGATCAATCCCTCATTGATGAACGCATCGGTTACCTCAATTGCGGCAGATAAAACTCCACCAGGGTTATTTCTTAAATCAAGAATTAACCCATTGAATTCGCCCTGAGATTGGAAATTGCTAATCGCTTTAATCAAATCTGGACCGGTCCGATTTTGAAACTGTGAGATTCGCAGATAGCCGATACCATGAGGTAGCATTTCATGTTTAACGCTGGTAACTCGGATGACTGCGCGCTCTAGCGAAACGATCACTTCTTGAGGCTGGCCTTCGACCTCTCTGAGAATGCTGAGAGTGACAGCTGATCCGAGAGGACCACGTAAGATTTCAATGGCTTCTTGAAGGCTAATATCTCGCACAGGTTCGTCGTCAACGTGAGTAATGACATCTTTTGCAAGAATCCCTGCACGTGAGGCGGGAGAGTCATCTATTGGTGCAATGACTTGGATGAGACCATCGATCACATCCATTTCGATCCCGATTCCGCCAAATGAACCAGATGTTGAGTCTCGAAGACTCGAAACATCGCGTGGTTTGAGGTAACCCGAATGCGGGTCAAGTTTAGTCAACATGCCATTGATGGCATCATTCAGTAATGTTTGGTCATCAATTTCTTCAACATACTCGCCTTTAATATGCTCATAGACTTCAATGAAGGCACGTAGCGTGTCTAACGATTCGACGTCAGATGACTGCTCTGTGGCCTGAGCGGCCACAGGGATGAAAAGAAGAAAGCTCAGAATGTTTCGAATGTTTTTCATCATTTTCTTAATTTAACCATGAGCTTGGGTTGACTGACTTTCCATTTCGAGTGACTCCAAAATATAGTGCAGTGACCGCCAGACTACCTGTATTTCCAGCAAGCGCAATCACTTGCCTTGCTACGACGGTTTGACCGGTTTCAACAGTTAAGCGTTGGTTATGGCCATAAATGGTCGCGTGACCATCGTTGTGGGCAATGACCACGACCAGGCCATAGCCAAGAAGATATCCGGCGTAAGCCACTTTGCCTGCTTGTACAGCCTTCACTTTGCTATTATCCGTTGTGCTGATCACAAGCCCCTGCCAATTGCCAAAGCCATCTTGCCGGTTTTGCCCGAACCGTCTGAGAACGCGACCGTCAACGGGCCAACGCATTTTCCCTTTGAGAGATTTAAGCCCTGCGCTACCAGATTGAAGTTGCAGCGACTTGATGCGGCGATCGAGGGATTGCAGATCTGAATTCAACGCATCTTCACGCTGTTGTTTCGTTTTCAGTTTACGATTAATACTCGCCAGTAGTTGTTGTTGGTCCCGGGTTTTTTGTGATAGCGCATCCCGTGTATCCGTCAGGTCGAGCAATGTTTTCCGTGCAATTTGCGTCTGTAGCTCTTGTTCTGCAAGAAGGGAGCGGAGATTGTCGGCTTTTTGCTCAATTGCACGTGCATTGTTTTGGCGTGCATTGAGAAGAAATGGAAGGTAGTCTGCCAGTTCATTGTCAGTCGCCGCATTTGATCGCATTGTTGATCCAGTGACATAGTAAGCAACCAACTCTGCCCGATATTGTTCAATCAGATCTTTTAATTCGTTAATAATCCCGTTGATACTCTCTTCAGTCGTTTTCTGTGTTTCGGTTAACTCGCGAAGTAATCGTTCAGAGAGGACAATTTCGCGGGTTAGTTTTTTTGAATCCACGTTCAGACGATTGAGCTCAGACTCGATGATCTTCAGTTTTTTTGTATCAAGCTGAACATCTTGCTTCAACGTTTTTAGTTGGTGCTCAGCCTTCTGACGTTGAGTCTCTGCGTCACGAATTTCGTTCGCCTGGCCCTGAATGCTCCAGAAAGCGATCAATAACCAGAGG
>CACBSE010000059.1 GCA_902541775.1 uncultured Litorivicinus sp. | reverse complement strand
CACCACAGATCACATACAAGAAACATCCCCAGATGTACATCCACAGGATGATGGAACATTTATAATCGATGGATCAGCAACAGTTCGTGATTTAAATCGCATTCTTGAATGGGAACTACCGACAGACGGACCCAGAACAGTGAGTGGAGTCATCGTTGAACTGCTTGAATTTATTCCTGAGAACAGCCTCGGCATCCGATACCGCGAGTATCGGTTGGAAGTGTTGGCAATCCAAGATAATCGCGTTCGCTCTGTTAAGGCATGGAAAGTCGAGCCAGAATCATCCGATCAGCCGAGATTGTCTGAAAAAAATCGTGGACAATGAGCGCTGTTAAGCCCCAAATTTCCTCGTTGTTATGGTGCCATCGTGGCATCCATACCGCTGGCGAACGATGCCGACTGACTTCAAAAGTCGGCGGTTGAGACAAAAACTCCTGCAGAGGTATCGAAAATACGCGAGCAATCTCCTGTTCCCTCGGTTCACCGATCAACAGGTCATCCGACCAGAACACACAAGGAGTCACTGACAGCTGATAGAAACTTTCGATCGGGTTCAAATAACCCAAGCTATGCTGTGCTGTGAGTGTTAAACCAGTTTCTTCCTCAAGCTCTCGCAACGCCGCAGACATGACTGAGTTGTCTGATAATTCAACTTTACCTCCAGGTAACGACACCTCACCTGCATGTTTTCTCAGATGAGGTGCTTTGACGCAGAGGGTCAAGCTTGGGCTGTTCACATCCGAGATGACGAATGCCACGGCGGCATGACCACGGCACATTGCAAGAGGTGCTGGTTCTTTGTCTAATAGGGCGCTTCGAACACGCTGTTTCGTCACCTGCATTTCGTTAGTATAAGAATAAAAACGGGAGAGCCCTATGAACTTTTGCTCAAATTGTGGTGCAGCAACCTTACGACGCGTTCCAGAAGGCGATAATCGGCCACGAGATGTCTGTGACCAGTGCGGTACGATCCACTATCAAAACCCAAATATCATTGCTGGCTGTGTTGTCCTTCAGGGCGAGAAAGTGCTTCTTTGTCGACGAGCAATTGAGCCACGTCTAGGACTCTGGACGTTACCTGCAGGCTTCATGGAAAACGGTGAAACCGTGGCTCAGGCCGCACTCAGAGAAACTTGGGAGGAAGCCCGCGCAACACCGAATCTTGAACAATTGTACGTGGTGACCTCTATCCCGACTATCAGCCAGGTTTATATGCTGTATTTGGCGTTTTTGACAAATGATCAATATGGTTCGGGTCCAGAGAGTCTGGAAACAAAACTCTTTAGCATGGATGAAATTCCATGGGATGAGTTGGCCTTCCATACCGTGCGGGATGCACTAGCGAAATTGAAACAAGACCTTGCGACTGGCACGTTTTCCTTACACTGTGTCGATCGTGACGAAGCGTCCGTCTCAGCTCGTGTTTAGGTGCGTGGAGCTGGCTCGATCACACGAATCAGGTCAAAAGCAGGCTCCTCGTAAGGATGGCTGGCGTATAACGCGTCAGTGACTGCATCAAGCGCAGTATTCGGTACTAATAGTTCGACTCGCCATTCTGGGACTTGCTCAACAACCCCGGGTTGACCGATGTGCGGATGTGCTGACGGTTGTGGTAAAAATTGTCCAACACCGAGGCACTCCCAGGAACAGCGACTGTAGGCACCAAGCGTACCCGCACCTGCTTCAAACAAGGCATCTTTCACTCGCTCCTTTGCATCTTCCGGAATAAACACGATGAGCTTGTGCATACATTCTCCTCCGAGCGAAGTCTAACAGATGCCACATTGTCCAGTTTTTATTATTGAAAAGTGGACAAAACTGAAACAAAACAACATAACCAACAAAGAATTTCAAAAATTTTTTCGACATTTCACTCATTTAAACGAAAAACAGTTGACGCCCTCAGAAAATCGTTGCAATGTTCAGGACAATAGTTGGACAAAAACACTACGGATAGAGAAAAGAGGTAATTCCATGTTGGTATTAACCCGAAAAATTGGTGAGAAGGTAATGATTGGTGATGACGTATCGGTCACCATCCTTGGACTGTTTGGTAATCACGTGCGACTTGGCATTAGTGCGCCAAAGTCAGTCGAGATTCACCGTGAAGAGATCTACGTTAAGATCCAGAATGAAAGTCAGGACTCTAACACCCGACAAATCGCAATCGGTCAATAACGCTCTGGTCTCGCGGGGAGGCCACGTGTAGTCTTACACGAAATGAGTAAAAGGCTCCCCATGAGACGTTTTCCTGTCAAGCCATTCGTCATTGGTCTTGCCATTTTTGGTGGGGGCATCGGTGGATTCATTTCGCTGACCAAGTCAAAGCCAGTCGCCGCTGTACGAGAGGTTCCCGCTACGATCTGGCGGGTCTCGGTCGCACGCATCGACCTCGAGGCGGTGGCCCCAGTTTTTAACGGATTTGGTACTATAGAGAATCCTGACACTCAGACAATGAGGGCTCGCATAGCCACCGATGTCTCCAAACTTCTCGTCAGAGAAGGTGACAGAGTTCGGACGAACGACGTCTTAATTGAACTCGATTCAGTCGATGCAGAAATTCAACTTTCGCAAGCGAAAGCCAACCTAGCTGATGCAAAAGCAAATCTCATCTCACTTGATGCGACTGAGACAAAGGATCTGGAAGCGCTAACGCTCGACCAACAAGCGCTTGAAATTCTCGATGGTAAACTATCGCGCGTACGTGACCTGAAAGGACGCAATCTTGCAAGCGAACAAGATCTGGATACCGCCAAACAGGCCGTAGTCAGCCAAAAACTACAAATCAATCGTCGTGAGTTGGCGCTAGCTACTGTTGAATCCAAACGAACTCAGTTAAGAACCGCAATCCAGCGGTTTGAAGCAGAAGTTCTGGCAGCAAACCGCGACTTCGAATCGACAGCTGTCAAAGCACCAGCTGACGGACAAATCCTTGAAGTGAACGTGGTTGCTGGTGATCGTGTTCAATCCACTCAGAACTTAATCGTATTTGCCCCAGATTCTGGTCGTGAAGTGCGTGTTCAAGTACCTGCAACGGTTGGACAGACACTGACACAAGCACTCATGAACTCGATGCCGGTCATCGCTTCGAATGACAAGGACCATCCATTAATATTGACACGAGTGAGTGGTTCGGTGAGCGATAATACCGGATCCATCGATGCCTTTTTCACATCGACTGGTCCGCTACCGCCCACAGGGACCGTCATCTCCGTCTCGATTCAACTTATCGCAGAGTCAGATGTCGTAGTGTTACCGACCGATGCACTTTACGGCGGAAATTTGATTTATCGAGTAACAGAGACCAGCACTCTGGAGGCGATCACCGTTGAGCGTCTTGGCCAGCGTCCCGGCCCAGAAAAGACCGAAGTGCTCGTTAGAGCACCGAACCTTGCTAACGGTGACCAGATCCTTGTGTCGCGTCTACCAGCAGCTGTGACAGGATTACCAGTTGAGGTCATTCAGTGATTAGATTTGTGCACATGTTTGCCAAACATCGTGTCGCAGCTAACCTATTGATGG
>CACBSE010000058.1 GCA_902541775.1 uncultured Litorivicinus sp. | reverse complement strand
AAGCAAAGAAAAACACAGCGCGGTCGCTAATAAAAACGCAAGCATGAGCAGCGGATGCTGAACCTTTAGAGGAACAAAAAGAAACGAGACGGCCAATATAATGCAGCCGACACCGGCCGATTTAGTTGCGGCCGCACCAACGTAACCGATCACCATTTCAAATGATGAAATTGGCGCAGACAAGTGTTCATAAATGGTTCCCAGGAATTTCGGGAAATAGATGCCGAATGATGCATTGGCTACAGACTGGGTCATCACCGTTAACATGATGAGTCCCGGTACAATAAATGCGCCGTAAGAAATCCCATCGATTGGAGTCATTCTGTTTCCAATCGCTGACCCAAAGACGACGAAATAGAGAACAGTTGCGATCACAGGTGATGCAAACGATTGAAGCGGTGTTCTATAAGTTCGTGACATCTCGAACCTATAAATCGCTTTGATAGCATAAAAATTCACGATCATCGCTCAGCGACCAATTCGATAAAAATATCCTCTAACGAGCTCTGCTCAGTGTGGACGTCGCTAAAACCAATCCCCTCGATCTTCAATACCCCAAGAACCTCAGGAATTCCGCTTTTTTCAGTTGCCATGTTATATGAGTAGCTCAGTTGACGTCCGTCATTCTGTAGTCTGACGCCAAGGCCCGCTAGTCCTTGAGGTACCTCTATTAGTGACTCTGACAACTCGATCAGCAACTCTTTTTTACCTAACCGGTTCATCAGTACACTTTTATCCTCGACTAATAGAATCTGCCCTTCGTTAATCACGGCGATTCGATCAGCAATCTCTTCAGCCTCTTCGATGTAATGCGTTGTTAGGATAACGGTGACACCCTCGTCCTGCAGATCTTTAACAAGACGCCACATATCATGCCTCAGGTCGACATCAACACCCGCGGTGGGCTCATCAAGGAACAAAATTTTTGGCTCATGACTTAAGGCCTTTGCAATTAAAACCCGCCGTTTCATCCCGCCTGATAATTCCCGGATGGGTGAATCTCGCTTTTCCCAAAGTGATAATCGTGACAGTAAATCCTCAACATATGCATCGTTGGGTGCTTGACCAAAGAGCCCTCTCGACAACGAAACAGTACCCATCACGGTCTCAAAGGGTTCAAGCATCAGCTCCTGTGGTACCAAGCCGATCAATGATCGCGCCTCACGATAATCCGATTGAATATCGAAACCATCAACAGTCACAAGGCCGTCACTGATTGTTGTTAATCCGCAGATAATCGAGATCAGCGATGTTTTTCCTGCTCCATTCGGACCAAGTAACGCAATGATCTCTCCTCTCATGAATTCAACAGATAGATTTTTCAACGCCAGTTTCCCGTCGTCGTATCTCTTCGTTAAATCCTCGATCTGAACAATAGCGCTCACAGGTTGGCCTTTGATGATGCGAGAACTACGTTTGGCAATACATCACAAAAAAACTGTACCAAGCGGTTCAACGGAGATGCTCTATTTGTCACCGGTTTCATCGTCACCCCACACCAAAAGCCGCTCACATAAAACCCAATAAATAACCAAAGGAACGAGCGATGTAAAAATCGTCACACTACTCAAACGACTAGGGAATATCGAATAAACGAACTGATAAAGCAACGCAGCCCCCAGGCCGGTTACAGAGATATATTCGAGATTTCTGGATTTATTCATCAATGATCTCAGCACGTGTTGTCCATTTGCCAGGATCAAAACCTATAGATCCTATGGGCTTAGATTTAATGCTGAATACGGATTTTGCAACAGGATTGCTCACCACGTTTGATCGCTTGACAGTATGACAAGTTGCAAGTCTATCACCGAAGCCATCCTCAGGCTTGCCAATGAGTGGTTGCTTAAGTCGCAAAGCAATTGCTGATGACCCTAACTCGGTTGATCGTTTGAAGTGACTGAGATGGTGGAGCTAGGCGGGATCGAACCGCCGACCTCTACAATGCCATTGTAGCGCTCTCCCAGCTGAGCTATAGCCCCATCTCAAGAGGACGCGAAGGTTAGTTCGCATCCTGATCTGTGTCAATGGAGCGCATTGCTTCCTGATAGCTTTTCTCTAGCCGCTTCAACCTTTTTTTGGCCACCCCACCCACGACATTCAGTCCCGCTCTGGCTCGCGCGCGAGACCTATCCGGTCCCAGAAGCACGGCAAGATCAAACGCGCTGATTGCTTGACGTGTGCCGCTTAACACCAAAAAAACAACCGGCATCACATCTTTAAGTTTTAGTTCCAGTGAGTCTGCTACCCAGCGAATTTCTGTCTCCACTGCCTCTCGGGTCCAAATAGACATATCCTCAAAACGCCAGATAAGAAACTGCAAAAAGGCCGCCAAAACATCTGTTTCCAGATCAAGTTCGGTCAGCATCTCAGCAGTGATCGAAACGTCTTTAATCCACAATGGATTGAGCCATTGGCTCGCCTCTGAAAACACATCGATTCGGGATTTCAGATGAGGTAACGCTTGGTCGAAAAAGGCATCGCTACACATCCACGCCTTTAAACGATCCCGATACTCAACGTCATTAAGTGTGTTTTTGAGCCATTGGCCGTTGAGCCAAGTCAGCTTATCGAGATCAAATATCGGACCACCTAACGACACACGATCAATATCGAACGCATCAACCATCTCGTCAAGATTGAATTGTTCGCGCTCGTCCGGCATCGACCATCCCATTCTGCCAAGATAGTTCAGGACAGCCTCGGGCAAAAACCCTTGATCTCGATAGAAAAGAATCGAGGTTGGATTTTTACGCTTACTTAACTTAGAGCGATCTGGATTACGTAACAACGGGAGATGACACAATTCCGGCATTTCCCAGCCGAAATATTGATAGAGTAACTGATGCTTCGGTGCTGATGGAATCCATTCTTCACCACGAAACACGTGGGTGACACCCATCAAATGATCATCAACCACATTAGCGAGGTGGTAGGTGGGCAGACCATCAGCCTTTTTCAATACCTGCATATCCACCTGGGCCCACGGAATCTGAATTTCACCCCGTAGGCGATCATGCACAACACAGTTACCCTCTGTCGGGACTCGCATGCGAATGACGTGCGCTTGCCCCTCAGCTAATCGCCGTGAGACTTCATCTGTGGCTAATCGCGCACAACGGCCGTCATAACGGGGTGTTTGTTTCGCCGCTACCTGCTCAGCTCGCATCGTGTCGAGCTCTTCCGCCGAGCAAAAACAATGAAAAGCGTATTCCGCATCAACCAGTGATTGACAGTGGGTCTCGTAATGCTCTCGACGTTCACTCTGCCGGTAAGGACCGAAGACACCACCCACGTCGGGGCCCTCGTCCCAATTGATCCCGGTCCAACGCAACGCTTCCAGGATGGCTTTCTCGGACTCCGGTGTGGAACGCTTTTGGTCGGTGTCTTCTACCCGTAGAATGAACTGTCCCCCGTGCTGTTTCGCGAATGCGTAATTAAACAAGGCAACATAAGCAGTACCGACATGAGGATCACCTGTCGGAGAGGGTGCAATACGAGTACGAACGGTCATTATGATCTCCAGCAAGCGCGAGAGTATAACGCCAGCCGGGTTCCTTGAAGAGAGCTAGATTGTAATCTGCTCTAGGCGACCACCACCGTTTAAAAAAGTCTCGACCCATTTTGGCTTCCGGCCACGACCGGTCCACGTGTTCTCTATGTTACTTGGGTCGCGGTACTTCGGAGCCACAGGCCCTCTCTTTTTTGCGGCCTTTTTTCTTGTCACCGATTGCTTGGTAGAGGAAA
>CACBSE010000057.1 GCA_902541775.1 uncultured Litorivicinus sp. | reverse complement strand
TGGTACTGATCCTGCGTTCATTTTTGTTTGAGCCATTTCAAATTCCCAGTGGTTCGATGTTGCCGACGCTTAAAATCGGCGATTTCATTCTTGTGAATAAATTTGATTACGGGCTACGATTGCCAGTTCTCAGGAATACCGTGGTTGAGGTTGGAGAGCCGAAACCAGGTGATGTTATGGTATTTAAATATCCCGAAGATCCAGGTATCAACTTCATTAAACGTGTCGTCGGTATTCCTGGGGATACCGTTGAGTACCGCGATAAAGTGGTTTATGTGAATGGTAAGGCTCAGACGCTGACTAGAGTGTCACCTGATGGATCGTCGACTATCCCCCCATTAACGGAAGAAGTATCGGAGCAGTTGGGTGATCGTGAGCATCGAATCTGGCGTCGCGTGACCCAGGGACGTGATTTTGGGCCCATTGAAATTCCAGGAGGGCAGTACTTCGTGATGGGTGACAATCGAGATAACTCAAACGACAGTCGGGTTTGGGGATTTGTTGACGATTCACTCATCGTTGGGCGTGCTTTTGCCGTTTGGATGCATTGGGAAGAGTTACTATCGATTCCTTCGTTTAGTGACGTGCGGATCATCCAGTGAGCTCGACAAATCTTGACGATTTACAGTCACGGCTCGGTTATCGTTTTAAGGACATTTCTCATCTCGAGTCGGCTTTGACCCATCGGAGCATGGGTCCCTCACATAATGAGCGCCTCGAATTTTTGGGCGATTCAATTGTTAATTTCGTGGTTGCTGAGGCACTTTTTCGGCGGTACCCCGAGGCGCGAGAAGGAAAATTGACTCGGATGCGCGCCTCACTGGTCCGAGGGCAGTCATTGTCACAGCTTGCCAGGCGGTTGCAGTTGGGTGAAACGATTCGATTGGGGAGTGGGGAGCGTAAGAGCGGCGGACGACGCAGAGATTCAATTCTAGCGGATGCGATGGAAGCAGTTATTGGTGCGGTCTTTCTCGATGGTGGAATGGTCGCCTGTCAGAGCTGCATTATCACTTGGCTCGAGTCTGAATTGGCTTCGGTCAATCCTAACCAGGTCGACAAAGATCCAAAAACCGCTTTGCAGGAATGGATGCAGCGAGAGAAGAGAAATCTTCCTGTATATCGCGTGCTTGAAGTGTTAGGGCCTGCGCACCAGCAAACTTTTCGAGTGCAAGTTCAAGTTGAAGGCTTGGAGCAATATCCAATCGGTACTGGTGCCTCTAGACGAGAGGCTGAACAAGTTGCGGCAGCTGATGCGCTATTGCAATTGAGCGCCTCATGATCACGCGTTTTGGTTTCGTCTCCATTGTTGGTCGGCCAAATGTTGGGAAATCGACACTTTTAAATCATATTCTAGGATTTAAGTTATCCATCACTTCTCGGAAACCTCAAACAACGCGTCATCGTGTGCTTGGAATCTGGACAGAAAACGAGTGTCAGATTGCATTTGTCGATACGCCAGGAATGCACACTGATCAACCGAAAGCTATGAATCGCCTGATGAACCAAACTGCAGAGCTAGCGTTATCAGGCGTCGATGCGGTTGTGATGCTGACAGATGGCAAAATTTGGAATGAGCTTGATCAACGGGTTTACCAAAAAGTCAGCCGTTCAAAGGCCTCAAAGTACTGGGTCATCAACAAAGTGGATAAACTTGACGATAAGAATGAGTTATTACCGCACATCCAGACTACTGTTGAAACACGTGTATTTGACGAAGTCTTTCCAGTATCGGCACTGAAAAATCTGAATTTAGAGCCGTTACTTTGTGCGTTAAAACTGCGAATGCCAAATGGTCCCTTTATGTATAAGGAAGACCAAATTACCGATCGGTCGGAAAGATTTCTAACGGCCGAAATCGTGCGAGAGCAGATTATGCGTCAGTTGGGAGATGAGGTGCCTTATGAGACAACCGTTGAAGTCGAATCATTCGAGCATAGTGGTGATCGGGTCGGAATTCATGCATTGATCTTGGTTGAGCGTGATGGTCAAAAGGCGATTTTGGTCGGCGAGGGCGGTACGCGATTAAAACAAATTGGCATCGAAGCCCGGAAGCGATTGGAGATTTTGCTTGATGCGCATGTTGCCTTAAAACTATGGGTGAAAGTACGCACAAGTTGGTCGAATGATGAACGAGCGCTCAAGTCACTGGGTTATTTCGAGTCCGACTGATGCAGAGGCTCTGGGTCATTCGGAAGCAACGCTACCGAGAGACAAGCGCGTTATTAACTGTCTTATTGGATGATAACCGTTTGGTTCGATGTCTTGCCCGAGGTGCCGGAAAAGTTAGTGAATTTCAACCCCTATTTGGCCAGCTGCTCACGACAAGAAAACCGTCGAATTTGTCGAAAATTGAATCCGTAGGCCCCAGATTACCCCTGTTCGGGGTTGAACTGGTCAGTGCGCTTTATATGAACGAGATTACGCATTGGATCATTCCTGAAGGGGCTGAGGTTGAGAATTTATTTGATACCTATACACAGGCAGTCAAGCAAGTGTCTCTCGGAGAGATAGGGGCCCTGCGTCAATACGAGCGATGGTTGTTGGAAGTGGCTGGATACTATCCAGTGCTTGACCGAGATCATCATGGTGAAATATTGCGGCAAGGAGCTTGGTATCGCTTACATGAGCACCGTGAGTTAGTTGAGGTGAACAGAGAAGAGCCTGACGCATTATGTTCAGGGGATTGGCTGTCGCTCGCTTCGAGCAATTACGGCAATACACTGACTTTGAAACATGCTAAATGGTTACATCGATCATTAATTGATGTGGCGTTGGATGGCAGACGTCTGGTGTCTCGGGAAATTTTTACAAAATCTGGAAAAATACAATGAATCAATATGTCAGACTTGGCGTGAATATCGATCATGTCGCCACTCTCCGGAATGCGCGGGGCGGTCGAGACCCTCACATATTACAAATGGCCCTGGCTGTCGAGGAAGCCGGTGCTGACGGCATCACGATCCATCTGCGGGAAGATCGCCGTCACATCCGTGATGAGGACGTTTGGTTGTTGAGAAGTCACTTGAGAACTCCGATGAATCTGGAAATGGCTGCGACCGATGAAATGGTCCGAATTGCCTTGAAAGCAATGCCAAAAGCGTGCTGCATCGTGCCAGAGCATCGACGCGAAGTAACGACAGAGGGTGGTTTGAACGTGGTTAAGCAACTTTCTGATCTTGGTGCTCAGGTTGCAAAGCTCGCGGATGCAGGTGTCGAAGTCAGTTTGTTTATCGATGCGGATCAGGATCAAATTCAGGCAGCGCACGATATTGGTGCTCCTGTGATTGAGCTGCATACCGGGGAATTCGCGAATACCAATACACCAGAAGCCTTTGAGAGGGAACTAGAACGACTCGAAGAAGCATCAGCTTTTGCCCAAAGCTTGGGCTTGATTGTGAATGCAGGTCATGGGTTGACTAAGTTCAACGTAAGTCCGATCGCGGCAATCGACGGAATAAATGAATTGAATATCGGTCATAGCCTTGTCGCACGGTCACTCATGGTTGGTTTACCGTCTGCTGTGAGGGAGTTTCGTGAGATTATGGACCGTGCTTGCCAATGATTATTGGTATTGGCGTCGATCTTTGTGAAATCGCCCGGATCCATGCTGCAGTCAGACGACATGGTGATCATTTCGCTAAGAGAATTCTCGCCACTGATGAGCTGACAGAATTTAATCAATTGAACCCATCGATGCAGGTTGGCTTCCTCGCAAAGCGGTTTGCCGCCAAAGAGGCCATTGCCAAGGCGCTTGGCACGGGAATCGGTCGCGGCTTTGGTTTTCACGATATCATGGTATCCCATGATAAACTGGGCAAGCCTTTGGTTATCCTGAATAGCGAGAATGTGACGTTAAAGGATGCATGCGGATCTCGGATTCATTTGGGCATCAGTGATGAGCGGACCCACGCCATTGCGTTTTGCACGATTGAAGACTAGGTGAGACCCCGGTTAACTCGGTGCCTTAAGGGAGCCTCAACCCGCGTTTCAGCGATTTTAGCCAATTGCTTACGATCGACTTGTGGGCTGATCGGTCTGCGTATCCAGA
>CACBSE010000056.1 GCA_902541775.1 uncultured Litorivicinus sp. | reverse complement strand
TCACGCTTGGTGGTCGTGACTGTTCACTGCAGATGCACGAGCAAAAGTTGCTTGAAGTCTCGATCACTATTGAGAGTCTCAAACAGGCGATCGATGCATCCAGTGATGCCTCGTTACAAAAGAAAGCTCTCGAGTCTGACCTGATAATTCTCCAGCGCATGGAAGACGAAGCGGTACGGTTTGGTAAAGCCGTTAGCCTCGATTCGGTCTCGACCTTCGAATGTATCGTTGATGCCGATCAGCATTTCTTTATGGAAATGAATACACGACTTCAGGTTGAGCACCGGGTCAGTGAGCTGTGTTACGGACTGCGCTTTGAAAATCCAAACGACCCATCGGATGCTTTCGTCGTGAATTCACTGGTTGAGGCCATGGCGATTATTGCCTGGCATAAACACAAACTTCCAAAGCCGACGCGTGTCCCTCGTATGACGGCATCAGTTGAAGCACGTCTCAATGCAACCAACGCTGGCCTCGCACCACACGCGGGCGGAGTGATTGAGTATTGGTCATCACCAATCGACTGTGAGATCCGTGATGACCAGGGTATCTGTGTGAAGAACCCAGACACTGGCGCATTCATGAAATACACCCTCGCGGGCGCTTATGACTCAAATGTCGCCCTCCTCCTTACAGTCGGTGACGATCGTTTGGTCAGCTATGAGCGGATGGCAGAAGTCCTACGGAAAATAACGATTGATGGTCAAGATGTGCAAACCAATCTTGAGTTTCATTACGGGCTCGTCCATTGGTTCTTGGCGCAAAACCCGCATGCAAGATCAACAACTGCCTTTATCCAACCGTATCTGACGTTGACCGGACTGTTATTCGAAGAGGCCAAAAAGCTTGATCTGGACGCGGGTTTCCATTATTTGGCGAGTCAGTCGACGTATTCCGAGGTATTTATGCGGAAGCAAACACTGATCACACGACCGCTGAAGCGACTTCTGATAAATCCACATCGACTGATTGGTTGGATTTCCAAAGTCCGCCACGATTGGTCAGTCGAAGCAGGTCAATTTACTTGGAATACAAATCCTTTCAACGTATTAGCCGATCTCTACCACTATTTGAATATGGATTCGATTGAGAATGGCCCTGCGCTTGAGGTGATTTGGGATCACGATCAAGTCATTCTTGAGCAAGGCATAAGTTTTTACCAAGATCTGGAAGATCGACTTGGCACACATCGCTGGAGCGAATGGTCGCAAATGCTCGCTACTAATGAAGCGCCGAAGGCGATTAAAGCGGCACTTTGGGGTGATATCCAAGCAGCTCACGCAGGATTTCAAGCAGGATTGGAGTTGCTGAGTGTGGTCGCAAAATCAGCTCTCGCTGTCGGTTTTGATGAGCTGAAGGTCAATGATGACCTTACGGTCACAATTCCGGATCGCCTGAAGGATACCGAGCTGACAGAACGCGCACGGAAGATTCTAGTACCACCGCCTATGGCCTCTGCAAATGAAATTGTGGCAGTCTCTGGCGGTATGTTCTATGCCCGAGAAGCACCGGGTGCGGCAAATTTTCTTGACGTCGGAAAACACTTTGACGTGGGTGATCCGCTCTACATCATTGAAGTCATGAAAATGTTTAATAAGGTGTATGCTGAATTTGCAGGCACTGTGGTTGAGGTACTCATTGAGCGCGGCGACGGCGTCATCGTGAAACAAGGCGAGCCCTTATATCGGATTAAGCCCGACGAAATCGCTGAAGAGATTGACGACGAAGCACTTGCTAATACACGCCTTTCTCATACAGTCGAACAACTGCGAATGTTGTGAGGATTGCATGACAGATAAAAAGCAATGGGAAACGCTGGTTGCTGAAGAGTCAAAGGGACTAACACCAGATGAAATGACCTGGTTCACGCCCGAAGGTATCGGCCTCAAGATTCTTTACACAGATGACGATGTCAAAGATCTCGATACCCGGAAGAGTATGCCAGGCATGGCTCCGTTTATACGTGGTCCTAAAGCAACCATGTACGCTGGTCGCCCTTGGACAATTCGTCAATATGCCGGTTTTTCCACGGCAGAAGAGTCCAACGCCTCTTATAGAAAAGCGCTTGCCGCCGGTGGTCAGGGCGTTTCAGTCGCGTTTGATTTAGCAACACACCGCGGATACGACTCTGATCATCCACGTGTCTCAGGCGATGTTGGTAAGGCCGGTGTTGCTATCGATTCTATTGAAGACATGAAGATCTTGTTTGATGGAATTCCACTCAATCAAGTTTCTGTATCAATGACAATGAATGGTGCCGTACTCCCCGTATTAGCAGGCTACATCGTCGCTGCCGAAGAACAAGGTGTATCCCAAGATCAGTTGTCAGGAACGATCCAGAACGACATCTTGAAAGAATTCATGGTACGCAATACCTATATCTATCCGCCAGAACCCTCCATGCGCATCATCGGCGACATCATCAGTTATTGTTCTGACAATATGCCGAAGTTCAACACCATCTCAATCTCTGGCTATCATATTCAGGAAGCGGGCGCAGACGCAGCGCTAGAACTCGCCTACACCCTTGCCGATGGAAAAGAATACATACGAACAGCGCTCGCAGCAGGATTAAACATAGACCAATTTGCACCTCGTTTATCGTTCTTTTTTGGCATCGGAATGAATTTCTATATGGAGATCGCAAAGCTTAGAGCTGCGCGTCTTTTGTGGAACGAGATTGTGAATGAATTCAATCCAAAATCTGAGCGCTCAACAGTTCTTCGAACACATTGTCAAACCTCGGGTTGGTCGCTGACGGAACAAGATCCCTACAATAACGTGGTTAGAACGACCATTGAGGCCATGGCGGCAGTATTTGGTGGAACACAATCATTGCATACCAATTCGTTTGATGAAGCGATCGCACTACCGACAGAATTTTCAGCGCGCATCGCTCGAAATACTCAGCTTATCCTGCAAGAAGAAACAGGAATTCGCCAGGTTGTGGATCCCTGGGGTGGCTCTTATATGATGGAATCACTGACCAACGAACTTGCAGCGCGAGCGCGTGAATTGATCGCTGAAGTTGAAAAAGAAGGCGGCATGGCCAAAGCGATCGAAGCAGGGCTCCCAAAACTTCGGATCGAAGAGTCCGCGACCAATAAACAAGCGCGGATTGACCGTGCTGAAGATGTCATCGTTGGAGTGAATAAATACACCCTACCAGACGGCGCAGCAGATGAATTTGAGGTCCTCTCCATCGATAATGAGAAAGTTCGTGATGCCCAAATTGAACGCCTCCAATCGATCAAAGCATCGCGTGATTCAGCACAAGCTGAGGCCTGTCTGAAGGCCATCACTGACTGTGCCTCGGGTGGTCCAGGCAATCTTCTCGGCCTTGCTGTCGAAGCAATACGTGCACGGTGTACAGTGGGGGAAATCTCTGATGCAATGGAGGTCGTATTTAGACGATTCCAAGCAACGCACCGGAGTGTTTCAGGCGTGTACGGTAGCCATTTCAAAGGTGATGCAGACTGGCAGGCCCTCACGGGACGAATTACCGAGTTCGAATCCCGGGACGGACGTCGCCCGCGCATCCTGGTCGCAAAGATGGGACAGGATGGTCACGATCGTGGCGCAAAGGTTGTTGCAACGGCCTTTGCTGATCTCGGATTTGATGTGGACCTCAGCCCCATGTTCTCAACGCCGAGAGAGGTTGCGCGTCAGGCAATCGAAAACGATGTACATGCGATTGGCGTCAGCTCATTAGCAGCCGGTCATCTGACTCTCATTCCCGAATTAAAAGCAGCACTGATAGCAGAGGGTGCAGACGATCTCGTTGTGTTTGCAGGCGGTGTTATCCCAAGAAAAGATTATGAAGCACTCTATGATCACGGCGTCGCTGCAATATTCGGTCCGGGAACCAAAATTCTGGCGTGCGCTCAATCAGTCCTTGATGCGATTGAGAAAACAGGTGCTTGACATCGATTTTGAAGCATTATGCAAAGGCCAGCGTCGAGCACTGGCCAAGGCGATTACGCTTATTGAATCAACCAACCCCGCGCATCGTAGGGAAGCTGCTGCACTTCTAGAACGATGCCTCCCTCATTCTGGTAATAGCCTGCGTATCGGGATCTCGGGTGTTCCCGGCGTTGGAAAATCGACGTTTATTGAAGCGTTTGGCTTATTTTTAATCGGTCTCGGTAAACGCGTTGGTGTGCTAGCAGTAGACCCGTCGTCTCCGCTCCATGGCGGATCCATTTTGGGTGACAAGACGCGGATGGAGCACCTGTCTCG
>CACBSE010000055.1 GCA_902541775.1 uncultured Litorivicinus sp. | reverse complement strand
GCTGTTTTTGAAGAGCGTCAGATCTACCGAATTGATCATTATCTCGGTAAAGAAACAGTCCAGAATTTGATGGCACTTCGCTTTGCGAATTCGATCTTTGAATCACTTTGGTCGAATGCACACATTGATCATGTGCAGATTTCTGTCGCTGAAGAAGTCGGTATTGGTTCTCGTGCGTCGTACTATGATGATTTTGGTGCGCTTCGGGATATGGTTCAAAACCATTTGTTGCAGTTGTTGTGTCTTGTTGCAATGGAGCCACCATCAAAGTTTGTCGCCGATCAGGTACGTGATGAGAAGCTTCGAGTTCTCCGGGCGCTGAAACCAATCACACGAGATGATTTCGATCACTGTGTCAAATTGGGTCAGTATACCAAAGGATTGGTCGAAGCGACCCCGGTGGAGTCCTACACCACTGAGGTTGGACATGGGAGCGGTACTGAGACTTTTGCGGCGTTGCGCTGTGAGATTTCCAATTGGCGTTGGTCAGGTGTTCCTTTTTATCTGCGAACTGGGAAACGTCTCGCAGGACGTGCAAGTGAAATCGTGATTACATTCAAACGACCTCCACACAATATTTTCGAGGATGGCCCGCGCAGTTCTGAGGTGATGGAACCAAATCGTCTCGTGATTCGGTTACAACCAAACGAAGGATTGAAGCTCAGCATGACGAGTAAAGAGCCAGGACCCGGTGGCATGCGACTGTTCCCTGCGAGTCTAAACCTGTCCTTTAATGAAACCTTTAAGACTCGCTTACCCGAGGCGTATGAGCGTTTACTGATGGACGTTGCTCGCGGCAATCAAACGCTCTTTATGCGATCGGATGAGGTTGAAGCCGCCTGGGCGTTCATTGATCCGATCGTTCATGAAGCGAAGCTTCGCCAACCGGAAAAATACACCGCTGGTACCTGGGGTCCTGTCTCCTCGTTTGAGTTAATGACTGAATACGGACACCGTTGGATTGAGCCCGAGGTCGATGGATGAGTCTTACTGAAGTGATTACTCGAACGCTCAGTGAAACTATTGCCCGAAAAGGCATTGCGCGTATTGCGTTTCCTGGTGGACGAAGTGCCATTGATCTGATGTCCAAACTGTCGAATGCGTTGATTGATTGGTCATCTGTACGCGTGACGCTAGTTGATGAGCGCGTAGTTGACGAATCATCAGACGCGTCAAACGCACGACTGGTGAAGTCGACAGTGTGCGTAAATCGTGCGAGCGATGCGACGTTTGAGCCGATGTTGGTTGGAGACGATGCCGCGTCGTCTGTCGATCAACTGAATCAAAGGGAATGTCCTATTGATATTGCGATCCTTGGTATGGGAGACGATGGGCACTTCGCCAGTCTCTTTCCGAACGAGATCGCTGTTCCCGGGCTGGATGATGGACACGCGGGTTTTGTGGCGACATCCGCCATTGGGTCACCGACTGTGCCGCGAATTTCGATGACACTGAAACATATCTTATCTGCTCAGCTGGTGGTTTTATTGGTCAGCTCAAAGGCAAAAGAAGCCAAGGTGATGGCTGGTTTGCGATCAATTGACGCAAAGAATCCCATCAGTTACCTACTCGCTTCCGATGATCCAATCATTGTTGAGTGGCCAGATCGAACGTTGACAACCATACAGCGAGGAGCGATTCATGAATCGTAGAGACACTGTGAAAGGTGTTCTTCAAGCCATCGAGGCCCGGAGTCAGAGGTGGCGAGCATCCTATCTTGATGGAATTCGGGAGATGGCTGATGCGTCGGATTCAGATCGCGGCCAGGTGGGTTGCTCCAATCTTGCGCATGCAGCAGCTGGCGCACTGATGGATCAAGCGAAGCTATTAACAGTGGGCAGCACGCGTGCAAAAAATTTGGCGATTGTAACCGCATATAATGACATGTTGTCGGCCCACCAACCCTACGAAACTTATCCCGATCGGATTAAGCAGACAGCGAGATCACTTGGAGCGATGGCGCAGGTTGCGGGTGGCGTTCCCGCGATGTGTGATGGTATCACTCAAGGGCGCCCCGGGATGGAGTTATCATTGTTATCGCGTGATGTGATCGCGATGTCGACGGCAGTCGCACTGAGTCATAACGTATACGATGCTGCTGTGGCTCTCGGCATCTGTGACAAGATCGTGCCTGGACTCTTGATGGGTGCCTTGTCGTTTGGTCATTTACCGACGGTGTTTATTCCGGCTGGACCGATGCAAACGGGCATTAGCAATGACGCTAAAGCTCTGGTACGTAAAGCCTTTGCGAAAGGCGAGGTTGGTCGTGAGGAGTTACTCGCCTCAGAAACCGCAGCCTATCATAGTCCCGGTACCTGTACTTTTTATGGAACCGCTAACTCAAATCAGATGTTGCTCGAGATGATGGGTGTACAGCTTCCGGGATCGAGCTTTATCAATCCAGGCGAAGAAATCCGAGAATTATTGACTGATGCGGCAGTTGAGGCTGCTCTCAATGCGTCTCGCGGGAGCGATCACTATTTGCCAATAGGCCTTGTCGTCGACGCGCGGGCAATTGTGAACGCAATTCTTGGATTGCATGCAACTGGCGGATCCACGAATCACACAATGCACTTGATTGCGATCGCTCAAGCTGCAGGCTTATCAGTGACTTGGAATGATTTTGCTGCATTGTCGAAAGTGACTCCGCTCATTGCTCGCGTCTACCCCAATGGATCGGCTGATGTTAATCATTTCCATGCAGCAGGAGGGATAGGCTATGTCATGCAAGAACTCTTAGATGCAGGCCTACTCATTGGTGATGCCTTATCGATGACTGGTCACACCATTGCTGAGAGCATTTTGGAGCCAAAGATGACTGGGGGTCGATTACAATGGGTCGCCCCGCAGCAAACATCACTCGACTCATCAATTTTGAAGCCGGTTGATGCACCGTTTCAGGAGACCGGTGGACTGGTGCACTTGACCGGTAATCTCGGTGAGGCGGTGATAAAGACATCTGCGGTTGATGCTGATCGACATGTGATTGAGGCTCCATGTGTGGTTTTTGATCACGAAGAGCAGGTTAAAACAGCGTTCAAGGCCGGTGAATTCAATCGAGACGTAGTTGTTGTGGTTCGCGGTCAAGGCCCGAAAGCGAATGGTATGCCTGAACTGCATGGGTTAACGCAGTCATTATCTGTCTTACAGGACGAAGGGTATCGGGTTGCACTGGTTACAGATGGCCGAATGAGTGGCGCGAGCGGCAAAGTCCCTGCTGCTATCCATGTCTCACCTGAGGCGAAGGATGGTGGACCACTAAGTCGAATCCAAACAGGCGATGTGATTCGATTGGATGCATCGAATGGTCAATTGACTGTGTTGGTTGATCAGCCCACCTTGAATGCTCGTCAATCAGCCCTGGTGTCCGAGCCGCAACATCCCGCTTCTTGGGGTCGTTCTCTCTTTTCAACACTCCGGCATCAGGCCGGCCCAGCAACCGTAGGTGGTGGGTTACATTTATCTCCGGAGGCTTAATGCATCCTGTTTTACATGAAGCACTTTCGCGCAGTTCCGTGATGCCCGTATTAGTCATCCCAGAGATATCGATGGCGGCGCCTTTGGCTGAAGCTTTAGCTTCAGGCGGTTTGACCGTGTTTGAAATTACGCTTCGAACGGAATGTGCGTTGGACGCGATGGTTGTGATGAGAGACGCAGTGCCTGAGGCTTTAATCGGTGCGGGAACAATCACCAATGCTAATCGAATGCGGCAAGCGAGTGACTACGGCGCTGACTTTGTTGTGAGTCCCGGAACGACCCAAATGTTATTGAATGCCAGCATCGAGTATCAGCTACCGATCCTTCCAGGATTTTCAAGTGCATCCGAAGCCATGGCGTTGTTGGAACTCGGGAATCGCTGCGGCAAATTCTTCCCAGCAGAGACGTCGGGTGGTGTGAACTACTTAAAGTCACTCGCAGGACCACTGCCTGATTTCCTAGTGTGTCCAACAGGAGGAATCAAGGCGGAGACGGCGGGTCATTATCTTGCGTGTCCTAACGTCGTGTGTGTCGGTGGCAGTTGGATTGCACCGACTGATTTATTGACCAAAGGCAATTACGCAGAGATTGAGGCACGTGCTCGACGAGCTGCTTCACTCAAGTCCCTGTAATCGTAAACTAATCGTTTTTTTTGGCAGTGGTCTAGTGCAGTAGCGTCTTGAATTTCTGCGGATCGCGTTCGATCTTCTTGAAAACAAGATAGATCTCTTTGTACAAGCCAGTGGTCTGATAATCGCGGGCATCAATGAATTACAATATTACCTCAATGGCTTGCGAGATGCGGTCAGCTGGGT
>CACBSE010000054.1 GCA_902541775.1 uncultured Litorivicinus sp. | reverse complement strand
TTTGCCAAGCATGCCGAGCGGCTGGGACGAACAGGTGGTTTCGCACACGTGAAAACGCTACTTGATCGCTTACGTGATCAGGCTGGGGGATCATCAAACACGCTGACAGTCGACGGTGGTGATTTATGGCAAGGCTCGGCGACATCACTATGGACTCGTGGTGTTGACATGGTTGAGGCCTCGAATATTCTTGGTATTGACATAATGGTCGGCCATTGGGAATTCACGTATCGCGAAGACGAAGTACTTTCCAACGTCGCTCTGTTTAAAGGCGACTTCATTGGTCAAAACGTCCGGGTATTGGAAGATTCCTTATTCGGTGATGAGTACCCATCTCTTGTTGAGAGGTTCGGTGGACGCGGACTCTATGACGAGGATACTGGCCATGCGTTTCAGCCATACGTAATCAAAGAAATAAACGGCGCACGAATTGCTGTCGTTGGGCAGGCTTTCCCACGGACTGCCAACGCGAACCCAAAAGAATTTTTCCCGGACTGGTCATTCGGCCTCCGAGAAGACGATATGGCCGAACTCGTTGAACAAATCCGGGGCGATGAGGCTCCTGATGCAGTCGTCTTGGTCTCGCACAACGGCATGGATGTTGACATCAAGATGGCCGAGCGTGTCCCAGGTCTCAACGCAGTGTTTGGTGGTCATACCCACGACGGATGTCCGTTACCTGTCAAAGTGAAGAATCCAGCTGGACATGACTGCTGGGTTACAAATGCCGGATCGAATGGCAAGTTTGTCGGTTGCATGGACTTTAAGTTCGGTGACGGATCACTCGAAGGTTTGTCTTACCAAATGTTTCCGGTGATTAGTAAATGGCTTGACGCGGATAAAGAAATGGAGTCCTTCATCTCCCAGATGCGTCAGACCAAATACTCAGACAAAATTATACAAAGCCGCCGTAAGGATGCGTTCTTCACACCGGAGTGGGTCGGCAAGACTTATGACGAAATTCTTACAGAGAGGCTTGCTAAGGCAGATCAACTTCTGTACCGGCGGGGAAACTTCATGGGCACCTGGGACCAAGTCATCTGCAACGCGCTACGCTGGGAATATAAGGCAGATGTCGCGATGTCGGCTGGTGTCCGCTGGGGCACAACCACGTTAGAGGGAGACTGGATCACAATGGACGACGTTATGAGTCAGGTCGCCACTACCTACTCCGAGACTTACGTATCAGAGATGACGGGCGAGCAGTTGATGCAGACACTCGAGGCAGTCGCCGACAACCTGTTTGATCCAGACCCATATCTTCAGTCGGGGGGAGACATGGTCCGTGTGGGAGGGATGGATTATAGCATCGCGCCCACAAGGGGTCTCGGCGAACGTATTACAGAGGCCCGACTTGATAACGGGGAACGGATTGATCCCAAGAAAACTTACAAGGTCGCGGGCTGGGCCACTGTCAACAGGACTCCTAATGGGCGTTTGATCTGGGACATTATCCGGGACTATATCATCTCCACGAAAGACTCCAGCGAGGTGCTCCGGATCCCCAAAATCAACCATCCCAAGGTAATCGGCATGAATAATAATCCAGGGATCGCCGATTATCCGGGTAAAGTCGCGTAGATAAATCAATGAAACAAAATAAAGTAACCTCCAATAGCGGGCTACTACAGGCTTAGCCAGTTATCCGTCCCGATAAACACCCAGCTAAAGAAACCAAAAAAACGCGGCACATGGCCGCGTTTCCTGGCTAGAACCAACAGTTACTTAGGAACACGCATTTGCCAAGTCTCACCCTCAATCTTTGCCTGAAGACGAGTTGCCTCGACTAAATCCATGGCCTGATGCGCCAATTTCCGCGCCGCCTTATCATCACCAGCTTCTAGCGCCTTTTGGGCAGCTTTTATGGTTCTGACGGTCGTTGTCCATTGATAACTAGTATCTTTTGCGACCTGCTTATAGGCAGCGGTGGCCGCCTCAATGTGTTCCGCCGTGGTTCCATTCCCGGCGAACGTAACAGGAGCGGTCAACGCCAACCCTAGTGTGAGCATTTTCAATTTATATTTCATAACTCAATCCCCTACTTGCGCGCCGCTGGTCCATTGAATTCGAGGCCGTTTGACATATAAGTTACAAAATATTCGAGGTTCCTATACTCCTCCCCCTGTGCTTTATAGGGATTGGCTCGAATGTTCTTATGACATCCGCCAAAGCGGCGATGTAACGTTCCCATCGATTGCCACTTTGAACGGAACACAGGCCAATGAGTTCCATGACCAAATCCAGGTGACGTAGTATCAGCACGGTACAAATTACCTGCTGTCAACAGATGACAATCAGCGCACGCAAAGTTCAACTGCCCACGCTTCGTATAAAAATGTTCCTTTCCATTCTCATACGCTGCCAGAGCCCGCGGATCATCGGATGGGATTTTGACGTCTACTTTTTGACCTCGAGAATTAAAGGACATATACGCCGTTACCTCAGTAATCTTCCCTTTCTTGTACTTCAACGGCTTTTCACCATTCGCAGCCAAGCATTCATTAATTGCGAGCTCCATCGTCACAACCATTCCACGTTCACTATCCCACTTAGGATACTGATTACGCACTGCACCATCCGCCCCAAAGCAATCAGCTAGTGACTTACCATTCGCAAACGTCTTATTGTAAAACTCTTCACCGGCTTCGATAGCAAGTTCGTAGGGTGGAAACTCTTCGATAGCTTCCCACTGCTCGCGAGCTGTTGGTAGGATTGAATAGACGCCATTTGCGAAATCTTCTGTAGGAGTATCTGGAAACCGATTCTCGTAGTACTTTTGGAAAGCTATCTGGTCTTCAACTGGGCCAGCTGAAATCCCAAAAGCGATAACCAATCCTAGTGTGCCGGCTAAAGCCGAGCCTATAATTTTCTTCATTTCACTGTCTCCGTTCAGTTACTTTACTATTGTCTGGGCAGAATCCGTCTTACCCTTATTGTCTTTCCATGAGATCGTCAAGCTGTCGCCCTTCTTGCCTGCAAATTTGAAAGCCAGATAGGGATCCTTCGAGATTGATGTGTTGAAGGCTGCAGCGAATACAACGTTGCCGCCGGACTCCGCCGTGACGTCAGTGATCCAATGCTCCGGAATCTTCGAGCCGTCTTTCTTCTTACGCAGACCTGTCTCCATGTTGTGTTTCATCAGAGTTTTTACGTCAACGCTACCGTTACGTTCTTTTGCTTTTATACGAATTGATGACATATCTAGATTCTCCTATTAACCGCCACATCCACCGATAGTTACCTTCACTTCTTTCGATGCCGTATAGAGCTTGCCGTCTGAGCTCACGACTGCTGTCACCTGGGTGGTTTTGCCCATGCGTACACGAGTCTTGACCATTGGCTCGGTACCCGCAGGGATATCAGCGACGATAGCAAGTGGGTTCGGGTTCTCTTTAACCATGAATGCAATCTTATCTACCTTCATGGAGGTTGATATTTCGATCGGCACAACCGCTCCGTTCTCAGCTATATCGGGAGCCTTCAGCTTAATGTCGCCGCTTGGCGTCGACGCGCTACCACCGAACAGTTCATTCAACGAATCCTCGACCTTCGGGTTTTTAAACGCTTTTTGGTTGTAGGCTGCAAATACCAACCGAGGAAATGCCACGGTGGCCGCTGCGGCGGCTGATAATGTGCCTGTTATTTTCAATATGCTACGACGATCCATCGCAACTCTCCTTTCTTGGCTAATTACAGTGAATACAGATATTCAACCACCTGGTCGATCTCTGCCTCAGTCAAAATCTTGTTACGCCCAAACGGCGGCATGTTGGTCAGGGGGTTCCGCTTAGTCGGGTCCCAGATTTGCTCGCGGAGCGCGGCTTTGTCTGGATATCGAGCCTTCATCGACATCAGTGGCGGACCAGAGTTGCCTGTCTGTTGCCCACCCTCTACCATATGGCACGTGAGACAATTGCCTTTTTTACGGCTCCACGCGAGTTCCTTTCCCTGCTTGACAGCGTCTGCGATCGCCAAGGGCGATACCAGAGCCGATGCTAGCAAAGCTGTTAAGAGTTCCTTCTTCATTATAGTTTCCTCTCCATACTGAATAAGAATTAAGCCTAGCGGCTCGATTCAACCATATACGCCACCGCGTTGACGACGTCGTTATCCGACAACGCCATGTTGCCACCCTTCGCAGGCATCACTCCATCTGCACCCTGGTAGCCGTTTATCGCGTGGTCGTTAAGGGTGTCCATTCCTTGACCAATGCGATTAACCCAACTAGACACATCACCCAGCTTGGGGGCTCCTGCAATCCCGGAGTTATGACATGTCTGACAAGCCTTATCGTACACACCTCTGCCGAGTAACGCCTCATTTGAAAGTGCGACTTTAGTAACACTTTTTTCTATCCTTTTTTCAGAGCCGCTAGCCGCAGAGGGGTTGCCCTCGTAATGATTCGCTGCGACCCCCGAGTCCTCTTTAAAATGACCCGTCGGTGTAACGCCGTTAATCGTGGTCACTATCTCGAAGGTTGATGGGTCAGCACAGTTCTTAAAACAACGCTCGTTCTGCACGTCAGGCCGGTTATCGATGAAAAAATTTTCCTCGTTCGGCATCTTCACCCGCGCAAATGTCTCCTTATTGGATACAAAATCTTCCTCGACGATATCATTTAGATAGAGAACGTAGGCAGCGATCGAGTACACCTCTTCGTTACTTAATGACTGCGGGGCGGTGTAGGGCATCGCTCTGTAAATGTAATCCCAAAGTGTAGATGCGTACGGCCAATACGAACCAACAGTCTTTTCGGGATGAAGCGTGTCGAGGGTGCCCTCACCACCAGCAAGGACCGGCCAGCGACCCTCACCTTCCCCGAACAAACCGTGGCAACTTGCACACTTCGCCTCGTACAACGGTTCACCTGCAGCGACAGATCCCTGACCTGGTGGTAGCCCCATCCCATCGGGACGAATATCGATATCCCAGCCCGCTATCATTTCGGGTGTGGCAGTCGATCC
>CACBSE010000053.1 GCA_902541775.1 uncultured Litorivicinus sp. | reverse complement strand
GGTTGCGAGTTATGAGTTCGCCGTACCTGAAAAAATGCAGATCTTTTTAACTGTCGCTTTTGTGGTGTTTGCGATGAATGCTATAAATATGAGTGACGGCATAGACGGTAATGCTGCGGGGCTGGTACTGGTAGGTCTGGGGCTCATTGCCGTCGGACAGCTTCTCACCGTAGGCGAGATACGCAGACCAAGTTGGTTGACCGCGTTGATTATCAGTGTGGCGGTTTTCTGGGCAGTGAATGTTTCTTTGACACCTGCTAGAAAGGTATTCTTGGGAGATGCCGGCACCTTATCGTTAGGGTTCATTCTCTCGTGGCTCTGCGTCGATTTCTCCCAAGGCCCAGGGCGCTCGATCCATCCAGTGATGGTGGGGTGGGTATTATTAATTCCCGCATCCGATTTTGTGGGGGTTGTTACTATACGTTTGCTGTCCGGGCGATCGCCGACAACGGGCGACAGAGACCATTTACACCATATTCTGGCAGACACATCGGAGCAAAATAATCGAAAAGCTTTATTCGTCATATTGGGTCTGGCAGCTGTTTTAGGATGGGTTGGTATATTCCTGACCTCACTAGATCCAGCATTTGGTTTGATGGCTTTGATATGTGTGATCACGCTCTCGACCTCACTACACGTGAGGTATGTTTTGCGAAAGTAGGTACGTGAAGATGTGGTTAACTAGCCTACCGATTTATGTCATCACGGTCGCTCAGTTTACAGAGCGACATGAGTCAATAAAAAACCAGTTGGGTTTGTTCGGTTTGGAGCCGACATTTATTTGGGAATATGATGCTGACTCTCTGACGGACACTGATCGGGAGCGCTGTGTGCCCGATAAGCTACCGGATAAATCTATTTCGACCGTTTTGAAGCATATTGAGGCACAGCGTAAGCTACTAGAGTCCGAGTTTGATTGGTGCTTAGTGCTGGAAGATGATGCGCTCTTAACTGCTGACTTTAGTAATAAGATGGAAAGCGTAATATCACTGCTACAAGAATTAAATTACCGTTGTTTAGTATTTCTGGGTGGAACTGATAACAGGTTGGATTCACGCTTTTTCAACTCCCGTTCCTTATCGTTGATCGAATCCCCTATGACTACAGCCGAGGCCTATTTGTTGAACAGGAAGGGCTGTGAAGCTAGGTTAAAATGGCTAGATGAGCACAAAATAGATAAGCCCGCAGACCACTTTCTTAAGTCTTTGGATGAAGCATTGGGCATCATTCATCTTCGTGTCTCTGAACCGTTCGTATCGCAAGGATCAATCACAGGAAGATTTAGAACTGCACTTGATTCGTCTAGGGGGAAGCATGGGGCTTCATACCTGAAATTACGATTTGGTTGGAATAGATTTCGGAAACAGGTTTTACCAAGAATGTTGTCTAAACTCATAACGTGCTTCAGATGAGGTTTTTATCGACCACTCTAAATAATGATTTCACAAAATATTTCGCCTCGCGACTTATTCCGGGAGCACTTGCCTTCCTAAGTTTTTTGGTGGTAATCCGAACCTTACCGAGGTTCGAACTCGGAATGTATATTTTAACAACTACAACAGTCGGCCTGATTTCTATTATTTTTGTAGAGTGGTTGAAAGCTTATCTAACGAGATTTTTGGCTAAAAAATTTGAGGTAGAGGAATGGCGAGATCTAATTTCTAAGTATGTAGGATTCATTAATTTGTCTACTATCATCTTTCTGGCCATAGTCTATACGGGATCTCAAGTAGGATATTTCGAATCGGTGCTTGCGTCTTTTGTATTCACAGGAGGCCTCTTATATAGCACTAAATCACAGTACGAACTCAAGTTGGCTAGTCTAAATGCAACTCTGAAGGCGGGGGCATATCTCAAGCAACGGCTAGTGCGTAATGGCCTTCAATTATCGTTATTTGTCCTTCTGGCCGCCTATGGGATTCAGTCAGCTGTTTGGTTTCTACTTGCACTCGGTTGTTCGTATTTCATTGCTTCCGCTTTGAATCAAGCCGTATTTCGGGTTTCATTTTTAGGCGACTGGGCGCTCGGTGTAGTTAATAAAAAGATGCTTACAAATGCCTTTATGTTTGGTTTGCCGGTTTCGTTATCGCTCACCACTGATTGGATCATAAATGCGAGTGATAAGTATCTGTTATCAATATTCGCAACGATTGAAGAGGTGGGTCGGTATGCATCTTTTTCTGAACTTCTATTGCAGGGGCTTACTATGCTTTTTGTCATACCCTACCTTGCACTATATCCGCGCCTCGTTTCACTCCAATCTCAGGACAAAGTTGGCGTGATGAAACTTTACGGCTTTCACGGTTCGTTAATGTTGGTTGGTGCTTTCTCTCTGGTCTTGATGGGTTATATTTTTCCTCTGCCGTTGGGTTCCCTCGTATGGGGGTCTTCCTTCGATAGTGCTGATGCTGAGTTGGTGCCGTTGTTGGTGGTAGCCATCTGTTTATTCAGTCTCAAGGCTTTTCTAATTGATCCCATCTTTCATTTGTATGAGAGGACATTGTTGTTAACAGGTACCGCATTAACTGTAGCTATTACTAACATTCTCTTGGGAGTGTGGATGATTCCACTATTCGGTGTAAAAGGAGCAGCTCTTTCATCATTAATTGCTTTTGGCACGGGTTTTTTCTGCAGTCTGATGGGAGCATTGTCTCTTGATTCGAAAATGGTTATCACAGCGGTTGGCCATGCTTTGCCGGGTATTCTGACGTTGGGTTCGATATATATTTTCACGGCTCATTTCGATTTAGTTGGCTTTTTTATTTTTTCGATCTGTAGTTTGGCAGTTGTGTTGCGTTTGCTAATCAATAATATGCATCTCTTAGAATCGTCAAAAAAATCATGAACGTCTCTAAATCAGCCCCAAAAATGGTCGTATTGCATGGTAATACGTTTTCGATCTCCTATTCCTTCAGATTGAGCCTGGTCAAGCAGCTAGCGGAGAAAAGTATGCTGGCTATGGTGGTCTCCTCATATCCTGATACCGAATATATCCCTGAGAAGTACACAAACATGTCAACGTTTTTTCCTTTAACGCCGATGGGGCTCTGGGGCCTGATTTGTTGTTTGAGAACTTCTAAAACATTTATTTTTCATGGATTCACACATACTTCAAACTTCATTGGAGTTTTGGCTGCGCTATTTTCCTTGGGCCAGATTCCGGTTATTTGCACGATAACCGGAATGGGTCGTGCCTTCTCATATGGTGGGGTGGCTGGAAGTATTATCCGAAATTCAATCAGGTTGCTGTACTTTTTTGCTCAGTTTTTTGTGCGCGTAATTATTGTTCAAAATAAAGACGATTATTTAGAAGTAAGACGACTTCTCATCTCGCCTAGTCGATGCATCGTGCTCAAAACAGCTGGAAGCGGCATCCCAACAGACTACTTTCGGGGAGTTAAACCCAAATCGAGCTTGAATTCAAAAAAAATCACAGTAGGCTTTTTTTCAAGAGCTCTTCCACAGAAGGGGGTATGGTCATTTTTCGAACTCGCAGCCGCTCACCTAGCCTCTGATCATCTGCAATTTATTCAGGTTGGTCTGCCGGGTGTGGGTGAGTTAGGTGTGGAGTCTATTTCGCTAGTAGCAGAAAGAAACAATGTTTCATATTTGGGACATGCTAGTGATCTCAGGCCTTGGCTGTTGGCCACTGACGTTGTGGTTATTCCGTCTGACTACAGAGAGGGTGTTTCTCGGCTTTTGATCGAATCGATGCTGGCCGGGAAAGTTGTAATAGCAAAAAAGACCACCGGTGTGAGCGATCATCTTGAAGATGGGGTAAATGGATTCGTATATGCATCAGATTCAGATCTCTTATCCGTATTTGAGAGGGCATTATCTGCATTGAGTAGTCCGATTCCGGAAAACGCGAAAAGATATGCCGAAAAGTATTTCGATGTTGCTTTGGTGAATAAGGTGTATTTTGCTGCCTACAGACGCTGTGGAATGGATATTTAATTGACCAGAATTCCTTTGAAAGTTGGTGTTTTGGGCGTGCGTGGATTACCTCCGGCATATGGTGCTTTCGATCAATGTATCGGTGAGCTCGTTAAACACTCGGTAATTCATGATCCAGAATTGAAGTACCTCGTTGCATGCGATTCGGTGTTTAAATTGCAAGAGTACCCTTACGCCAATGTGAGTCGGCTTTTTATTAAGCGCGTTCCTGGATTTGGAATCCTTTTATTCAGTTTGATTGCGATCATTAGCTTTCGTCTGAGAGGCGCAAAAGTTTTATTGAGTTTTGGGTATGGGGCGTCGGCCCTTTTCCCATTAGCAAAGCTCTTGGGGATGAATATCGTTTGCAATACGGATGGCTTTGAGTGGAGGCGTCAGAAGTGGGGGTTAACAGCACGCCGATTTTTTAAAGTTTCAGAGTGGTTTTGCGCTAGATTCGCTACCCGACTTGTGTTTGATGCTAATTTGATTGCGCGTTATTTTTCGATCAATTTTGGACGAGATGGTTCGATTTTAAGGTATGGCTGTGAGCAGGATCAGGAAACTGTTGATCTTGGTTCGGAACAAAGATTTGGCCTTTCGAAGTTAGGTTACTTGTTGTTGGTAATGAGATTGGAGCCTGAAAACAACATTAAGATGATCGTTGAGGCCTTTGTTGCTTCGGGGTCGAAGATCCCTTTGGTAATTGTAGGCCCGTCTACTGCTTTTTTTGAAAGTCAAGTTAGGCCATCGCTTGATGATCGTTGTAGGGTTTTGGGTCCAATTTATGACAGAGCGGCGCTAAAAGATTTGCGAGATAATGCGAGGGCTTACATTCATGGTCACTCGGTGGGTGGAACCAACCCGACTCTGGTTGAAGCCGTTGACTCAGGGTTGCCTGTTCTGGCATTCGATACGCGTTTTAACAGGGAAGTTTTGGGAGGCTTTGGTAATTATTTCTATAATATGGAGTCATTAACAGAATTGATTGATTCTCAAGATTGGAAGCATGCAGAGCCGTTATCTGATGAATACAGTTGGGATTTCATTTGTAATGGTTATCTAGAGATTTTACGAAAAATTTAGACATTCTCCGGGCATGAAAGCCTCGGTCACTTCGGTTATCATTTGCGCGATCTACACCTCACTGAGACTGCTATTTATGAAAATTTATATAACGGGCATTGCTGGGT
>CACBSE010000052.1 GCA_902541775.1 uncultured Litorivicinus sp. | reverse complement strand
TGAATATCCAGTTCCATAAAGTCATCCATACAGTCGCGGAATCCCCTCGCCTGATTAACTTAATCGATCAAGTGATGCGCGAATCACTGGTTTTCCGAAGTCGGAGCCTAGCCGATCAAAAGAATATTCAGAAATCAATCGAAGAGCATGAGCAACTGGTCAGGGCATTCAAAGCACACGATAATGAATTGGCTTCAATTTTAATGACCCGTCACATCGAAGGCGGATTTAACCGCCTCGAACTCTTGTAGCTCAATCCAAAGTCATTCCAACGATCTCGTTATGAAAATCAATTTCAATCAGTGACTGCTGGAAAAAAGTGGTGCCGAGAATCGCATCGATATTCGCGGTGTTCATTAACTGACGGAGTTCAGCGGTCGCGATACCAAATGTTTCGGTTAACGATTGCTCGCCAACAACGAGCGTGCAGGCAACTGTCTCGACCTCTAATTCTCCAAGCATCGGATGGAAATCATGCTGTTTCCCAAGTGCCTGTCCGAACACAGCAGTTTCATCACTCCTGAGATATGACAATCCAGCACCAGTGTCTAGAACACAGCTCAACCGTTCCTCGCCAATCTGACATTGCACTACGGGGGATCCCATGACAAATGTAGTTTTATCACCGTCAATTGCTACGTCGAGCCGAGCGAGCGTGTTGTTTGCAACGTCAAATCCCAACACAACGTCAGAAAATGCATCAACTCCGATCAAGCCAACAGCATCAAATGGCAGACTCTTCTGTATCTCAGTCCAGGCAAAACTGCCAAAACTCGAATTTAACTGAACCACGGAGCCCAACACTCGCACCGGAATGTCTGGCCCTAATGATACCGGAGACCCCGTATCGATGATAAGGCATCCCTCGTTGAAATCAGCGCACAGAATGCCCCCACGCACGACGACCTCGATTGACTCTGGCACAAATCATCCTCCCTGTATTCAAAGCGTCAGTGTACTGCGATTCGATCTACTAATAATAGCTTCGACGGTCTGAGGAAACACTGGAAGATGATTCACTTTCCACTGTCTCAGAAACAGCCTCGTCAGCAGGCGCCGCAGGCGGTTCTGAGGTATCAACTGATTCTTGACCACTTACACTATCAGTATTTGACTCAACGACTGCGGCCTCGGAAAAGCTTTCGCCTGACGACAAGCTGCCTGAATCAGATCCATTATCAGAGCTGTCAACGGCAGGCCCACCGCTTCTCCAAGTCACACGATCTTTTTTCTGGGGAACAATTTCCTTGCCGCGAGCACGGATCAGAGCCAAAACGCGCCTCATACCGCCATGCTGACTTCGCTTGAGCGCGTCTTCAATCAACTGAACTTCGGCACTAGAAAGCGTTATTGCTTGAATCCAGCTGAACTGGCGTGACGTTTGTATGTCAATAATCGATGTGGAAATACCAGCTGATCGCATCGTCGGAAAGGTGACTTCAGTCGATTGGTTTTTGTCAAAAGCATTAGTCAGTTTCAGCCTATTCAAACCAAGCCGAGGTCTGACATGAATGACCGTATTCCGCCGAACTTGACCCAAATCGGTCCCGTTGAGCTCTAACAAATAGCTACTAAGCAAGCCCTGGAGACTCCTGACAGTACTGGATTGATCTGCCGAACTGTCAATAAACGCTAAGACAGCTTCACCTCGGGTTTGAGACAACGCGTCTAAGACTGAAGCTTGTGAGTCCAGTCTCTGCGCACTGTCGGCATTTAGTCCAGCCGACAAGGTGATAGAAGCAATTGCTAATCCTAATTTTATTTTAAGCACATCCCCAGTCTCTTTCAATCAACCACATCTTCTATCGACAATAAAAGCGCTCCCTGAAGGTCTTGATTACCTTGGGAAGCTATTACCCAGGGCGTCGTTTGATCATCAATCCGTTAAGCGCCCCCCCGGGCTAGCTCGAATCACCAGGGTTGATGAGAATTCGAAAGGTACTTGCCCATCTGATCACCCAGATAGAATCAGCTAATCAGAGCTGTTGATCCGCTAGCAAGATCTCTAATCAGCTGTATCCTATCGATTTCATCTTGTGATTCAAGACCTGCGCGACTCTCGATCAGTTGATCAACTTCCGCAGCCATCCCTTCGCTGATAAGAGCCCGACACTGTGCGAAAAGACTGATCTCCATACAATCCAGATCACGCTCAAACTCAAGTTTCGTCAAAACTGACATTTTTGTTCTCCGTCGAAAAAACATCACATATAGTGCAAGCAAGTAAAATGCCAATAACTCAAGGGCGGGAATCACTCAATAACCATTGGCGGGAGCGATAATCCAGTACTACCCTCATACAACGTCCTGGCTGACAAATTTCACGAAGGTATTCAATGATTCAAGCCACCATCTACCACAACCCCATCTGCAGTAAATCAAGAGACGTGCTGCGCTTTTTGCAGGATTCAGGCATTAGTCCAATAATCATGCTTTACCTGCAAGATGGATGGACAACTGAGACCTTGTGCGGATTGAGCGCATCTTCCGGCCTCAAGTGGCGACAAATGCTAAAAGCAGACGCTCAATCTGAACAGAACGATGCATTGATCAACGATGACTTTGACATGATCGTTCATTATGTCCTGGAGCAACCGGCCGCTCTTGAAAGACCTTTTGTTGTGACCGACAAGGGGACCCGACTATGCCGGCCAATCGATACAATCTTAGAGATCGTTCCCTTGCGCCCCAAGGCAACATAGCTAATTGAGAAAGAATCTCGCGTTGTCTGATCTCAAGACAAGACTATGATCACGACGACCGTGGCTGCAATTATAAGCCAATTCACCCACCAAGCTTTCGGTGGCTTGTTATCGTTACCTTGCATAGATCACACTCTCTAACGCTTCTCATAACGGTAACCCCTTCGCGGGATCGCGTCCAATATCAGGATATACAAAACTTCAATAAAAAAGGCTGAGTAGTGACTCAGCCTTTCCTGGTTTCGACTCGCCTATTTCAAGGACAGATTGGGTTGCAAGCAGTCAGTCGGCCTCTGTTATCCGTTTGCCTGTCAAAACAGACGCCCTCTGCGGGACTCTTACGGATCGCCCAGAAATCGCTTGCCGGTTTCTCACGATGAGAAACATTTACGAAACCGAACATTACTATCGCAGATTTCTCGATCCATTCAACAACTCAATGGTCGAGTTCCAGTGTTGCAACTGCGTAAAACTAACTAGGCAAACGACCTTAGAGCAGCTCAAACCACCATTCACAATGGTCGATGTAATTACGAAGGTCCATCTCTGTTCAAGAGAATTCTGAAACTTCGAGTACCATGTCGATTAGCTGGTGGATTCGTTTATTATTCCCAGCGATCGCTAACCTGTTTTGATCCGATTCTGAGTTCAGTTTTTCAATGTGTGCTGTATTTTCGGCAACGATCTCAACCAAACCGTCACAAATCTCATTTAACTCATCGATCATTTCGTTCGATATCGAGTATTCTTCATCGAGTACTTCCTGCATCACACGATCATGATGAAGGTCTGTTGATGCGGCGGCTAGTACAATCTCATCAGTGAAGCCAGCAGAGCTGCTATTCACAGCAATCATTTGTTTGTTGATCTCGACTAGCGATTGATTAATTCGAATAAGACCACGGTTGATCTCGATTCTCGCTTTTAGATGCTCTATCAGTAGTTTAAGGGTTGCGAATTTCGCATGGACTCTCTTTTCCTCTTCCTCGGTCTCGATATCATTGAGCTCATGCAGACAAATCGCCAGATGTGACTCCAGTCCTTTAGTTGCAAGATCACGGAGCGCGACACCATTGGCTGTCGTGTTGGCCAGAATATGAAAATGATTTTCTTCAACTTTTGAACGATGTAGCCCCGCTTTCGCCGTGTTTTCGCTGACTCTAGCGGACAGCTCGTAAATGAGATTCTGGATTCTTTTTAACTTTTCAATTTTTACTTCAGTGCCCATAAGTTCTCCAGCGTCTAAATCTTAGATCTACGATCTCATCTAATTGATATTTGAACCCACAATGTTTTGAGCTAACAAAAATTCCAGGGGTGTGATTGGCTGCACCATGTATTGATCGAGATTCAAAAGCGTTCCCAATTCATTTGCGATCTCCTGGCCTTCGGTAAGTGCAGTCTGCGTATCGATTTCCTTTTGCTGATATCGAGTACCTAGTTCAAAAAATCTCGAAGCGAACTCTAGAGGGACATAGATCATCACGGGACCATTTACCGTCACCATTGTTTGAAAACACGTCTCTTCGTCAGCCACTGGCGTGGGTGGCGGAACTTCTCCCCCTGCGGTTGCGATCATGACTTCTTCCTCATGGCTGGCAATTGCCCTCATCGCCGCCCGAAAGATTATATCAAGACCCGTTTTAGACCGGAGCGCGATACGGATTCGGAGTGCCCTAAGTTCTTTCGAGTCCCCCGACGACGACACCGCTCTCTCAAAACCATTCTTCGCGGTGTCTCGCTCTTTCGTTTTCCCACCATCAAACCATTTTAACAGACCCATCCTTTGACCCCGGCTAGTACTTTGAAACTTTTTCTAAGATCACATCGTGTCTCAGATCTGGGACATCGAGCCAAGTCGATCCCGGACAATCACGCTTAACCATCGCCTGCAACAACGCACTAGTTCCTACCCAGACAATCTCGCTTAAATCAGCGGCCTGTCTTTTCAAACCTTGGATAGCCACAGTTAACGCATACGGGTCGTTGACCAAAATAAAGTTGGGGGAATCACTGAGCTTCAACACGTCAGGATTATTTTTCGTACGGCCAAATATGGGCATCCGAATCACCCGCTGATTAGCAGCTATCAGTCGTTTCGCAACACCACCTGCCTCCTCAATTTCCTCGAGAACGACACAGAGCTCACTATTTTCAGCGTCCCTAGTGATCAATTTAGATAGCTCGACAGAGCTCCCTGGGGCTGTAGGCGTCAAAATCTCGCGCGGAGTAACTTGATCGATACCTACAAATCGGACTATCTCTGAAAAGGCGAGGGCTGTGTCATCGTCGAGTGCGGCATACTTTAGTCGATCCTTCCTCAGCTTCAATGCGTTGATCAGTGGCTCAAATTGCTCTAGCGCTTCAGGTGCGTAAGGATTAGCGGCAACTACCCTCAACGGACGACTGTCTTTCACATCGTCCCAGTCCGCAAATTCTCTCAGGACAGCGCGTTGACGAGCATCATTTGGCAGCTCAAGCATGCTTAGCGGACATATATCCACCTCTATCCAATAACGCTTACCATCCTTCGCTAAAGCGTCAGCTAACGGATTAGCCATATCACCCCAAGTAGCGTTTGTCACAATAAGATTGGCGTTACTAATTCCCATACTCTAATCCTGTACATCATCATTCAGACACTACACTGATCGATCATTAAAAGCACCTATAAAACGCGGAGCGCTCAATCGAAAAACGCTGAGAAACCGGGCCTTAGAACGATTGAACACCTTCACGATACTGCCAAAAACACTGCAAATATGCTTGGTCGGTAGTAGTGCCATACTACCCTAAGGTCATAATTGTTAGGCAGAATGCAAGTCCTTGCTACCGAG
>CACBSE010000051.1 GCA_902541775.1 uncultured Litorivicinus sp. | reverse complement strand
TAAAAAAAACCAATATGCCCAATCTCCCACTGAGGTGGATTTACGATGCTAAGCTTAGGTCCTAAATGACGCTCAGGCGGCAAATCTTGCGTTAGCTCGACGGTGCGCTGTCGGGCGTCATCAAGCATTTCAACCAGAACATTGGAGGTGAGGCGATGAGTGGATGGTGTCGTAATCATTGTTTACTCCAGCGAGGTAATCAATTATGAAAATGGCTTTGGTGACGCCCGCACCGCCGAGTTCATTATCAGGTAATCGTGCAACCGCAAGGCGGTGGTCCAGGTTACTGCGAGAGGCTGGACATAAAATAGATATCCTTGAGCAGTGGGGCGTGGAAGATCGATCATATGATTTAATGATAGCCCTCCACGCTTGGCGGAGCGCCGCTAGCATCGCAGCATTCGCCAACCGTTTTCCAGATCGAGCCTTGATAATCGTTCTCACAGGTACTGATATCTATCGTTTTCAGCACACCCACCCTAAAGTGACACGAATGAGTTTGGCTTACGCTAGCGCTTTGATAGGTTTGCACGCCAATGTCTCCCACAATATTCCTTCAGAATTTCACACTATTTTACACATCGTTTATCAATCCGCACTGCCTTTGGCAACGACCTATCGTAAGACGGTGGCGCGTGATTTTACATTGTGTGTGGTAGGTCATTTGCGTGAAGAAAAAGATAGCTTGCGTGCCGCTGAGGCATCTCGTTTATTACCTGTAGATTCTCGTATTCGGATCGTTCAAGCTGGCCGTGCTCATACCTCTGATTGGGCCGTTGCCGCACAAGCCCAAATGAGTAATAACGAGCGTTACAGTTGGTTAGGCGAGGTCTCACAAACGGCGGTTCGTCACCTGTACGCACGAAGTCAGGCAATGGTCATCACCTCTGTAATGGAGGGTGGTGCCAATGTGGTCTCTGAAGCTTGCGTGGCAGGTTTGCCGATCATCGCAAGCAATATTCCCGGTAACACAGGATTGCTTGGGCAAGATTATCCTGGTCTTTTCCCGACCGGCGATTCGGTAGCCTTAGCGGCGATGATGACGAAGTTTGAGTCTGATTTCGCCTTTCGTTCGTTATTAACTGATAGATGTCGTGAACTCGCATCACGTTACACCCCGGAAGCAGAAAAAGATGCTCTGCTAGCAGTAATCCATAAGGTCAGTGGAGTAGAGTAATAGGTTCAAGGCTATCTCCCTTTGGATGGATGGCACCAATTATGCGAGTTTGGGAGTAACCAAGTGAGATGAGCTCGCGCACACAAGCATCTGCATGGTCGGCGGCCACGCTAGCCAACAAGCCACCAGCAGTTTGTGGATCAAATACCAAAGGATAGCGTGGATGCTTGACCATCGTCTCCACTTTGCGAATCGCTCGGCGTAAACGCACATTAGCTGGTTGTAAAGAACTCAAAATTCCGGCTCCCGCGGTCTTTTCAGCACCCTCTAAAATTGGCAGAGCTGACAGATAGATGGTGGCATCAACCTCGGAAGGCCTTGTCATTTCAACCAGGTGTCCCAGCAACCCAAAGCCTGTCAAATCTGTGCAAGCAGTTGCCTCGAACCGACGGAGACATTCAGCCGCCAAACGATTCGAGTGGCGCATTGATTGTAAAGCATCGTCTATCCAACGACCCTTTGCCTCTAGACGAGCGTGCGCGGCAAACAAAGTACCGGTGCCGATAGGCTTCGTCAGGATCAAGACGTCACCGGGACGCATGCCTCCTTTACGCATTATCTCATCCGATCGATCATCAATCAGACCATTAATAGCGAAGCCCAATGCAAGTTCTTGGCCTTCGCCGGTGTGGCCTCCAACTAGGGCGCAGTTGGCATCATTGAGGACATCGATAGCGCCCGACATCATTTGAAACAGAGTGTCTTCTACTTTGGATTCGAGGCCTTGTGGAACAGTTGCAATAGCGGTCGAAGATTGTGCCTCGGCGCCCATCGCAAAGATATCGCCAAGGGCATGGTTCGCCGCGATTTGTCCAAAGATATAGGGGTCATCAATAAACGAACGAAAGAAGTCGACCGAATGCACCACAGCTTTGCCATGAGGCACGCGAACAACTGCAGCATCATCAGGAGCATGTAACCCGATCAATACATCGTCGCGCTCCACCGGCCGTAAGACACTTAGTGCTCTATTTAATGTTGAGGCACCAACTTTTGCACCACAGCCGCCGCAGCGCATGGCGATTGCTGAAATAGCCTGCTGAGCTTCCTCGCCCGCCAACGCTACTTTGGAATGAACCGGCGAACTCGCGTTGTCCTCCATAGCAGGTAAATCGTTGAACTTCGCCATGAAGCGTCGGTCAATGAAGTCTTTCCACCGCCATAGCCAGGCACCTGCAGCATAAAAGTTACCACGTGAAGCCACCGCATATTTATCGCCAGTACTTATCAACGCCAGCCAATTGCGCTGCGGATGATAGTCTCGAAGCGAGTTATTCTCGAGCGACCGGCGCAGATTGCGTGCTAGTGGCTGACCCTGACGCACGGCAAAGACGCCAGCTTTTTCGCGAGGATGGTTAACCATAGTGGCTACGTCACCTGCCGCAAAAATATTTTGATCTGTGATTGTTTGCAGCGTATTGGTGACCTCGATAAACCCATCAGCATCGAGCGACAGACCCGTCTCTTTAAGCCAACTCGCGCCACCGGCCCGAGTCACCCAAATCACTTCATCAACCGAATGGTACTCACCATTGACGGTTGTTAGGCCAGAGTCATCAACGGCTACGACAGCAGCATTAGCATGCAATGCTATACCACGACATCGAAGAGTCTGTATAAACCTTCGCTGTACTGAGTGATTATGCGTTGGCAAGATCGTAGCGCCTCGCGTGAATAAACTAAACTTTAGTGTATTGGGATCTTTATCGAGAAGACTTAATTCATGGCGCAGGCGTTTATGCATGGCGAGAATCAATTCAACTCCACCGGCGCCACCACCCACCAAGGCAATGTGCATCGATCCGGGCTGCGTTTGCGCCCGAGCTAATAATGCTAGCCAACGTGCGTTGAATTCACCAATGGGCTTCACTGGGATGGTTCGAGTGCCCTCACTGCCAATTTCGGTGCGATTAGGGGTTGAGCCAATATTTATAGACAGCCGATCATAGCGCACGGGTGGGCGATCACTGCAGAGGACTTGGTGGGTGTGACGATCAAGACCCACTACTTCGCTACGAAAAAACCGCGCATCGGCAAACTCCGCCAATCGACGCAAATCAATATGTACGTCATCGTATTGATAGTGACCTGCTACATAGCCGGGTAACATGCCCGAATAAGGCGTATGCGTGTCGCGACAAATCACAGTAAGACGCACACCAGGCATTTTTTTCATCGCAAAATTTCGAAGCACACCCACATGAGTGTGACCGCCACCGACTAAAACAATATCGCGTAAAATAGGGGTAGTGGGCTGTTTCATGTCATTCCTTACTTGCACCTCGCCAACAGATATTCGAGGACTTGGGTCTGTTTAGGGCTCACTAGCAATGTTGCAAGCCACTCTGATCTTACGTAAGCGTGACCGATAAAGCACCAAAGACAATCACGCACAGTTTGCAAAGGTAAAACTTTTTCATTGCCTCACACCGCTCTAACAAAAGACAGCCAGTGACTTCATCTTTACGAGCAACCTTGTAAGCATGTTCGTAAATGAGCTCATCACTCTTTTTGACTGCTGTCTTGATGGTCTCGCCACAACCTATAAGCGAAAGTGCGGCGAAAACAATCAGACAGGTTTTACAGCTTGAGAACTTCTTCACTGTCTGCTCCATAATAATCAAAACTGCACAAGGCAATACACTGTTCCTATCCGCTCCAATGTGACACACCATGTACCTATGCGAGGAAGAACTGAACGATGCTTATAGAAGAAGGATGCTTTTGTACGAAGGTCTTGGCAAACTCTTACCCATTGGATAATCAAGTACGATTGTGAAAATCAAAATCTTTACTTAGAAAATAGGAAATTAAGCATGGCCACTATGCTAGTAACAATTAACATATCAAAAGGCTGGGAGACTTGGTCCAAAATGGCCAACGATCTTGAGCCCCAAATGAATGAAGTTGGCTCAAAAATTCTTTGGGCTGGATGTGATGCCGATGAAACTGCAGTTTATGTTTTGGTCGAGGCACAGGACCCCTCTTTCATGAAAACATTTGGCGAGAGACCAGATATCGTTGCTATCAGGGAAGCTGCTGGTGCTGATGTATCGTCAACGACGACGATTGCGCAGATTGGCAATTACTTCATAGGTTGATTTTGTACTTCCAATTTGACGATCTCGAATTCGCAAGTCCGGACTATCCTGTTGGTATAACTGGGTATCCGCACGGCAGCTGACAAGCGAAGACAAGGGGTTTGTAAGGGACTGATCCAACTCAACTCTTTTGGTGTCACGGCCAACATTGAAGGTCATCCGAAGAGCGTAAATAGAGCTCAGTTGAAGTTTAGCTTTGCAATTGCGGATTCAAGGTTATGATCCTTGGAGACCATTGTGAATACATTGGTTTGAAAATGACTACCGGTAACTGCCCTCTTTCCATCCTCCACAGGGCCCAGTGTAATTTAAGCCCAATTTTCTTTAGTCTTGAACCGGAACGGCCGTCAATAACATCAAAGATTAAGGGTAGATACAGCTATGACTGATAGCGAGCGAAAACTTGTGGTTATAGTCGCCATCGACGTGGTTGGCTATAGCGCATCTATAGAGAAAGACGAAGCAAATACAGTCGCAAGATTAAAGCAACATAGATCACAACTTGATCCAATGATTAACGAACATGGTGGTCGAATCTTTAACACCGGTGGTGATTCAGTGTTCGCTGAATTTGCTAGCGCTGTTCAGGCACTGAAATGTGTCATTGGGTTTCAAAAGCATGTGTATGCAGAAAATAGTGCCCTATTACCTCATGATCGAATGTTGTTTCGTATTGGAGTGAATATAGGAGATGTTCTCGAAGATGGCGAAAATCTACTTGGTGATGGGGTGAATATTGCTGCTCGATTAGAGTCAATTTGTCAGGCAGGGAGCATTTGCGTCTCAAAGACTATTTATGATCTGGCTCAGGGAAAGATAGATGCGCACTTCCATGATATAGGCCTGCAAAAAGTAAAGACGAACCACTTCCATGCATTCGATGTCCTCATCAATGACACCAAGAAACGACAGAAGAAACTTTCTCAACCCAAAAAAAAGTTAGTGAGCCTTGCTGTGTTGGCTTCAGTTCTGTTGGCCATCGGGGGTTTATATTTGGTCAATTCGGATTTAGATCTGCGGGAAAACGTCGTTGGTTTCACGTTACCAACCAAACCATCCCTTATCGTTTTACCATTCAAAAATCTTTCTGGCGATTCGACAAAAGCATTCATTGCAGAGGGGATAGCCGAAAACATAACAAACCAAATATCTCGGTCCAGTGAAGTCTTTGTGATTTCAAACACCTCCGCGAAGAAGGTTGCGGAAAAAGGACTTGATTCATCGGCAATAGCGGATGCAGTAGGAGTAAGATATTTGATAAGTGGCAGTATTCAGGAGGCTAATGGAAAGCTAAGAGTTAACGTTGAACTAATTGATGCCATCGAAAATCGAATCGTGTGGGTCGATAAATTTTCTGGTAAGACAAAGCAACTATTCGAATTTCAAGATTACATTACCAACAGTGTTTTTGAAAATCTCCAAATCAA
>CACBSE010000050.1 GCA_902541775.1 uncultured Litorivicinus sp. | reverse complement strand
GAACCACTTGAACGCAGGCATTCCTCGTAATGCGATCACCCTAAATGACAAGATCACTAGCAAGAGTGCTAGGACAGATGTATAAGTGCCGGTAATCATCGTCACCTCCTGTTACCTTCAGTTTTTTACACAGTCGCAACATCAGACTATTTTGCACAACATGCGGGCGTCACAGGCCGATTGTTATGAACTCTATTTGAAGAGTAACGAACCGGCTGAACATTTGTCGTAAGCTTTTAGTCGCAATCAAATGTTGTTGCGCATCAATTACCTTCGACCACAAAAAGATAGACATCGCCCTCTCTATGACCAACTATCGCAATGTCGACGAAGCCGGAGACGCTACGGCGACTTAATTCTTTCGATCAGTCATACGACGGTTCAAGGATCATTAGTGAAGGGTAAAGAAAAACTGGGAAAGCAGTCTTGAGGACCCTAAGAATAAAAAGAAGCTAAAGACGTCAGAGAACAAGTTGAAAGGAAGCTAAAAAAGGACTGGGTTGATCCAGTCCTTTTTTTTTCCTGCACCTCGAATACGACGCTGCCAGAAACTGGGGCTATGACTCCAAGGTGCGGCGACAATTCCTCCGTTAGATATAGAGAAATATCGAGCAATGCTATCATCTGAGGTATCGCAGTTTACATATCCTCTTCGCTTTCCCAAAGCCCATAAGCGACATAACTTTGCTCACCGGTCTTGGCTAAGACACGCCTCAACAGACCGTCCTATTTATCGGTGGCTTTGAAAATTCTCTCGAACACCTCCTGCTGCCCTGGTTTTAGTCTTAAGCGGACAACATTTGTGTATTTAGACATATTTGGTCTCCTCGAAAGGAACGTAATTAGCCGATGGCACCGCTAGGCGTTTGCCGGCTTGTACGCTCCCATAACAGCCGAAGCGGATTGCATCCAATCCATTTGATCAGCGGCCGAGAACACTTCATCGACAGTGATGTCAGTGACCGAACCAGAGGCGCCAGCGACGATCATCAATGCACCACCGGCTTCGGCTGTCCCTGACACCACCATGAATAGTTTCCCACCAAGCGTCATGTACAAGCTTTCTAGGCTCATGTTAAGAGCTGAAAGTATCTCCCCAATCGCATCTTCTCTATTATGGGGATTGTTCGCCATGCCGGCGAATGCTGCGTCTGTATACGTAGCGGTTACCATAAAATGAGCCATAAGCTTCTCCTTCTTGGTTTTTAATACCTCGTTATGTTTAATCGTGGTTTTTAATGACACGAATATCAGGCTACGCTTTTTCCTCCGTAAAAGCACTCTCATGCAAATCTGAGCTGATACTATAAATTCATTAAGACTGTTTAGACGCCCCTGAAGAGTAAAACAGTGTCCAGAGCATCCTCGATAATCTGATGGCTAAGAATTTTTGTCTGGGTTACTACTACCGACAATTAAAGTTAAAACTTAGTATCCAAGCGTTTTTTAGTGGATGGATCAATGCCGAACTTTTGCATCAAAGATTCCTCAGTCCAGATCACGAAGAGATTTAGAAGTAATCCATTTGCGTCCAAAATTAATGAATTACCAGATGCAGGTTTTCCATCGACAGTACACAAACTTGCTAATTTCAACGTGTAGATGTGTCCCGTCTCATCTTGGAAATCTTCCTCGACCCCTGATCGGAAACCATAGTTTTCGGCAAGCGCCGCATCGACTTTTTCTCCAAATTCGGAACAGGCGTTAACGCCCGGAATACCGATATCAGCGAGAGCACTGACGACATATACCGCTTCGGTACCATTAACGGACACCGTTTGAATCTCATAATTGGCGAAATTACTATTCTTAATAGGTGGGTTAACTCTGTAACGATACCACTTAACGTCCGCACCGTAGTTAACCTTTAGCAACTCTGTCAAAGTGGCGCCTGCCATGCCAATAATCGGCCGTTGCTCCTTGAACTCCTTTTTATTTGATGCCTTATAAATCTTGGGATCGTCTAATAGCCTAACCCCAAACAGACGAGTTTTTTTCTCAAAATTTGCAACGATCGCTTTGTTGTATTCACCCATTAGATCAGCTTGACGGACTTGTTCCATTTCCTCGCCTCCCAGAGGAAGCGATTCTCCAGTCGCGAGGTCTTGATAGCTGATGAGGGTGTATGGAGAACCGGGTTGGTCACTGCGCTCGCCATCGATGTTGAAGAACTGGCGACTCGTACTCTGGTTCCCATGAAAGCTTAGGCCCAATTGTTCGACCATAATGGCTTCACCCCTCGACGAATTGCGCTTTGAAGCAAAAGCTAGAGTCTCGTTCTTGCTAGCCCAAGCCAGAGGATATTCTGCTATTAAATTGCACGCCTTATTCTCTGTGGTTGACAACATTGAGCCGCGTCCGTCCGGACTGAGCCTAATAGTACGCAATGCCTTCCCACAATTCACTCGTTCCCTGTATATCGGTTTAGTCCCCTCCAACACAATCTCTTTATCCTCAAAGTCCACATAACTTTGCGGTGTATATGAGCCTAAGGGATACCCGGACCGAAGAATTTGTTCATTATCAATCAGAAACTTGATTTCAGCGTGAAGTTCATCGACGTTGGTTACACTGAAAGCATTCTTGACGTCATCATTTTCGCTATGCGTCCGATCGCTTTGGTCATCATCTGTATACCGAGAAGTTTCGTTGGTGCCTGGAGACTGATTACCAAGGGTCTGTTCATCCTGCTTTGTAATTTCGCCGGTTGGCAGGCCTAGACCTTTCTGTAAAAACGACATAGCACTCGATGCCAATTTTTGTTCAACCTGCGATAGTATTTTCGGAGCCTGCTGTCCATTCTTTTTATCTTTCAGAAGCCCTGTAGCCGACTCCATTGGATCGATAACTTTACTGTCACTTATGGGCTTTTCCGGTTCCGAAGGGTTTGGATCCGTTCGCACATCTTGTTCAACGGATTCGGTTGCAATATTTGCGGCTAAAGCCTTTAAGGCCTGAGTTGTTTTCGGGTCTGCTTCCGTTTTTGTCTCACTTAATTGCAGGCCTTTATTGCCGTCTTCGGATAATCGTTTGACTTCTTCCAATTCTCGCTCGAGAGAAGCAATTCTTTCTGCGTCGGAGGCACTGGCATTGCCTTTCCGTTCAGCCTCTTCTCTCCGGCGTTTTTGTTCTTCAAGCAAAGCGGCCTCAAGAATCTCTATTTTGCTCGATTTCTCATCTAACGCAGTCTGCTGTTCTCTAATAGTGTTCTTTAAATCCTTTTCTTGAGCGACAAGTTTTTCGGCATCAAGATTGGAACCTGACGATCCCGATTGAGCTAGTTCAAGGCTGTTAGTAAGTTCGTTAATTCGTGAAGAAAGGATTCGATTTCTTGCGTACAGGGAAGCTAATCGTTCTTTATGACTAGATTTGTTCAAAGCTGAATGAACACTCTCGCTTCTAGCCAATTTCAAAGAGCATTTATGCGTATAGTCACGTTCGCCTTCAGTGCCAACTAACCCCGATTTCAAATGCTCGATTACTGATTTGTTCCCAGATGAACTAAGTTCGATTGGCCAACCCTTGGCTTTATTGGACTTAAAGCCTTGCCCAGAAATCAGAAGTTCAGTTTCAGTCAAGCGCCCTTGAAGTATCCGCTCACCTACATAGTTTTTTGACCGATTACGCCAGAAACTACTCGCCTGAACACCGTACGGGGTTGCGATGGCATAGAGATCGTCGCCGAACGAAGGCGACCCTTTTGCATTTCTTTCACACTCAAATCTCAGATGCAAAAATTCATAACCGCCAACGCCATACCCTTCTGAATAACCTATCGTTGGCGAAACAAGCAACAACACAGCTAACGTTGTCTCAATTGGCTTTTTTAGAGTTGAAGCGGTACCCACGTTTAAAGTCACCTACTTTCTAATCAGGCAAAATAATCTCCAAAGTCATAGAGTTCACTATTAAAGGGAGGTTGGCAATCCTCAGCAGGTAATACTGATCAGATAAAAGTGATCTACCCCTCCCCGATAGGGCGCTTAAGGGGGACCTATGTCTGTTGCTAAACATTTGTCACAAAACACTGATTTGCTACAGATTGCTACAATGAAATAACTGTAAAAATCAATAAGAACGTGGTGGTCGGGGATTTATTTGATAATAACAAGGGACTAATAATCTCCGTTCGCAGGTTCGGGTTATGAAGGCAACCGACTGCTTTCGTTAGTAAGGGCGGTAATTGTAACCATATGAACGATTTGACGACCTCATGAATTCGTAAAGGTTCATCATATTATATATAGATAGATCCGTCCCTCCGATCAGGAGCGCTCGACAGAATCTATAAACCGAAACCCTGAATTCCAGTCACATACACACCCGTCCCCACCAGAATGCTGAGCAAAGGATGCCTAAAGTAAGTATGTAACGTGACCACCATTAACAAAGCGAGCGCTAATAATCCAGCTCGATCAACAGACTCAATCTTAAGACTCATCAGTCCAAAGCACACCAGAACCACCATAATCATCGGCGGTAACGACTTCCCAAAACGATCTAAAATGGTATGACCCTTCACCTGCGCAAGCGCTACAAACGGGAGCGCTCGGGTGATGAAAGTGGCAATACCCATCACAACAAAAAAAACGAAAAGCTGAGCGTTATCCATGCTCTCCTCCAGTACAGACGCGAACGAAGAGCGTCACTAAACACATCCCAATCGCAACGAGTAGAAATTGATTTGGAATGAGAAGATATGCTAGGACCGACGCGCTCAGTGCGACTGCTAGCAGCCAACGCTCATCCATTGTGCGAACTTGCTCGATCAATAGCACCAGAAATAGTGCAACCAAGGCAAACTCAAATCCGCGCGAATCAAACGCATACAGCGACTGCAGACTCGCGCCTAAGGCACATCCAATCACCCAATACGATTGATTCAGTCCGGTCAGGAAAACATAGTAACGGACGGTACCAGGAGACTGAGGTGGCCTTGCTGTAATCAGTGAATAAGTCTCATCAGTCAGGCCAAAAATGAGGTACCAACGTGAGAGTCCGTGTGCTGGGTAGCGACTCATTACCGAGAGCCCATAAAAAATATGACGTGAATTTAAAACGAGAGTTGAAATAAACGCTTCTGCATAAGAAGCACCAGCTGCCAACAAGCCAACAGCCATGAATTGTGCGGAACCAGCATAAATCAACAGACCGGCTAGCGGCGCGAAAATCCAATGGTGTCCCAGACTTTGAAACAACACCCCGAAGGCCATGCCGAGCGGAATATAGCCAAACAAGACTGGCGCTGAATCTCGAAGAGCCTCCGAAAAATCGGAGGCAGTGACTCGCCTCAATCAAGCCATCCCTTCAGTTCTCGACGAGAGAAATATTCGAGAACCTCCATGCCCTCCTCCGATGCATTCAAGCAATCAAGAGCTATCAATTGGTCGCCACCAGCTTCTTGGAAAGTTTCATTCAGCCCAAGCGCGATTTCTTCGAGGGTTTCCACACAATCGGAGAAAAACGCAGGACTCACAACAGCGACTCGCTTCACTCCCTGATGACCCAGTCCTTCAATAAGTTCATCTGCATAAGGCTTTAACCATTCCTTCGGCCCGAAACGCGATTGAAAGGCGACTTCGAATCGATGTTCTGGCCATCCCAGCGCTTCTCTGAGCAGTCTGCCAGTCTTCTGACATTGGCAGTGATAGGGGTCACCCTTCAGTAAATATTCCTTAGGCACCCCATGGAAACTCGCAACCAGCACC
>CACBSE010000049.1 GCA_902541775.1 uncultured Litorivicinus sp. | reverse complement strand
TCGGATGCTTCGGTGAATTTTCGTACCCGTTTTCCACCGTAACCCTCGAGTGATTTCGAAAGCCTTGGAGACACGATAAATCCATTTGTCGCGAGCACGATCGCCTGCTCGAATAATTTATCCCACTCGAGTCGGCCAAACCGAGCATGTGCATGATCCATCAAGGCAAGCGTTCCTGGAACACCAACGGAAAGCCCCCCGGGAACCATATCCAACCAACGACGGGGCTTTCCGTCGTCGTCAAGAAACATGGTTTCGTCAGCCCGTTGTGGTGCAAACTCTCGTCCGTCGAGAGAAATCAGAGATTTGGTTTGTGCATCGTGATAGAGCAAAAAAGCGCCACCGCCGATTCCAGAACTTTGGGGTTCAACCAAATTCAGCACCATCTGAACGGCCACCATGGCATCGATCGCTGTCCCTCCGCGCTCAAGAATTTTCAAGCCGGCACCAACTGCTAAGGGATGAGCTGCGACCACCATCTCACGTGTGGCTACGACAGAGCCTTTGGAAGTGATTGCGACAGTGTGTTCTGGTTGTGTTTCGTTTTGCGCCACACTAATTGGCGCTGAAAAAAGCAATGCAAAAGCCAAATACGATGCGAAAACCGAGTGGGCAAGACCAATCTCTTGCTGGATGAAAACAATCTTTTTGATCACGACCGAGCTCATCGTCACGGGCCTAGCCGAGGACCGGATCAAAACGTGCGACAAGTTCAAATTCTGTTGGATCCATGGAAGCTTCAAAAGCAATTACGAGTGACTGTCTCGACTGCTCACTGCGGATCGCATTTAAAAGAAAGTCACCTTTGTTGGCAGACTCACCCCGTACATAAATTTGAGTCACCAACTCTCGTGAGCCATCGATCACCTTCATATGTATATGTGGCGCGCGTCCGGGGTAGCTCACAGGCTTGATGGTTTTGAACCGATAATTACCGTCGTCATCTGTCGTGGTCTGCCCATATCCCTGAAAAAAAGGATCGAGACCACCACCATCGCGAGGGTGATGATATGCACCAAACGCGTCACATTGCCATATTTCAACCCGAGCGTTCTTGATCGGCCCACCACTCTGATCCGTCACACGACCAGAAAGTCGCGTGAATTGACCTGTTGCTTGGCCATCTTTGCCATCAACAAATGTGAGATCAGCATCACTGTCAACAGGCTGTTTTTGAGGATAAAACGGTCCGAGACTCTGCCAAGGTGTAACGCGAGCACGCGCCATGCTCGCGATTGAGCACAGTGCCAGACCTGAAAATCCGGTCAGAAAAATCCGTCTTGATAGGCTCATCTATGACTCCTTATCACATCATCGTCTATCTATCTGGAGACAATTCCCCCGTTCATTAAATGGAGGCTTTTTTCACAGAAATAAACGATCTCGTCAACTACTTGGCAACACCGATGATATCGCCGTGATACACAAGACTCGTTACGGCAGCGATTCGAGCTGATATCCTTTGCCATTACGCCACCAGCCTCAAACGACTATCAACAAATTGTGCATTTTTTATACTGCAAGTCACCACAATACGAACTATGCTACCAAAGTCGATTGCCCGTCGACGCAACGTCTTCGATTCGCCTTGGGCGTTGCTCTTCCAATCCGGGGACATATTGGATGTGTCCCTCTTTTTGTTTGGTAATGCAAAATGAAGGTCGTGTGTCTGATGATCAAATGTTTTACGTCGTAGAAGTCTCGCCTGTACTCACGGTTTGTTGGGTCGGGGCCAGTATGATTTTTGGTCCATTCTGAACTTGATATGGACCTAGCAAAACAAGCGCGAGTTCTAAAACCCTATTTCTGGACGCATCAGCGCGATGATCTTAAATTCAAATTACTTGCGGCTCTCGGATGCTTGGTTTTGGCGAAAGCCAGTAATCTTGCCACTCCTTGGTTACTTGGCCTATTGGTTGATAAATTGAATGGCGAGGCACTTGTCTCAACGTGGATGCTTGGCGCCATTGGCCTCGTTGTGGTCTATGCCATCAGTCGACTGTTGGCACTGGTCTTCTCTGAGTTTCGAGAGGTTTTATTTACCCATGTTTCCCAACATGCCATCCGTGTCTTGACGCGTCAAACCTTCGCACACCTGCATCAATTATCACTTGATTTCCATTTATCACGGCACACAGGATCACTCGATCGGCTCGTCGATCGAGGAACCAAAGCAATTGATTTTCTCTTGCGATATATCGTGTTTAACGTCGGTCCAACGTTAATCGAATTGGCTTTGGTCTGCGTCATTGTCTGGAGTCTTTTTGGAGGGTTCTACGCACTGATCATTACGGCGACTGTCCTCGTTTATATCGTTCTGACACTCAGGGTCACAAGCTGGCGATTGCGTTTTCGGCGTGAGATGAACTCCGCCGATAACCTCGTCGCTGGACGGATGGTCGATAGTTTTGTAAATGTCGAAAATGTGCGCTTATTCACCAATGAATACTATGAAACTGAACGCCTCGATCGTGGGCTGGCTGAGTATGAGCGCGCAGCTAACCAGAGCAGGATGTCCCTCCTATATCTCAATTTGAGTCAGACACTTGTTGTTTTAGTTGGGGTCACCGCCGTCCTAATCTTGGCCGCGCGCAATGTCGAAAGTGGCATATTAACGGTTGGTGGATTCGTGACTCTCAATACTTACATCCTTCAAGCATTCCAACCACTCAATTTCCTGGGATCAATTTATCGCCAAATCAGGCAATCATTGATTGACATGGAAAGCCTTTTTGATGTGCTCGAAGAACCGACTGAATCCGATGCGATGAGTGCAAGCACAGAGATCAAGGGATCAATAATTACGTTTGACGATGTTCACTTCGCCTACGAAGCTGAACGCCCTATACTTCAGGGTGTTTCACTGACAGTACAACCGAAACAGACTGTGGCCATTGTCGGGGAAACTGGATGCGGTAAGACGACGATTGGTAAGTTATTACTAAAAATTATTGAACCTCACCAGGGTGTCATTCGCTTTGGCTCGAACAAGCTATCGCAGTTGACGAGGCATGCTGTCCGTGACGCGATTGGGGTCGTGCCTCAAGATACCGTACTATTTAACGACACGTTGGGCTACAACGTCAGATATGGAAATATTGCCGCCAGCGATCTCGAAGTGCTTAGTGCACTTGATGCAGCCGGTATGAGTGAATTCCTTGAACGACTCCCCGCTGGACTCGAGACAGAGGTTGGCGCAAGAGGACTTAAGTTATCTGGTGGAGAGAAGCAACGGATTGCAATCGCCCGAGTGATCCTAAAAAATCCTGACATGTTATTACTTGACGAGGCCACCTCATCACTCGACATGTCAACCGAACGGCAGATCCAAAAAAACTTGGACGACCTCGCGAGTGACCGAACCACACTCGTCATTGCGCATCGCCTCAGTACGATTCGACATGCTGACTTGATTCTTGTCATGCGAGACGGCGTGATTCAAGAGTCAGGAGACTTCGAGGCTCTGATTGCGAAGAATGGACTATTTAAATCATTATGGGACCTGCAACAAATTGCCAACAAAAAGCACACAAGCAATCCGCGTGATCAATCGACTCATGCATACTGAAACGACGAGAAAGCCGTGACCAGGATTTGTGAGCACGTCAAAGTGAGATGAACTTAGGAAGATGAGCGGGGGTAACAAGCCATGCGTATCGAAAATCCATCTGAACTGAGCCAATATGCCGACGACCTGACTCAGGCGTTTCCAGACGTATTGGGACTTGCTCGTGGCCTTGATCAGACTGAAGCGGTCGCTGAAGTTATCGCTTTTGATCCAATCGTTCTCGGATTTTTTAACGGATTTGGTCGAACCATGGTCCGTGTCGCTGCGTTGAGGCTCAAACTCGACACGGAAGCACAAGCACTTGTAACCTATCGAGCGATCGCTAACATAATGAACCGATTTGGCGAAATGGAGCGGTTCGAACATGCCATTAATGAGCTGACGCTCGAGCCAACCGATGATTTCCTACGTTACCAGGAACTTGGCATCCAGTACTTGCGTGCGGTATCAACGTCAGGCAATCAGGCGATCACAGAACAGATTCTCAAGCTTGTAAATCAGCAGATTTCAGCTTTGCTTGATGAACACGGCCTTCATCCCATTCTCAAGCACTAATCGTCTCAGTCTGTTGATCGGAGGGGACTCCTCTGAATCATGCCAACAACCGTAATAGGGACCACGATGGTAATCAAAGCCACAGCGATCAATAACAAGCCAAGTTCAGAATAATCGGCGGCCGTTGTGACTTGTTGAGTGACTGGGTCAATGATTTGCCGTGACACCTCAAAAATTTGATTAATGTATTTAGTCGCTAATGCACTCGCTGATAACGCTAAATTGGTAAACGATGCAAAGACTGCGAAAAACGTCGCCTTTAATTCATCAGGTGCATTTTTCGCGATCCATGCCAATAACGGAATCATTGAGATTTGACCCAAGGGTGATTCGAGGGCCGTATTCAGGATCGCGATAAAGTGCGCATCAACCACTTCCCCTGTCAGTGCTCCGGTCCATTGGTGTAACCCGTAATACATCCCAATACTTGGTAAAAATAGACATCCACCAACCATTGACAACACGACAATGATTCGAGCGATCGAATAATGCGCGACCAGTGGTCTTAACAAAATGATACCAAGCAACGTTAAGGCCGAAGAAATAGCTGCCAAGACTGACAAAAACTGCTCATCGAATAACAGCACATCAATTTCAAACCAAGTCAATCCGGGTCCGGGTGATGGAACCGCCCGAAACACGAAGATCGCAATCGCTGTACCAACCACCATCAGCCGCGTTTCAGTGCTCAAGTAGCCCAAGAGTTGCCCCATCAAATAGACAATAATCGCCATGGACCCGAGGAACACAATTTCCTGAGCAAAGGGGATATCAAAGCTGCCAACGGAGACTGAAAAAATAACAAACAATAAACTGCCATTCAGCACCGCCCAATTCGGACGAATAGTTGAAGTCGTCTCACGATTTTCAGATTGTGCATGGCGAAGATACTTCGCCAAAATCACGCCCGCTATCGAGACACAGGGTATGGCTAATGCGTACAAATAAACACTCGCATATACCGAGCGCTTGGCATCATCGGTCAATGATTCAACATCGCTGAACAAAACCACATTCAGAAGCGCAACTAACAAACTTCCGCCAATCACTGCAAAGCGACCCAATGCCTGCATCGTCGTGTGCATTTCTTTAATATCTGACGCTGGAAGCGGTCGACCCGATTCATCGTTTGTCGGTACCGCCTCGACGGTCATGGCATCTGCTACAACATCCTGTAGCACATAGCCCACCGGGGCTAGGATCACACTGATGACATACCACGCCTCGACTGACATCACGGCACGCATCGTCTCGGTATGTGCGATAAGACCAAACATAATCAGCAAACTCGAAGTAATGACGACCGCACCGAGGTACACAAAGTAAGTCTTGTGTCGCCAAAACAGATCCACCAGATGACCGAGGGGCATCTTGAGTGCCCAGGGGAGTCCAGCCCAAAATCCAAGGCCAGCCAAGAATGCGGCCGACAGACCCAAATAATCCTTGACGAAAAAGGTACCCACGATCGCGGTCAACCCCGAAATTCCTGCTGCAAGGTACACCATTAACGGTGGGAGATAACTCCAACGGAGTGAACGCAGAAGCCCGATAAAAGCACTGTGTAAATAGCTTTCATTTCGATTCATTGGATATTGCTCTTCTCGTTATTATGTTGGTCAATCCAGAGTCAGTACTGATCACTGGAGTCTTGCCAAACAACTCACAATATACCCTA
>CACBSE010000048.1 GCA_902541775.1 uncultured Litorivicinus sp. | reverse complement strand
GTTCGCTCAGAATACTGATCGCTTCAGATAGTTGCCCTTTTCCTCCATCGATAACCAAAACATCCGGGAGCGGTATTTCCCCTGATTTCACTCGACGATATCGACGCGTTAATGCCTGCCGCATTGCGGCGTAATCATCGCCTGCATTTACATCCGTAATATTGAATATCCGATAGTCACTCTTTAAAGGACCAGACGCATCGAATACAACACAACTCGCTACCGTTGCCTCGCCAGAGGTATGACTAATATCGAAACATTCAATACGCTCGGGTGCATCGCATTTAAATCGCTCGGCAAAATCCATGAGTCGTTTCGCCTGTCCATCGCGAGTTGCGAGACGCAAAGCCAGAGCCTCCTCGGCGTTAGTCTTTGCCAACTCCAAGAACTGTTGGCGAACACCGCGAACAGCGTGGGCAATCCGAACTTTCTTACCGCAAGCCTGGCTAAGTGCCTCTGACACTAAGTTTGTCTCCTTGATTTCGTGCGAACAAATGAGCTCCGCTGGAATGGCGCGCGCTGAGGCAAGGTAATATTGAGGGATAAATGCATCTAAGATCTCCTCGGGTGTTTCTAGAAGTCCAGCATCAGGAAATTGGCTGTTGACTCCAAGAACGCGCCCGCCACGCACACTTAAAATTGCGATGCAAATCCCGCCGCTTTGCTCGAATACTGCAATCACATCCAGATCAGCTGAATCACTCTCCATCACCTGCTCGGATTGAACACGACGAACGCGAGCGATTGTATTGCGATACCGTGCAGCTTTTTCAAACTCAAGTGATTGACTGGCCTCATCCATTCGGGCTTCGAGTGACACGATTAATTCGCCACTTCGACCCTCAAGAAACAGGCGTGTATCCTCCAAGTCTTCTGCATAATCATCCGGGCTCACAAACCCGACGCAAGGCGCGCTGCATCGACCAATCTGATATTGCAAACATGGTCGACTACGATTCTGGAAAACGCTCTCTTCACACTGTCGAATTTGAAAAGTCTTCTGTATCAAATTGAGTGTTGACTTTACAGAGCCAGCGGAAGGAAACGGGCCGAAGGTTTTCCCGGTACTTTGGCGATTACCCCGCCGATAATAAAGCCCTGGGTAAGGATGCGCCGTGTTCATGTACACGTAGGGGTATGACTTATCATCCCGTAGTATAATATTATAGGGAGGCCTCGAATCTTTGATCAGGTTTTGCTCTAGCAGCAACGCCTCCACCTCGTTTCGCGTGACCGTAATATCGATGTGCGTAATCTTAGCTACCATCGCCATCGTCTTTGACGCAAGTCCACTGCCACGAAAATAGCTCGACACGCGTGCCTTTAAGTTCTTCGCTTTGCCGACATACAAAATATGACCATCAGTGTCTTTCATTTGATAGACACCAGGGCGAACCGTAAGGCTTTTCAGAAATCGTGTTGAATCAAATTCGACCATGAGCAGATTCTACTCCCTTCAGGCCATGGTTGTAGGCTCAGTGCGTTAACTCAACATCAGAATCAATCCCAAGTTTTTCAAAAATTCTGTATCGGTAGGTATTAATCTTTTTCGCTGAAACCGCTAACAGCTGGGAAATCTCGGATGCCCAACAACCCTCAATGACCAAATTACACACCGTGAGTTCAAGCGGTGACAGCTTATCGAATGGGTTCGCTGATAGAAACCGACTCAAGGCCAAAGCTTGCACGATGTCAGGGGGCAAATGAACTTCCTTCCGTATTAGCTTGCTGAGTACACCGACCATATGATTGCGCGAGCAACTGGCATCGATTAACCCAGCGACGCCGAGTGATGGTAACGATAGACATTTTATGGCAGGGATGGAGCGGAGACATAACAAGAACATATAGTATCAGGGAGCGCTCTTTTGGCCCGCTCGACCATCACCAGCGGACTTTGCTCTGGGCAATTCCCATCGAGGATCAAACGCCGCGGTGGAGTCATTACAAACTAATCGAGCGCCGAACGCCCCTAAAAAGGGGATGCGATGACTTGAAATTCCGAACCAACGACAGCTGCTTGTATGGCCTCAAGAAATTAAATCTGGTGCGACACGGCACCCACAGCAATATTCATTGAAACGCTCCTCAATGTTGCCGGAAGAGACCGCAGTCATTGTCTAGTCCGATAGTAGCCGATGGGACTTCGGGTCAATATCTGACAAGGAGCACGAGTAATATCAGACCAAGCGCAAGACGATAGGCAACAAACGGAAGTAACCCCACGCGCTGGATTAATGCAAGAAATAAACGAATGCAGAGATACGCAGAAGTACAACTGACCACGATGCCAGTCGTTATCAGATCCCAGGCGATTGGATCAGATGTCGCAAGCAGATCCTTTGTCTTCAGCAGTGCGGCTCCCGAAATAATCGGTATCGAAAGCAAGAATGAAAACTTCGCCGCAACTCGACGAGATAAGCCTAGCCAGAGTCCAGCGGTCAAGGTGATTCCTGAGCGTGAGGTCCCAGGAATCAATGCGAGTGCCTGCGCTAAACCGATGACTAACGCTTCTTTCAGTCGCACTCGGGCGAAGCCGCCATGACCTTTTTGATAGTGTGCCCACCACAGCAATAGTCCAAATCCGATCGTCGCCCACGCGATAACCTTGTCCCTGCGGAGTTCTGTTTCGATGAAGTCCTGAGCGATCAACCCCACGAAGACAGCAGGTAACGTCGCCAAACCAATCAACCACCCGAGCCGAGCATGCCGAGGATATCGTCGACCCATTCCAACAATCATACCCATCGAAACTCTCTGAATCTCTTGACGCAGACTGAGAATCACGGCTCCTAAAGAACCGACGTGAACGGCGACGTCGAAAGCTAATCCCTGATCCGGCCATCCAAAGATGGCTGAGGGCAAAATCAAATGTGCAGAGCTCGAGATCGGAAGAAACTCTGTCAAGCCCTGAATGAGTGCGAGAAAAAATGCATACTCAATAGTCATATAATTTCGACGGCTGCTCGGAGAGAGGTTTCCATGACACAGTTTGTCGCAAATACAATGGCGTTAGTTGTTGTCCTGTAATCCACTTTGATGTGTCCATGCCTGATGCTAAGCGTCTGAGCGTCTCAAGTGTCGGCGAAACAGGAGTCGGCGATACGGGAAACCGATCTGTTTCTTCAGCGTGACAAATCCATGCATGTTCTCCGTTGAGCTCATTGACTGACATTAGTTCGAGGCAACCGAAAGTCCCATCTGCTTGTCGGTCGAATCCAACATAGGCTTCATTCATTCGCGCATCAAGCAAAGCATAATCAGCTTCATTCTGACTTGCAGCTGCCAACAGTGAGAGTTGATCGATAGGTAGCACACGCAGTGGATGCACCAAATCGAGGGCATGAACACAAGACACGGCTATTCTTAGACCTGTAAAACTCCCTGGGCCATTAATCACAACACATTGCGACAATTTATTCACCGACTGCCCAGACTCAATGCACAGCGATCGGATCGACTCGAGTAGCACCGCATCATGACGCCCCTCAATCGCATCATGTGCGATCCAGTCGGAATCCACTTCTATTCCGACAGACAATCGATCGCGTGACGCGTCAATATATAAACAACTCATCAGGCAGTGGCCTCAAACACAGATTTCGATTTAAACAATCACTCGCTCCAGACGAGCACCGAGGCGCGTCAAACATTCATACCCAATTGTATTCGCTTTTTGGGCAACCGCATCCAAGGAAACTGCTGGCCCCATCATTTCGACCCACGTCCCCTCCTTGATATCTTTAACTGCACTCACATCAACAGTAATTAAATCCATGCTCACCCGACCAACAATGGGACACCGGTGTCCTTCGACGAGCACTTCACCTCGGCCACTTAACGCGCGCAAGTAGCCATCCGCATAACCGAGACCAATCGTTGCGACAGACAACTGACGGGGTGCGACATAGGAGCCACCATAGCCGATGGTATCACCAGCACGCACCTGCTGTAGCTCAATCACCTGAGCATGCCAGGTCACAACTGCCTCAAACCCCTTGGGATCACACGGATTAGGTGAACCTCCGTAAAGACCAATCCCTGGCCTAACAAGATCATAGTGATAGGGAGCACCTAGCAATATTCCTGCTGTATTGGCAAGTGAGCTTGGTGGGCACAACATACCCAGGCTTGATCTGATCATCTCAAATTGGGCGCGTTGCTGCTCGCTGTCGGGACGTTCAGGTTCATCAGCCAATGCCAAATGACTCATCAAAAGCGACGGCTGACATTGCGATACCGCATCGATCAGCTGATCATGCTGGTATTGGGGAATACCAAGTCGACGCATCCCAGTATCAACATGAATCGCTGGCTTCAAGGCAGCGATCGCCGGATTAAGTGCGTCGCCCAGTGTATTGATGACCGGTCGAATGTGAGACGCTAATGCAGTTTCAACCTCTTGGTCAGTCAACCCGTGAAACACGTAAATAACGGCATCCGGTACCAACGCTCTGAGAGCTATGGCTTCGTCAAGATAGGCGACAAAAAAGGTTCGACATCCGGCTTCCCACAACACGGGAGCCGCAAAGTCAATGCCAACACCATAGGCATTCGCTTTGATCGATGCTGCACATTCTGCCTTGCCCGAAAACGAAGACAGGCGCTGGTAGTTTTTTACCAACGCCTGTTTTGAAAGTATCAGCCGAGGCTTTCGGCTCATCGACTACTCGCCTTTGAGTGCTTTAAAAATTTCGTCCCGAATTTCTTCAACCTGGCCCACGCCTTGAATACGATTCATGGATGGTGCACTAGCCGCGCCCGTTTTTACCCAAGAGGTGTAGAAATGAATTAGTGGCTCTGTTTGCTCGTGGTAGACAGACAATCGATCACGAACAACAGACTCTTGATCATCATCGCGTTGGATCAGAGGCTCACCAGTCTCATCGTCAAATCCATCCTTCTTCGGTGGGTTGTAGATGATATGGTAGGTTCGGCCTGAAGCTAGGTGAACGCGACGCCCTGCCATCCGCTCAACAATTTCTTCGTCATCAACGGCTACTTCAACCACATGGTCGACATCCACGCCTGAATCGCGTAGTGCTTCAGCTTGCGGAATGGTGCGTGGGAATCCATCAAACAAACAACCATTTGCGCAATCAGGCTGCTCTAAACGCTCTTTCACAAGCCCGATCATAATGTTATCCGACACCAATCGCCCAGCATCCATCACTTCTTTCGCAGCGAGCCCAAGTGGGGTTTCAGCCTTAACTGCTGCTCTTAACATATCACCGGTTGAAATTTGAGGAATACCAAACTCTTTACAGATGTATTGAGCCTGGGTTCCTTTACCTGCGCCAGGCGCGCCCAACAGAATGACTCGCATGTACGATCGCACTCCTTGTTGCAATAATACGGAACCCTATCTGGATTTCACGTGTTTGTGCAAGTTATCTAGTGGTGCAACTAGCCAGTATTTCGGATACCCACAGCGTTGCTTGCAATAGAAGCCACTAAAGTACGCGCAATCAGTGGCTGTAGTGGATTTTCGCGATCGCGACGCAACAACTCTGGCTGTCAGATGTGTGAAGGCTCTATGTACGGATGGCGGACTGCGAGAGAACGGGCAATTGCTGGTTCACGCCTAATAATTCGGCGACTTGTTTGATCTCAGAAATACGCTCGATCGTTGATTGCAGTCGAACTTGCGTGAGCTGACCAAGTTGCTAGCCTAATAAGTACACATTCTCAAACAACGATGGATGCAGTTCTATATAGACTCAATTCGTCTGATCACTCTAGGTTCAGGGAGCTTTAGCCTGATCCCATAGTCCATTTTTTTCGTTGTCAGTTGCGATCGCTAGGTCGATCCCTTGCGCTTTCGCCAATCGAATCACTGTCTCGATTCGGCATTCAAATTTTTGTGTTGCTAGTCGAAGCGCTTGCTCGCTGTCAAGACCAAG
>CACBSE010000047.1 GCA_902541775.1 uncultured Litorivicinus sp. | reverse complement strand
ATCCAAGCAGTGCGATCTTTGTCGCACAGTTCGTCTGATAATAATTACTTGGAATTAAGCTGGTTTGAGAGCACGGGGCGCACTAATCGGTCGGTTTCAGCATTTGAATGGATTTGTAATCAGATGATCCCGTTCAGGATCACAATTTCTTCTTTAGATGGTGGATACTCAGAGGCTCCCGAGATGGTTAGGGCTAGGTTGGGCGGCAGCGGATTTTATAAAACCCTAGGTCGAAGGATTTGGTTACAAGACGCTGAGGTGGTAATAAATGTTAATGAAATAGCTGTTCTTGATATATTGCGGTTCCTACCTACGGGTGATTTATACCGAGATGTGGTCGCATTAGGTCGTAAGTTCTTTGGTCAATTCCCAAGAATCTGTTTCAAGTTAAGGTTAGAACGCCAAACTCAGTTCCCGCAGGAACTTGGTCTCGGAAGTCATGAACTACTTCTTGGCAGAACTACCTTCATCTCAGGATCCGTACTTTCTGCAAGGCCGATAAAGATTAATACGGCGGTAACTCGAGAAGCAGAGAATGGATATTGATTTAAGAACACTTATCAGCCGCCTTGACTTGAGCTGCCGGGTTGCACTAGAAGGTGCTGCTGAGAAGTGTATCGAGTTCAAGCATTCATCTGTGGAAAGTGAGCATTTTCTGGACGCGCTCCTGAGTCATGAATCTTCTCATGAATTTCGTAGTTTGCTCAGTTCCGCTGGCATCGACGTGGCTTTAATACATAAAGAGACTCAGACATTTCTTTCCGAGATACCTTCATCAAGTTCAGAGATGCCCGCAATAGGGCAATATTTAACAGATTGGTTGTCTGCCGCGTGGGTACGCGTATCAAGCCTCGCAGGTAGACAACAAATTGACATATATGCCTTATTTCTGGCTGCGGTCGATGATACAAAAATCCGACATAGAATAATGTCCACAACGCCGTCAGTGCTTGAAATCCCGAAAAATCTATTGAAAAAGAAAATCCTCGAGAGTCCTGGGCTATCGGTTACAACGAGTGATCGAGCTACCAATTCATCAGATATTTCAAGCGATGATCTGAGAAAATTTACATACGACCTGACTGAGTCTGCTGCCCAAGGCAGCCTTGACCCTATAACAGGCCGTGATGTCGAAATTCGGCAAGTTATTGACATATTGATGAGAAGGAGACAAAACAATCCGATTTTGACCGGTGAGGCAGGGGTAGGAAAGACCGCGATCATAGAGGGCTTAGCACAGAAAATAAATCTTGGTCAGGTACCACCTGTTTTGCAGGGGGTTAAGCTTAAAGTTTTAGACTTGGCTGCGTTGCAGGCTGGGGCGTCTGTAAAGGGCGCTTTTGAAGAGCGCCTTAAGTCCGTGATTAAGTCTGTTTCTCTCTCTCCAGTCCCAATTATTTTGTTTATCGATGAAGCTCATCAGTTAATTGGTGCGGGCGGTCATGAGGGCACTAATGATGCAGCAAATCTTTTGAAGCCGGCACTCGCCCGAGGGGAGTTGAGGACGATAGCTGCGACTACGTGGAGTGAGTATAAGAAATTTTTCGAGAGAGATCCTGCTCTAACGAGGCGATTTCAGGTTGTAAAAGTAGAGGAGCCGAATGAGGAAGTTGCTATTGAAATGCTTCGGGGGATAACAAGAAGTCTCGAAACTCATCATGGTGTAGAAATCCTTGACGAGGCGGTTATTGCGGCCATTAAGTTGTCAGGTCGTCATATTGCAGGAAGGCAATTACCCGATAAAGCTGTCAGTGTATTGGATACGGCATGCGCTCGGTTAAGCCTACTACAGAGCGCCGATCCGCCGCGCCTGGAGAAAGTTCAGTCTGAGCTTCGCTCATTAAAAAATTTTCGTAATCAGGTCGAGCGAGAAGAGGCCATGGGGGTGGACAATTCTGGGAAAACCGAGATTATTCAAAAACGTATTGACGATTTAGAGATCGAAGTTCTGAAATTGAAGAAGCAATTCGAAGATGAAAGGGAAGCAGTATTTGCAATCGTTCAAACACGTCGGGCCATTGAACGATTGTTGCGTGGTGAATCAGCAGAAGACGATGAGACGCTTGAGTTACTGCAGGATAGATTGACTCGGCTCACGGCGGGTCTGGAAGTCATAAATAATGAAAAGCAGGATATTCCGGTTGTAGTCGATGCTAACTTAGTAGCAACGGTAATAGAGGATTGGACCGGTATACCAGCGAGTAAAATGATAGCGGATGAAATAAATAGCGTTTTGGGTTTGTCTGCTGCATTAGAAGAAAAAGTAATAGGGCAGGAATTTGCGCTAAAAAAAATCTCTAAGAAAATAGAAATCTTTCGCGCAAACCTTGATGATCCCCATAAACCTCTCGGTGTGTTTATGCTGGCGGGGTCGAGTGGAGTGGGGAAAACAGAGACAGCTCATGCAGTAGCTGAGATTCTTTTTTCCGACTCTGAACGGGTGATAACAGTAAATCTGTCTGAATTTCAAGAACCGCATTCGGTTGCGCTCTTGAAAGGAGCCCCCCCTGGGTACATAGGGTATGGAACTGGTGGTATTTTGACAGAAGCTGTTCGGAGAACACCCTATAGTGTTGTTCTGCTGGACGAAATTGAAAAGGCGCACCCCGATGTGCTGGAATTATTTTATCAAGTTTTTGATAAAGGTATCATTGAGGATAGTGAAGGAGTACAGATCAGCTTCAAGAACACCGTGGTATTACTAACGTCAAACATCGGGGCAGCTATTATTTCTGGAGAGACCACTATTAATTCTGCTTTCAAATATGAACAATTTGTACAGAGTATACAGTCGGTGTTTGAAAGTCATTTTGGGACCGCATTTGTCGGCAGGGTCGAGTTATTGCCTTATTTCGATCTAAATGATTCTTCACTTCGATCCATAACAGCATTAAAGCTTTCAATATTGGAGCAGCGTTTGAAAGAATCTCATTCGACAGAGCTATTTTGGAGTGACGATGTTCTGGGATGGGTGGCCAGTCAATGCAAACAGTCACAAATTGGAGCGCGACGCATAGATCAGCTGATTTCTGATTTTGTTGCGCCTCAGTTAGCTCGGGAAATCCTCAGTTCCCAGTCTGACCAGCAAAAGCTTCACGGTTTTGAGATTGTTACCCAAATAGATGGTTCGTCGGCAGAATTAGTAGTGAAATCTATTGAGAGACGAGGGAGAGATGAGCGATAACTTAATCTCATGTCAGTTGAAATTATCTGGATTTAAAGATCATCAGGTTATTGGACTAAATTTAAGAGAAAGATTCAGTGACTCATTCAGGGCAAATATCATTGTCGCGGTCTCGGACAGTGCTGTCGCTGCATTGAAGACTCTCGTGTCAAAAGACTGTTCCTTCACAATTCACGGTATCAAGGGAGAGAAAAAAACAGTCTTCGGTATTGTCACAGAAATTTTTTTTAGAGATACGGCGGGTGATAGATCGCTTGTGGAGTTAGTCGTTGAGCCGAAGTTAGCCTATGCAAACTTCGGCCGTCAAAGAAAAATTTATCAAGACAAGAGTACCGTCGAAATTGTGGAGGCAGTACTCGGTCAGTCAGGCGTTACCGTAGATAAGTCAAAACTTAAAGGCTCATCAGCCAGGCGAGAATACTGCGTACAGTATGACGAAAGTGATCTTAATTTTATCAAACGACTATTAGCGTCAGAAGGTATTGGGTACTTTTTTTCGCATTCAGGGTCTAAGTCAACTCTAACTCTTTGCGATTCTAAGTCGGCATATATCGGCAAAAATAATTCCGTATCAGGATCGACTCTATCTTTGGGGCATTTTGGAGGCTCTGGTCGATCGAATGAAACCAGTTTTAGTGCTCTTGAACTAGAGCATACCCTCACCCTAGCGACAGTACGTGTTCGGTCCTACGATCCGGAAAAAGCAAATTTTTTGACAGATAAGAAAAAAGAGCAAGGCATGGGCGTGGGTGAATGGTACCGTTTTGATTCTCGTCCGCTTGACTCTAAAACAGCAGCGGGCCTCGCAAAAAAATTAGTAGAAGGAGCGAGTGCTGCCACTGAAACAGTTCGCTTAGCAACTGACTCTATCTCATTAAGTCCGGGCACCCGTTTTAAAACGTCTGGGCATCCTCGGAGTATTGACTTGGGTGAGGTGGTTGTTTTGGATAGTCAATGCGTGATTGAAAATGATTCAATTCGTCACGAGGTATTAGCACAACCGATCGATGCGCCAGTTCAGTTACCTGATTGTGAAATCTTTCCGCAAGCCGCCGGATTAGATATGGCTGTCGTTGTCGGTCCAAAGAAAGAAGAGGTATGGACAGATAAAAATGGGAGAATTCTTGTCCAATTTAAGTGGGATCGATTTGGGAAGAATGATGAAACGTCAAGCTGCTGGCTCAGGGTCTCCCAGATTTGGGCAGGTAAGGGTTTTGGTAGCCAATTTATTCCTCGAGTAGGCCAGGAGGTTCTCGTGGATTTCTTAGGTGGAGACGTCGACTGCCCGGTAGTGGTCGGATGTTTATATAACTCTGAGCAGAACAACGCTTTTTCTCTTCCTGCGAACCAAGACAAATCTGGAATTCGCACGCAGAGCTTTGACGGCAAACCGGGAGATGCGAACTGGCTGATATTTAGTGATAAATCGAAAAACGAGCTGGTGAATCTCCACTCAAATAAGGATCTCTTGGTACAAAGCCTTGACCAATCGATATATGTGTCGGGAAAGAGTCATAGACTAGCAGTAAATCTTACCGATCAATATCAAAAGTTATCCGCAATTGAAAATAATGTTTCAGAAATTTTTGTGAATGGTTCAAAAAAAGAGACTATTTCCAATAGCATGGAAGTCACCGTTGGAGGATCATTTCCTTGGGCGTCTGGCGAAACGAAAGGTGCGTACAATTTAAAAATTGACGGAGATTATAACACTGAGGTTGGTGGAAATATGACCACAGATGTTAAAGGCGACTGTAAAATAAGTGTGGGAGGGAATCTGGTAATCCAAGTAAAAGGCGCACTGGAGCTCTCCGCCGATTCTGACCTGACAATAGAAACCAAGAAAAAATTGAATCAGACAGGGTCATCTGTTGCCATTTTTGCAGAAACGGGCGCGCTAACAGTCAAGGCAAACAGTGGGGAGATATCTCTTCAAGGAGGAACTTCGGCATCGCTGAAGGGAGGTACTTCAGCCACACTTCACGGGGGGACGAGTGCAACTGTAAAAGGTGGAGGAACCGTAGCTGTTCAGGGCGCGTCAACTTCAGTAAAGGGAAGTGGATCCCTAGCGCTTAAAGGGGCTACAGTTGCGATCTCACAAGGCTAAAGGTTCAAATTTTGACCGAACAGAACGCTGATGCTAATGATATCCAGTTTTTTCAGGCTAGCGAAATCTTCCCGTTTGAAGACATTGATCCGGATACAGGAATAAAAGTTCGTGGAGAAGCGAATGAAAGTGGATTGCACGGTCTGATCCAATTTATTGATGCTGAGGATTTTTTAATTCAGCGAGCTGAGTATAAATACGGGAAACTTCACGGGCGGTTAGAGCGATTTGACAAGGGTGAAAAAACTTTCGAGCAAGAATTTGTCGACGGGCTGCCACATGGCGTTATGAGAGCCTTTGAAGGGAATAGTTTAGTTTGTGAGCAATATTATGCATATGGCGTACAGCACGGGGTTTGCTCAGTATTTGCTGCCGGAAGATTGATAAGACGATGTGATTATTTCGAGGGCAGATTACATGGCGAAGTAACCGAATACAGCAGTGGGGGAGTATTGAATAAGAAAGAGAATTACAACCAAGGCCTTAAAGAGGGGCCTCAATATATTTATTGGCCCAGCGGAAAACTACTTCAGAAACAAGATTTCGAAAACGGGATCGCAACTTCGGAGGCGATTCAATATAGTAGATTCGGTAAAAGGGTTAAAAACGTCGAGAACGACGAGCAGGGCATTTTCAATACGATCGTGGATTTTATTGTTGGAGAGAAGAAATAATGCCTAAGGCGGTAGTTGCGACAGCTATCACAAAATGTAGTTATGGTCTGGCTCCGAGCGTGTTGAACGCATTGCCAGTCAATGGATGTACCGGAAATTTCCTTCCAGTGGCGGACATTAACGCTATGATTCCTATTGTGAACATAGTGCCGTTTGGTTTATGCAACTCGCCCATTAACCCAATGATTATAGCCGCACAAACTGCTACTCCACCTTTCAAGCCTCCTCCACCAGTTACTATGCCAATGCCGTGTATCCCGATTCCGACAATGCCTTGGTCGCCAGGGTCAAAAGTAACCGCTAACGGTGTGCCCATTCTTACCGATGGTTGTAAAACAAACTGCGCCTGGGGAGGATCGATCGAAATTACGTCCTCACCAGGCTCGCTATTTATTGACGTCCCCTG
>CACBSE010000046.1 GCA_902541775.1 uncultured Litorivicinus sp. | reverse complement strand
GGCAGAGACGACACCTGTTGATCATCAGGTCAAAATTGGTAGCGCCACCGTTGGAACCTTGATCTTCATCACCAAAACGTTGCTGGATAAGCCTGGTGGCTATCTATCGAACGACGTAATGCCACCAGGGCTCTGGCTCGACAATATGCCGAACTGGGAATTTGGAACGTTAGTTCAGGCGCGAGATCTGGCCCGAGCATTACGTAAAGATTTGTCACGTAGTCAGTCTCAGTCGACTGAGGATGCTGATCTGGTCGTCGCTGAGCCTGCCCTCAACTACGACAGCAGGAAATGGTTCCCATCTGCTGAGTCAAGCTACTTAAAAGCGGTCGAGTCATTGAAGTCATATCGGCACCGCTTGGCAATACCGGGGGAGAACGCACAACTCTACGCACGCGCAGATAACCTCCGTAACTATTTGGCTGATGTCGAGACGCGCCTCGGTTCCCTGAGCCAACGATTATCGGCAAGCGTTGGGCAAACGAGATTTAATACAGATTTAGCGGGTGATCCTGCAGCAGGCCAATCGACGCCGGATGTGTCAGAACGGACGATTAAAACGCCATGGCTTGAAATTGACGATATCTTTTTTGAGGCGCGGGGCTCAGCTTGGGCTTTATTACATATACTGAGCGCGATCGAAAAAGATTTTGGTTCAGTTCTCGATAACAAGAACGCGCGTGTGTCGCTCAAACAAGTGATTCGCGAATTAGAAGCGACTCAGCAAGCTGTTTGGTCTCCGATAATTCTCAATGGCTCTGGATTTGGGGTTTTTGCGAACCACTCTCTCGTGATGGCTAGTTACATCTCCAGAGCGCATGCAGCCATCTCTGACTTGCGTGCACTGTTGGCGCAAGGTTGATCACGTTTTAGCTGCTTCGACAGAGGCAACCACAGCGTCGCGAGCAGCGTCCGATCCACGCCAGCCATCGACTTTGACCCATTTATCCGCTTCGAGATCTTTATAATTTTCGAAGAAGTGGGCGATTTGATCGAGAAGTAACGATCCTAAGTCTTGAGGCTCTTTCACATCCCTATAAAGCGTCGTCAGCTTATCGTGTGGTACCGCCAGCACTTTTGAGTCGTGACCGGCCTCGTCGCTCATATCCAAAATACCAATTGGACGCGCACGAATGATTGACCCCGGCTGCACTGGGTAAGGTGTTACCACCAACACGTCGAGCGGATCTCCGTCATCTGCAAGCGTATTGGGCACATAACCGTAGTTCGCTGGATAGAACATCGGTGTTGCCATGAAACGATCGACGAATACGGCATCGTATTCTTTTTCGATTTCATACTTTATTGGCGTTGAGTTTGATGGGATTTCAATTGCGACGTAGATGTCGTTTGGGATGTCTTTTCCCGCAGGAATATCATTGAAGCTCATAAGGTCCTCAGATGGTTAATAAATCGAATCGATGCATTTGCAGTCGGCAAGTGTCCGGTGCTCCCGCCTCTATTTCAACCGATACGCACACGAATCGCCATCGTGAAATGGTAAAAAATCGCTCGTTGCTGTTTGTAGCGCGCAATGACACTATCCTTGAAGGAATGAGAGAGAACGCATTTTGAAAATCCATATCCTCGGAATCTGCGGTACTTTTATGGGTGGCCTCGCACAACTATGCTGCCAAAAGGGTTGGGATGTAACGGGCTCAGATCAGCATGTGTATCCCCCCATGTCAGATCAGCTTCGAGATGCCGGGATTGTTCTGCATGAGGGCTTTGATACAATCGTTTTGACCGATGATCTCGATATGGTTGTGATTGGGAATGCCATGTCGCGCGGTAACCCCGTCGTTGAAGCTGTTTTGGATCGGAAAATCCCGTTTGTCTCGGGTCCCGAGCTGCTGGGCCAACTGACGACAAATATGACGGTACTTGCAGTCTCGGGTACTCATGGGAAAACTACGACCACCAGCATGCTCGCATGGATTTTGGAGTCCCAAGGTCTAGATCCAGGATTTTTGATTGGTGGTGTCCCCCGAAATTTTGGTGTTTCAGCTCGCCTTGGGAGTGGCCAATATTTTGTCGTGGAGGCGGACGAATACGACACCGCGTTTTTTGACAAGCGATCAAAATTTGTGCACTACCACCCCGATATTTTAGGGATCAACAATCTAGAGTTTGATCACGCCGATATTTTTGCCGACCTGACCGCGATAGAGACGCAATTTCACCATGTAATTCGCCGAGTTCCCGGATCTGGTTGTGTGATCAGTCGATCCGGGGTCGAGGCGATCGACCGCGTCTTGGCTCGCGGTTGCTGGTCTCGCCAAAGACGAATTGGACAGAATACCGAGATTGAGTTCGTTGCAAATTCCAATGAATTGATCAGTGATAGGTTTGATCAGGCCGTTCGATGGACGATGCGTGGGACTCATAATGCACATAACGCGGAACTCGCTGTCGCAATGGCGCATGCGATCGATCTACCGATGAGTCAGTCATTCAGTGTGCTTGCTTTTTTTGAAGGCGTGGCTCGCCGACTGAATCTATTGTATGAAACAGCTGATCTGAAGATCTGGGATGACTTTGCGCATCATCCGACGGCGATCGAAACAACCCTTAATGCACTCAGTGAATCTGATGCGACGCGCGGGCCGTTGATTGCGGTGATTGAATTGTGTTCGAACACGATGAAGGCAGGTCTTCACGGCAGTGCACTTTTAGATTCAACCGCTCGTGCTGATCGCGTCATTTGGGTCTTGTCAAGTGAAACTGAGTGGGATACTTCTGTACTTAAGCGATCTGATGGAACTTCGAGTGTCATGACTGATTTATTGAGTCTGGAGCGTGACTTAGTTGGGCAAACGACCGGGCAAGTTGTTTTTATGTCTAACGGCGGATTTTCTGGGATTCAAAGTCGAGTGGTTGAACGCTTACAGGAGCGTTGAAAAATTTCGAAACATCCGCACAGTAGATTCATGATCTATGAATCAATCCGGCCTGAGGTTGCTGTGACCAAACCGCTTTTCCCATTACCGCTGGTTTTGTTTCCAGGGGGCCGGCTACCGCTTCAGATTTTTGAAGCGCGGTACTTGGACATGGTCGGTTCATGCATGCGAGAGGGTGCAAGCTTCATCGTGACAATGTCAAGGTCTGAAGGCTTCGCGGATCTCGGTTGTGAAGTCTCGATTTGTGATTTTGATCAATTAAGCAACGGACTGCTTGGAATTTTGGCTGTCGGGGAGCGCAAACAGCAGCTGTTTAACCCCAGGCAGTGCGAAGATGGCTTATGGCTTGCGGATGCAGCGGATATTCCCATGGAAGTATCTGTTGAAGTACCTACCGATCATTCCGGTCTCGTTGAATTGCTGAAGAGTCTTCAAGTCCACCCAGCCGTGCGGGGCTTATACAGCGACATTGATTACACCGACGCCATGGAAGTGAGTGCGCGGCTGACTGAACTTTTGCCACTTGATAATGAAGTGAAGCAGTCTTTTTTTGAAATAAGTGACCCACTACTGAGACTTGCTGAATTAGAAGTCGAAGTCACGAAACTACAAATTCAAGGGCGTGACGCCTGATATCCCACGAAAACCCACTGTATAATTGGCGCGTTACAGTGGAGCGATCATGAACTACCAACAGATAGCTAAACAAGCCAAAGCGGTGCGAACAACCATCGCGACCGCCTCGACTAATACCAAAAATGCAGCACTTTCGGCGATCCGTGATGCAATTGCAGGGTCGCGCTCGCAAATTCTCAAAGCGAATCAAAAAGATCTTAAGGCGGGCCGCGATAATGGGCTTGATGAAGCATTGATTGATCGATTGGAGTTAAACAATCCCCGTATTGACGCGATGATTGGGGGTGTTGAGCAAATCGTTGCTTTACCTGATCCGGTCGGTGAAGTTTCACGTATGACGCGTCGTCCATCGGGAATTGAAGTCGGACTCATGCGACAGCCACTCGGTGTGATTGGGATCATTTATGAGTCACGTCCGAACGTGACCATCGATGCAGCCGCTCTCTGTTTGAAATCAGGTAACGCGTGTGTTTTAAGAGGCGGTAGTGAAGCGTTTCACTCCAACCAAGCAATTGCCCAATGTATCGCTACTGGCTTAACGGCGGTCGGTCTGCCTCAGGCTTGTGTCCAAGTTGCACCAACCGCAGATCGTGACTTCGTTGGTGCGATGATTGGGGGTGATCAACCTATGTGTGATGTGATCATTCCTCGTGGTGGCAAAGGTTTGATCGAACGAATTTCAAAAGAAGCAATAGTGCCAGTCATTAAGCACTTAGATGGCAATTGTCATGTCTACGTCGACGCAGAAAGTGATGAGCAAAATGCTCTTCAAATACTGGAGAATGCTAAGACTCATCGTTATGGCGTTTGCAATGCTGCAGAATCGTTTTTGATTCACGAAGCCGTCATCGAGACATTGCTTCCAGCACTCGATGCAGTGCTTAAACCGTATGAGGTTGAGATCCGCGGATGCGAGCGTGTCTGTGCGATCTTGCCTTCAGCATCGAGTGCCTCCGAGGAAGATTGGTATCAAGAATACCTCGGCCCTGTCGTCGCCATTAAGGTAGTGTCATCAGTGGATGAAGCTATCAAACACATCAATCAGTATGGCTCGCACCACACCGATGCTATTATTTCAGCAAACTACGGAACTGTGCGTTATTTCATGCGGGCAGTTGACTCATCTTCGGTCATTGCAAATGCATCGACTCGTTTTGCAGACGGATTTGAGTATGGGCTTGGTGCAGAAATCGGTATTTCGACTGACCGCATTCATGCACGTGGTCCGGTTGGTCTTGAAGGGTTAACTAATCAAAAATGGATCGTTTTTGGAGAAGGGCAGGTGCGCGCTTAGTGCAGGTGCTGTTCGGCGGAACTTTTGATCCTGTTCATGATGGCCATGTCATGATGGTGAAGAGCTTGTTGCGTACCTTTCCGAATGCAACTGTCCACGTGATACCCAACCATCAGCCGCCGCATCGAGCGTGCCTCGCATCGTCTGAACATCGGTTGGCGATGCTGAAAGTAGCGATGGATGGAATGTTTCAAACGGTGGTCAATGCGATTGAGCTCGATCGCAGTGGGCCAAGTTATACGGTGGATACACTGCGTGCCTTCAGAGAACAGTTTGGTACAGGTGAATCACTAGTTTTGTGTTTGGGTACCGATGCAGCCGGCACCATTGATGAGTGGTATCGACCTGAATTACTCGCTGAGCTCAGTCACTTATGTATCCTCAATCGCGCGGATCAGCGCGTTGAAATCCCCCAGATCTTATCTACGTATCGATGTGCCGATGATCCTTGTGAAATGAGCGAAATCGGATGCGGTTTGCTTGCGTTTTTGGACACGCCAGATGTGCCAATTTCATCAACTGTTGTGCGAGAGTTGATTGCAAAAGATGAGTCCATACTTCCCGTACCACCCAAAATTGCTGACTATATCAGGCAGCACCGTTTGTATCAGGACACTGAATGACTGAAGAAATTGATTTGACTCAACCTATCGTAGATGCCCTTGAGGATCTGAAGGCCCTGGATATTCGAATTGTTGATGTGAGAGGGCAGACCTCTGTCACCGATTGGTTGGTGATTGCCAGTGGAACATCGAGTCGTCATGTGAAGTCTCTTGCCAATCATGTAGCTCAGGAAATGAAATTGAAGCATGGCATTGGCGCTCTTGGTAGCGAGGGTGCTGATGCGGCTGAATGGGTACTGGTTGACTTCGATTCAGTGGTTCTTCATGTCATGCAGCCGCCCACTCGTGAATTCTACGATCTTGAAAGACTCTGGGATCGTCGCGACCGAGATGCGGCTGAGGACAGCCAGCATTAATGGCAGAGATACGGTTGATAACGATTGGAAAAAAGATGCCAGCTTGGGTTTCTGATGCGTGCGCCGAATACCTACCACGTTTCCGACACCAATTCAAACTTCAGATTGAGGAAATCACGGCATCGAAGAAAGCCGGTCCTGAAGCACAGGCAGAACATCAAAAGAAACTCATGGACCGCTTGAAAGCCAATGATTTTTTAATCCTCTTGGACGAACGTGGACGACTATACTCTACCACTGAGTTAGCAGACCAAATCACGCAATGGGAACTCTCGGGCCGTTCTTTGGTCTTTGCTATAGGCGGTGCAGATGGATGGTGTGAGGACATGAGGCAACGGGCAGACAGTCAATGGAGTTTGTCTAAACTGGTCTTTCCCCATCCGTTGGCCCGAGTCGTTGTTGTTGAACAACTGTATCGAGCTGATAGTGTCCGGCAAGGACATCCATACCACAGGAGTTAGGGTTGGAACTTTCAACCGGTGTTCGTGAAAAGAATCTTATCCAGTCGCGAGTTGTTGTTGCTGCTCTGGGTGGTGTACTTCTTCTGTCGCTACTCTTGGCGAGACTTATATGGCTTCAATTGGTTGAAACAGAGCGATTTCAAACGGCGTCCGAAGCAAACCGATTACAAACGCTACCCGTTGGACCTGCACGCGGCCTGATTATAGACCGAAATGGCGTGGTTTTGGCCGAGAATCGACCCAACCTTCAATTGTTGTTGATTCCGGAAGAGGTGACCG
>CACBSE010000045.1 GCA_902541775.1 uncultured Litorivicinus sp. | reverse complement strand
GTTTCTGCAGCCCTTAAGTTGAGTGCTCAGGAGACTTTCTAAGCCTAAACACCCAAAAAGGTAGAAATTTCAGCGTGTCATCCGGCTTTTTTACCGACAAGGAGACTCTGTTTTTTACACCGGATTCGTTTGAACAGATCGACCAAATAATTTAAAAAAAGCCCAAGTGAGCTGTATGAATCAACGATCAAGGACGATCGTCGATCTCTTGCTCTTTCTCGGGAACCAAGAGGTCGTCTCGGGAAATATTCATCATGAGGAGCACACCTGTCACCACGTAAATCGACGAATACGTTCCCACTGCCACACCGATGGTTAAGGCGAGCGCAAAGTTATGAATCAGCTCGCCACCCAAGAACAGTAACGCCAACAAGACAAGCAAGGTCGTCATCGATGTCGCTAATGTCCGGCTTAGCGTTTGGTTGATTGAGTCGTTTATGACCTTCAGTGGATCGTTGGTGCGCATGATCCGGAAATTTTCACGAATCCGGTCTGACACAACGATTGAATCGTTCAGTGAATAACCAATCACCGCGAGAACAGCAGCCAACACGGTCAGGTCAAAGTCGAGCCCAAACAATGCGAAGATCCCCAGAACAATCAACACATCGTGAATCAAAGCAACCACCGCACCCACAGAGAACTTAAACTGGAAACGGAACGCGACGTAGAGCATCACAACACCAAGTGCGAGCAACAGACCTAGTCCACCTTGCTCTCTAAGCTCTTCACCGACAGCTGAACCCACAAACTCAGATCGCAACAGTTCGACCTCAAACCCAGCCGCCTGAAGTGCTGCAAAGACATCATCTCCTGCTTTGGGTGCATTATCCTGAGCAAGACGAATCAACACATCGGTCGGCGCACCAAACGCCTGCACAACTGCATCCGGAAATCCCGCAGTCACTAGGGTTTCCCGAACTGTCTCGAGGGCAGGCTCTGTTGCAAATTCAAGCTCTACCAGCGAACCACCGGTGAAATCAAGCCCAAAGCTCAAGCCAATCAACGCAAGTAGCGTGACTGATCCGATCACAGCTCCGATTGATATCAAACCCGCTATTTTGCGACCCATCATGAAATTAATCGAAGGCGTTTTCATGCGCATGACTACAAGGCCCACTTCGGTAAATGCCGATGACTAAAGAGGCTCTCAACCGTTAAGCGAGTCACCAACGTTGCGGTAAAGAGTGAGGTGCAGATACCAATAGCCAAAGTGATCGCAAAACCTTTCACCGGACCAGAGCCAATTCCCGCAAGGATGATGGCAACGAGCAAAGTGGTGATGTTCGAATCAAGAATTGTGACAAACGCGCGCTCGAAACCAATGCGGATCGCTTGTGGGTCGACAAGACCTCGCATCCGCTCCTCACGAATGCGTGAGAAAATCAGGACGTTGGCATCGACTGCCATCCCAACAGTCAACACGATACCCGCTATACCGGGAAGCGTGAGCACAGCCTGAAATAAACTCATGATAGCAACCAGCAAAACCAGATTAATCGCTAGCGCAAGGTTCGCGATGACACCGAATCCTTTATAAAACGCGATCATGAAGCACATGACCAATACAAATCCAATGATGACCGAGTTCAAGCCTCGCTCAATGTTTTCAGCGCCGAGACTCGGTCCGATAGTTCGCTCTTCCACGAAATAAATTGGTGCTGCAAGCGCGCCCGCCCGCAACAGTAAAGCTAACTCAGACGATTCCCGCGCATTATCAAGACCCGTAATCCGGAATTGATTGCCGAGGACTGCCTGAATCGTTGCCAACGAAATGATGCCCTGCTCTTTGTAACGAATCTGCGTGCTTTCACCTGTTTGACGATCGATCTCGTTACGCATTCGCGACTCAATAAAAATCACAGCCATCCGACGACCGACAGACGTTTTGGTAACATCAGCCATCCGGCGACCACCGGATGCGTCCAAGTTGATATTAACCTGAGGCATGCCGTTTTCGTCAAAACTTGAACGCGCATCACTCACAGAATTACCCGTTGTGATGATATCGCGTTCAAGTTGAGCGACCCGGTCATTCGCGCGGAACTTGAATTGTTGTGTCTCGCGAACTGGCGTATCAGGGAGCGCTTCAAGCCTGAACTCAAGGTTCGCTGTCGCGCCCAGCACTCGCTTTGCGGTCGCGGTGTCCTGGACACCTGGAAGCTCGACAACAATGCGGTTTCGACCCTGACGCTGAACGAGCGGCTCAGACACACCAAGTTCGTTCACACGGTTTCGAAGCGTGGTTAAGTTTTGGCTGACCGCATAGTCTTCGATGTTTGCCTGCTCATCCTCCGCCAGCAGAAGACTGACAAAGGCAGCGCCATCACGATCTACTTCACGATACGCAAATGCACCTGAATATTCGGTGCGAATACGCTCAATGCCCTGCGCACGCGTTTCAGCGTTTAAGAAACGAATCTCAACTTCACCGCCAGGCCTCACATCCACCGAACGGAAACGAATGCGTTCTTGACGCAGCGTCTGCTTAATTTCAGATGCGTATGCATCAAGTCGCTGTGACACCGCAGCTTCAAGATCCACTTCCATTAAAAAATGCACGCCACCACGAAGATCGAGGCCCAGCTTCATTGGATTCGCGCCAATTGACTGCAGCCACTCAGGTGTCGTCGGCGCAAGGTTTAAAGCGACAATAAAATCAGAACCGAGTGCTGATTGAATCACCCTTTTTGCTTTGATCTGAGTTTCAACCGAATCAAAGCGAATTAGCACTTGAGAACCGTCGAAATCACTGGCAATCGTTGCAATCTCTGCTTCTCTCAGTGCGTCCTCGGCCCGAATGACATCGAGCTCGCTAAGAAGCTCTGTGGACCGGTTTGACGTAATTTGTATAGCCGGGTCATCGGGAAAACCGTTTGGTAAGCCGTAGAGTGTTCCGAGGATGAGAGAAACGACCACGACTGTCGTCTTCCAAATTGAGAAGCGTTGAATCACAGCCTATCCAATTATGCGTTTGAGTCTTTCAAAGTACCCTTCGGGAGCAATACGGCAACCGCTGGCTTTTGAACCAACACTTCGACACCATTTGCTATTTCAACCGTAATCACGTCATCTGAGACTTTGGTGATCCGGCCCATCAAGCCGCCACCTGTTGCTATCTCATCACCTTTCGCCAGGTTTTCGATCAGGTTCTTGTGCTCTTTTGCACGCTTCTGCTGCGGACGCCACAGCAAAAAGTAGAAGATGGCAATGAAGCCAACCAACATCAGAATTTGGAACATTGGATCCGGACCAGCGGGCGCCGTATTCGCGTATGCGCTTGAAATCATATCAACATTATCCAGTGAAGTTTTGAAAGTGGCGTAAAATTACAGGGTGCGAGACTCTTAGGCAACCTTGATTAGCTTTAAACAGCCATTAGACGGTTGAAATCGTGAGACTAAGCCAACCTGGCTAGCCTCAATGATTCATAAGATGGGTTTGAGTCACTGTTAAAAACCTTTGAGGGCCTATAAGAGCGGTGTTCATTCATGACAATCCATTTCAATCTAGCAGAAATCCTTTCTATCCTGCTCGCCTAGCTTTCTATCAAACGACAAACTCTCAGGATAGTCACGACACTGAGTAAATTTTAATTCACGAACGAAAAGATCAGGCAGAAACAGCTCAAGTGGCTGTCATATAGATTCATTACTAACTGAACACTACGCGACTGAGCAAAGGTAACTTAAGAAATCGTTTGAGTGTTTGATGGAGTCATCCCACGTTTTGCGTAAAACTGACTAACAAACTGATTCAGTTGCCCCATCTCAATTGCACCTCTCAATCCTTCCATCACTAGCTGATAGTGCCGGAGGTTATGAATCGTGTTGAGTGTTGCGCCGAGGATCTCGCCACATTTGTCGAGGTGATGGAGATAGGCTCGACTGTAGTTCTGACAGGTATAACAATCGCAGGTCTCGTCAATCGGACCTTCATAGGTTCGATTCGCCGCATTCCGTAGTTTCAATACGCCGGTGTCGGTAAATAAGTGGCTGTTCCGCGCATTTCGGGTTGGCATCACGCAGTCGAACATATCCACACCGCGTCGCACGCCCTCAACGAGATCCTCTGGTTTACCGACACCCATGACGTAGCGTGGCTGGTTGTCAGGTAACAACGGCGCCGTGTGACGCATGACTTTGAACATCTCATCTTTTGGCTCACCCACTGACAAGCCACCAATGGCATAGCCATCAAAGCCCATATCAACCAGCGATTCGAGACTTTGATCTCGCTGATCTAAAAACATCGAACCCTGGACAATTCCAAAAAGAGCAGACGGTGAATCACCATGTGCGATGAGTGAGCGCTTCGCCCAACGAAGACTCAGCTCCATCGATTTCATTGAGTCCTCGTAAGAGACTGGGTAGGGCGTGCATTCATCAAAGATCATGACAATGTCAGACCCAAGTTGGCGCTGGACATCCATGGAGCGCTCAGGCTCCAACCAAACTTCCGACCCGTCGACAGGACTTCTGAATTTCACACCGTCTTCAGTGATCTTCCGCATCTTACCGAGACTGAACACCTGAAAACCACCGGAATCCGTCAAAATTGGCCGGTCCCAGTGAATCATCTGATGCAGTCCGCCAAGCTTCGCTACTTGTTCGGCACCCGGCCGTAACATCAAATGGAACGTATTTCCTAAGAGAATCTCAGCGCCAGTGTCTTTGACTTGATCTGTTGTGACGCCCTTCACCGTGCCATAGGTACCGACAGGCATGAACGTGGGTGTTTGAATCGTGCCACGGGGGAATGTCATTTCACCGCGACGCGCGAGCCCATCGGTCGCTTTCACTATAAAAGTCATATGGCATTCAGGACGCATGGCTAGCCTCTGGATCTCGCGTGATTACACAGGCATCACCGTAACTAAAGAATCGATACCGCTCACGAACCGCTTCATGATAAGCAGTCATTAAGCGATCAAACCCACCAAACGCGGAGACCAACATCAAAAGTGTCGATTCAGGTAAATGGAAATTAGTAAATAGAATGTCAACAACATTGAATTGATAGCCAGGCGTAATAAATATCGAGGTTTCATCCGAGCCTGCGCGGATTTGACCACCATTAGCTGCTGCTGAGCCTTCCAGGCATCGCATCGTAGTCGTTCCAATCGCGATCACGCGGCGCCCTTCTGCTTTCGCAGCTTGAATGATCTCTACAACATCAGCTGAAATGTTGTACCACTCACCGTGCATTTCATGTTCACTCAGATCGTCAACGCGGACGGGGTAAAATGTGCCGGCTCCAACATGCAGGGTCACCTCACACCAGATCGCACCTTGCGACTTGATTGCTTCGATTAATGATTTGTCCATGTGAAGGCCAGCAGTGGGCGCTGCAACTGCCCCTGCATCTTTCGCAAATACCGTCTGATACCGCTGCCTATCCGCGTCGGTATCCTCTCGCTTGATATACGGCGGTAATGGGATGTGCCCATGCGCCTCAGCCATATCCAATATGCGGATCACAGGGTCTGATTCGAGCAAAAATAGATCACCATCTCGACCCGTAATCGTCAGTTCAAACCCGCCATCCATCGATAACACAGCACCTTCTTTGGGTGACTTCGATGCTTTGACAAAGGCGCGTACCTGATTATCCGACAACAGCCTCTCAATCATAACCTCAATTCGACCGCCAGATGCTTTTGCACCAAATAACCGAGCCGGAAATACGCGCGTATTGTTTACGACGACAACATCACCTGACTGGATCATCGAAGGTAGATCGGAGACGTGCTTGTGCATAATCGGTTGTGACGGATCAATCACCATCAGTCGACTGTCTGTGCGATTCTCCAAAGGTGCACTCGCAATCAAATCTTCCGGTAGCAGGTATGTAAAGTCCTGTCTTTTCAAAAGCAACCTCATATCCAAAAGCCCGGAGTCTAGGGAGTTTGAAAAAATTGGCAAGGCGTTAGGACCTGACAAAATCTAACGACTGGTGATAAGTGTTCGTTATTCCCCTTCCCAAATATCCGAGCGTGCGCTTATCGTCATTTTCTGAATCAATTGTTCAAGTTTTACCGCTGTCGTCGCATCAGTGCCTGCTTGATCTTCGAGCATCATCGAGTGAGAAATGGCTGCGATTGAGCTGAACGCTTTCTGTTTCACACGTTATTCAATCATCGCTTGGAGCGGATGCCTCGGAACGAGAGCGTAAACCAATTCACAATCAAGTGCGTTAGCTGCTCTCGCCAGATTTTTAATGGTCAATGATCCTGTCTGCTCAGCTACTTCCATGGCAACAACTCTCGACTGTGATACACCGAGCCTTGAACTCAGTTGCGTCGTAGTCATCCCCAAAGCCTCTCGAATCGCCCGCACCCATCCACGGCTAGACCTATGTCTCGTTGGCAATAACCGCCAACGCTCAAGGATGGAGTCTAAATGCACTTTCGCATTGAAACGCTCTTCCGAATTCATAAAAATTACCTTTAGGTAATAAATTTATAAATTGTTATCATATTTATATGATAAAAAAATTATTAAAAAATCACTTATATATTACAAATATTGATTTTTACGCAGGTTAGATGACTTCGATAGGGACAACATTTCACGGTAACCTTGGAAAGCAGATGACAACGAGGTCCTCTTTGTTTAGTATTCGCCTCCCGTTGCCGAAGTGGTGGAACTGGTAGACACGACGGATTCAAAATCCGTTGCCTTTGCTGGCTTGGGGGTTCGAGTCCCCCCTTCGGTACCACATTCAAAACAGCCAAAAGATGACGCCTGTGTCAAAAGTCAGCTGCTACATCATCGCCTTCAACGAAGCCAATAAAATCCGTCCTGCGATCGAGAGTGTCATCGAATGGGCTGACGAGGTGATCCT
>CACBSE010000044.1 GCA_902541775.1 uncultured Litorivicinus sp. | reverse complement strand
GAATTGAAACCAGACGCCCGAGAAATTTGTAAATTGGCATTTGTGCCCAGAGTGCGAGAAATGCGTCGACACCTACCTTCACTTGCCCACCTGGGATACGAACATGAAGTCGCTTCTTAGCATCATTGACTGACAATCCTGAGGCCTGGAGCATTGGTCCATTCTCAGAGATTTTTTCAAACGCAAGATCAATGCCGTGCTTCATGCACAATACCCGATAGTGTTCGATCTCGAACGAACACACCGGGCATTTATCGTTATACAACACCGTTAACTGATCCATCTTCAATGGGTGGGAGCGGTCTCGCTTTTTGCAAGAGGGGATATAACTCAACATCCGGCTATTTCCACCTTGTGTTGTTGGTACCTAAAAGTCATCCTTTAGCAAAGGAGATCGATTTGAAAACACCTGTCTACGGACTCACAGGCGGTATTGCTTCTGGCAAGAGTACAGTACTCGAGCAATTCGCTGCGCTCGGTATCGAAACCCTTGATACCGACCAACTGGCACGTGATGTCATCGCTCAAGGGACTTCCGGGGCTTTACAATTAGAGACCGCAATTGGATCAGAATACTTTCAAGACGGATGTTTGGATCGTGCGCGCTTACGGTCAGATATGTATCAATCCGCTGGACTGAAAAAGACGGTTGAAGCGATCATCCATCCGTTGGTTCGCAATGCCGTCAATCAATGGCTCGATCAACAAGCAGGGTCGCCATATCGAATTTTGTGCTCACCACTTTTAATCGAGACCAATCAGCACGCTATACTCGATGGAATCATCGTGATTGATGCACCAGAAAGCGGACAGTTTAAACGCGGCACAGAACGAGATGCAAAGTCTAAAAATACCATTCAGCACATCATCGACGCTCAAATTCCGCGGCAAGCAAGACTGAGTCACGCCACCTTTTTGATCGATAACTCTGGTGATTTAGACTCCCTCGCTCAACAAATCCAAATGTTACACGAGAAACTGAGTCATGACTGATGACAAGGGCCACATCGTCTTTTGCCCGACCTGCAAACAAGAAACGCCTTATCACGCGGACAATCCCTTTCGCCCATTTTGTTCAGAACGTTGCCGCTTGATTGATTTAGGCGAATGGGCAGATGAGGGACATCGAATTCCCGGACAACCTGTCCCTCCCGAATTCAACGATCCAGAAATCGATACTCACTGAAAACCCCGAATTCCCGCAATCCCAAAACCGGCATGCTCGGTAACCATGGATTGATCATCTCGTGTCATACCGCCTAACGCATAAGCTGGCACACCCACTTTCCGTGCAAGTTCTGAAAAGCGTTCCCACCCCAGTGGCTGCATATCATCGTGGCTTGGTGTCTCGCGCACCGGAGAGATTAGAAGCGCATCCGAAGGCCACATGCGCTGTCTTTCGATATCCCTTTCGTGACGGATCCCCGCAGTGATTGGCCAGGGTTCATTGAGTTGCTCCAATTGACCACGCGCATCGGATACACGATCAGTTTTTCGCAAATGCACACCACATCCGAATCGAAAACAAAGAAGCTGATCCAGCGTCAGAATCACCTGATGTCCGCAACTGAGCGCAGCATCAATGGCAGTTTCAAGCTCAACACCTGGCGGCAATCCACGAAAATACAAGAGACACCGATTCTCAGTCTGTGTGCCCCATATCACTGGTTCAACCATCAGTGACGGATCATAGATACGCAGCATTCTTGGCAGACCGATCGCACGAACGATCGCATCATTCGCTTTTGGAAATTGAAGTGCCTTGACAGCGTCTGCAGAAAACCATTGCACCGCTTGACCCTCAAGACCTCGAGGTTCGCCTTCAAAGACAAACACTTCATACACCCAGAGGCGGATTGCTTTATCACCATAATCCCATGGGATTTGAAACATAAACTCTGCATCTTGCAAGCGAATCCCAAGCTCCTCTTCAAGCTCCCGGTTTAGACAAGCTTTTGGGTCTTCGTCAGTTTCAAACTTTCCGCCAGGAAATTCCCAGAGACCACCTTGATACGCACTTTGATGACGTTTTGAGAGAAGGATTTGTCCATCACGCCAGATCAGCGCACAGGCAACCTGGATTTCAGGTTCGGTATTCGGCATTGATCCGAACATACTCTTTGGTGAGATCGCAGGTCATCACTCGACAATACCCTGATCCAACACCCATCGAAATCCGAATGTCGATATCAACAGGATTCATTGCCGCCTGACCTGCTTGTTCCGTGTACTTGGGATGACGACCACCGTTTTCGACGATCTGTACGTCGTTAATCCACACGTTCACACGATCGATCGCAATCTGCAAAATTGGCGCCCGTCCGACAGCTGCGACAATCCGACCCCAATTCGGATCCGACGCGGCTAACGCTGTTTTCACCAAGGGCGACAGCGCCACTGTATTTGCAATGGCATGCGCATCTTGGTCACTGCTGGCAGCCTCACAGATCACCCGAACAAATTTGGTTGCACCTTCGCCATCGCGCGCCAACATTTCGGCAAGGTCGTCTGCCAGTGCCGATAACGCGCTCGCAAATATCTGTGCTTCAGGACTCGCCGGATCAAAAATAGTATCGTGCCCTGCCATCTGAGTCGCAACAATCGCGCAGGCGTCATTTGTTGAAGTATCGCCATCGACCGTGACGCAATTAAAACTGTGGTTCACTGCATGTCCAAGCAGTGTTTGTAAGCACTCAGCGGTCATCGCAACATCCGATGCAATCAGACCAAACATGGTCGCCATATTTGGATGAATCATACCTGAGCCCTTGGCCATGCCGGTCAATGTCACCGTTTGGCCACCAATCTCGCACTGGATGTGTCGTAATTTTGGATGTGTGTCGGTGGTCATAATGGCACGTGATGCACGTTCCCACGCAGCGACAGAAGAATCACAGGTGTCATAGGCTTTCGGGATTGCATCACAAATCGCCTGTACGGGTAGCGGTTCACCAATCACGCCGGTTGAAAATGGCCACACGGTATCACTTGAAGTTCCGGTAAGCGCCGCTAACGAAGCAATGGTTTGACGACATGCGTCCATCCCAGGCTCGCCTGTGCCAGCGTTTGCGTTTCCGGCGTTCAGTAGCCAGTAGCGAACATGAGCAGTCGACGCTAAATGCGCTCTCAAAAGATGCACAGGAGCCGCACAAAATTGGTTGGCTGTCGTCACACATGCACCGACAGACCCTTCGTCAAAAGCCATCAGCAACAGGTCATCGCGATCCTTGTTCTCATAGACAGGTGCGCGAACTGCACCCAATCGAACGCCACGGACTGGCAACCCACCTTCTGACGATTTCATCTGACTCTCACGCTGCACAACGGAGTAAGCGATAGCACATTAACCGATGCGACCATGACATTGCTTGTATTTCTTTCCACTGCCACATGGGCAAGGCTCGTTTCGCCCAACTTTGCGACTGACTGCGGGCATTGGCTTGTCTGGGACAGCGTCAGGAGCACCATCTTCTTTTGATGTCACAGCATCATGGGTCGCTTGGGCTTTAGCCAGCTGCTCAACCGCTTGTTGCCGTCGCGCCTCTTCCTGTGCCTCAATCTCCTCCTTGGTGGGGACTTGCACCGCGGTCAGAACGCGCACTGATTCACGCTTGATTTGATCAAGCATCGACGTAAACAATTCAAACGCCTCGCGCTTGTATTCCTGCTTCGGATTTTTCTGTGCATAACCGCGAAGGTGAATACCTTGGCGCAAATAATCCATCGCCGCCAAGTGATCCTTCCACTGATTATCAAGCACCTGAAGAAGAACCTGCTTCTCAAACCGACGCATGGTGTCTTCGCCGACAATGCCAATCTTTTCCTCATGACGTCGACTCGCCTCGTCGATGATCTTCTCGAGGAGCGTCTCTTCATACAACGACTCATCGTCATCGAGCCACGCTTGAATTGGTATCTCGAGGCCAAACTGCGTCGCAAACTCGTCGGTCAGACCCGGAATATCCCACTGCTCAATCAGGCTTTGGGGTGGGATGTAGGTCGCAACGACAGAGGCGAATACGTCTCGACGAATCGCATCAACGAGATCCGATAAATCGTCCGTATCCATTAATTCATTGCGCTGCGCGTAGACTTGCGTCCGCTGATCATTGGCGACATCATCGTAATCCAATAGCTGCTTGCGCATATCGAAGTTACGACTCTCAACCTTCTTCTGTGCCTTCTCGATCGCATTGGTCACCATCTTGTGCTCGATGGCTTCACCGCGTTGCATGCCAAGACTTTGCATGATCGAGCGCATTTTAGGCGAGGCGAAAATGCGCATGAGGTCGTCTTCAAGTGACAGGAAAAAGCGAGAGGATCCAGGATCGCCCTGACGACCGGAACGTCCGCGTAACTGATTATCGATCCGACGTGACTCATGACGCTCTGAACCAATAATATGCAGACCTCCAGCTGATAACACCTTCTCATGTTCCTCCTGCCAAACCCGTTTTATCCCCTCGACCTCTTGTTCAATTGGATTGTCAAGCATGTTGACGTCGGCCTGCCAATTACCTCCGAGAACGATATCGGTACCACGACCGGCCATATTGGTCGCAATCGTCACTGCACCAGGACGACCCGCTTCCGCAATAATACGAGCCTCTCGCTCATGCTGCTTCGCATTCAGCACATTGTGCTGAATACCTTCTTTGTCGAGGAACTGTGACAGTAATTCAGACGCTTCAACAGAAGCCGTACCAACAAGTACTGGACGGCCTTTATCACGTTCGGCAATCACATCAGCCACGATCGCTTCGAACTTTTCTTCCATTGTCATGTAAACCAAATCGTTATAATCGATTCGCTTCACAGGCACGTTGGTTGGAATCACCACAACATCCAAACCATAAATCTGTCTGAATTCATACGCCTCAGTATCGGCAGTCCCAGTCATGCCCGACAGACGATCATACAAACGGAAGTAATTCTGAAATGTGGTTGAGGCCAGCGTTTGGCTCTCAGGCTGAATATCCACACTCTCTTTCGCCTCAACCGCCTGGTGCAGACCTTCTGACCAGCGACGACCTGGCATGGTCCGCCCGGTGTGTTCGTCAACAATCACCACCTGGCCATCTTGAATGATGTAATGCACGTTTCTCTGAAATAACGTGTGCGCACGCAATCCGGCGTTGACATGGTGGAACAACGCGAGATTTACAGGGTTGTAGAGACTATCGCCCACCTCAAGAAGGCCCATTGCGGCAAGCTCCGCTTCGATCAGTTCGTGACCCAGCTCTGTCAATTCAACCGAGCGGTTTTTCTCATCGAGTAGGTAATGCCCTTCAACTTCGAACCCTTCGCCATCTTCTGACATTTTTGCTTCGGTGAGCTTTGGGATAATGGCATTAATCGCTTGATAGCGCTCTGAGTGATCATCCGCTGGCCCTGAAATGATCAATGGTGTTCGTGCTTCATCAATTAAAATTGAATCCACTTCGTCCACGATCGCGAACGACAACTCCCGCTGCACTCGGCCCTCTGGCGAAAAGGCCATGTTGTCTCTTAGATAATCAAATCCGAACTCGTTATTCGTACCGTAGGTAATATCAGCGCCATAGGCTTCACGTTTTTCTTCCGGGTTTTGTCCGGAGCCTATCACCCCAACGATGAGTCCAAGCCCCTCGTATAGTGGACGCATCCAGTTGGCATCTCGGTTGGCAAGGTATTCGTTCACAGTCACGACATGAACACCCTTCCCGTCAATCGCATTGAGATAGGCAGGCAAGGTCGCAACCAGCGTCTTTCCTTCGCCAGTCCGCATTTCAGAAATTCGACCCTCATGGAGGGTCATACCACCGACCATCTGCACATCAAAATGCCTTAAGCCGAGCGTTCGCTTACTTACTTCTCGACAGACCGCAAAAGCATCTGGAAGGATTTGGTTCAGCGTTTCTCCAGCATTGAGCCGTCCACGAAATTCCTCGCGCTTCGATGCGAGTTCGTCATTGCTTAGGGATTCGAGGGTGGATTCTTGCTGATTGATCGCCGTGACCGCCTTCAGCATCCGTTTGACTTCCCGGTCATTTTTGGAGCCGAAGATCCTTCGGACAAATGTCCCTAACATGCGTATCCTAACGTCTCTGTAGTATTACCAAAAGGTATTGTAGCGAATTGCGTGACCCCGGACAGCTAAAAAGCCTGAGAACTTTGATCAATCGATCAGGGAGTCACCTCGAGACACTTCAGCTTGAAGCATCGATTCAGGCTAAACGCGCCCAAATCATTGAATCCCTTTTACCGTCTGACCTTAGACATGAGGTCGCAACGGGAGATCTCAATTCCGGACTACTGACTTTATATGTCGCTCAAGCAGGTTTAGCTACCCGACTACGCTTCGAGGAGTGTAGTCTCATCGACGCGCTACGGAACGATCCGCTGTTTCGCGGTATTCGCAGAATTAAATGTCGAGTCAGACCTCAACATCATGAACAAAAGACGGCGGTCACCAAAACCATACAGCCCAACATCAAAGCGGGCTCATCGATTCAAGAATTTGCGGAAACACTGGTGGATGAGGAGCTTAAAGGTCATTTTCAGCAATTGGCTGCACGGGTATCGGGCAATCAGCCGCCCGATCAAACGTAACGACCTCATAATTGCTCGGGTCTGCAAATAACTGACGGAGCAATTTATTGTTCAACGCGTGTCCGCTCCGGTTGCCTGAATAGTGGCCAATAATTGGCCGACCAGCTAAATACAAATCCCCCAGTGCGTCGAGGACCTTATGTTTTACGAACTCATCATTTTGTCGTAAACCATCATCATTCAATATGCGATCCTCACCGACGACGATGGCATTCGCCATTGAACCGCCGCGAGCCAAGTTGTTTGCTTTCAGATAATCAAGGTCACGCATAAACCCGAAGGTTCTGGCACGACTAACCTCACGGATGAATGAGGCCTCATCAATATCAACCACAGTTTTGCATTCGCCTTGATCGACAACTGGGTGGTCAAAGTCGATTGAAAAAGTGATGCGGAAT
>CACBSE010000043.1 GCA_902541775.1 uncultured Litorivicinus sp. | reverse complement strand
AATGGTTTAACGAAACCAAGGGTTTCGGGTTTATTGTTCCTGATGCAGGTGGTGATGATGCATTCGTGCACGTGACAGCTGTGAAGGAGAATGGAATTGAGAGGTTGGAGGACAACCAACGTGTCGAATTTGACTTGGCAGAGGGCCGTAATGGCAAAATGTCAGTTAAGACATTGAAGTTGATCGACTAATTGATCACCGATTGGCTGTCGGGCATTCAGGTGTCCGTCACCTCTAACTTGACGTCTGTTTCAAAACATAAAGTGCAACGGTCTCTTCGACCGGAGGCCGCACAATTGCTTTGTCTTGGTAGCCGGCGTTGAACGTCGCTTTGCACAATCGGTGTGCTGGCTCAAATGTATTTTCCTGTGAATACTCGATCGTTCCCCGATGCGTTCCCCGAAGCGACTTTGCTTTGATGGCCTTGCCCATCTCCACCGCTTCTCCTGGTGACGCATGCGCCGAACGGAGTAGCTTGCGCGGCGCATAAGCACAGATCCCACTTAACATCAGATCACTTGGGCCGTATTAGGGGCCAGTCTGTCCGAACAGAGATCCCATCGCTGAATCGCCACCGAAGTGCACTTTGAAACTGCGATATCCGAACAAGAACGCCGCCCATAGCGATGTCTTCGCATCGGATACACCGCGTCTTGAGTGGTGGATGGCAGGAGGTGCTATCGCCTTCGTGCGATGCATGGTGCCAGCTAAGTTCAGTCATGTTTTTAAATCCCCGTTTTTTAAATCAGGGAGCGAGACCTATCGGATGTATCACCTCACCTATCATGCGCTTCGGCAGATACTTCAGGGTATGCCAGCACAGATGATCGTAGCGGGTGTGAGATCACCAAGGTATCGATGTGACCGAGGTCAGTGTAATACCTGGGGGAGCTGGACGAATCGTTGAGGCCCAGCGAAGCTCAATGGGCTTGTTAGATCTGCTAAATACGGATCCAAAACAATCTGTCGACCAACTAGTTGAAAAATAATTGCTGCATGTCCAAGCCAAATGATTGAATAATCGCTGGCAGCCTCGAGTTGCTGTAATGCAATTTCTGGAGGTACTACGTGTTGTTGAGGTCATTCTTTTGGTACTGGCCGAAAGGCTTGTTTGACCACGTAATTCTAAAAATCTCTGAGATTGCCTGTGGCGTGGGGACTTCCCGATGGGTTGTGAAATTGTTGGCGTTTGGAAAAGGTAAAGGCTGCTGTCTACGTTGAATTGGTTACTGATGCTCGCTCGGCCTGAATGACAACCAGATCTGACACTCTTAAAGCTTCTCGGTTTTTGTCGAGTGTAAAGACCAAATATGACTAAATTATTGGTGATCTTTGTTCATTAAATTGACACCAAACTGTCATGATCGATTGACCCAAACTAAATGCTCTCGGTCAGCCACTCGTTCACCATGGAATTGATAAGCACAGAGCGCTCCGTCATCCAAAGCAACGCTGTAATCCAAACAGACGGCTTGTGGATGTTGGATTCTTGGTATCCCACGCATCCAGTAATGACCAAAGAAGCAGAGAGGCCCCTCATAATTCGGTGATCCATTGGGTATTGGTAGATCTGGAATAATATGTCGCTGGTTGTCGTCGATTACCGCCGCTTCACGAAAGGTTATTTGTTCGGGCGCCCACCAATTGACTCGAATCCGCCGACGCTTGATGCCGTAGTAATCTTCAAATGAGATGTCATCAGGTAGTCGCGCCTCAAGCCCATTAAGAAGCGTTTCACGCGCCTCCCAGGGTCTGGAGCCTGTTATACCCGTTTGTTCGTAGAAAGATCGGTTAATCGGGCTCCGTGTCTCCGTGAGAAGTGACGAGAGGTCAGATTGTGCCTCGATATTCCAGCACGCATGGACCGCACGCGCCTGGCCATTGTCGAACCATAAAGGCAGTGTTGTGAACCAGTCGAGTGTTTCTCGATAGCCATTGGCATCATTTGCGTAGGCATCGAGAAAATCCTGGTGTTGACGGATATGGTTTTCGGTACGACTTCGGACGTATTGGCCTGGCTCATCTATGCGCTCTGTCACAAACCCAACAGCATTGAACTCATGATTGCCAGCCAGACACATTGCATGTCCGAGGTCGCATAGCTCACGGACAATCTCGACCGTCTCTTTTTGTTCTGGACCGCGATCAATCAGGTCCCCCAGGAAAACTAGTTGACCGTCCCCTCGAGTCCAGCCATCTGACGCAGAGCGTGTGTAGCCGAGTCTAGCGAGTAATTGCTTGAGCTCAGATGCATATCCATGAATATCGCCAATGAAGTTAATTAACATCTGCACATGCTACGACAACAAGAGTTGTGGTGTCCCGTAATACTGGCCGACAACAACCAAGAGAAATTCGATCAGAAACATCGCACCGGAGACTTCAAATACATCGGCTCGCGGTTTTTGCTTCAACAAAACTGGGTTGAGAAGCTCAATCGGAAGACCACAGACCGCGAGCGCGCGGACAAAATTCCCTGGCCCAAAGATTGGGTCAAACATGCATTATTCCACTGAATGTATTTTTGGCCGCAACACAAGTCCAATGATCAAAGCAACAACTGCCATTGCACCCAGAGCACTAACGATCAATTGCCACAGCGGCCATTGACGCATTTCCTCGGGTAGCTGTTTGGTTACAGTCTCGGGAAGAATCGTCGTCATAGTCTCGACAACAGAGCGGTCGGCTTCACTTTTGGTAACTGCTGGATTGGCTTGTTGTGTAGCAATTGTGGATGCAACTTGACCGACTCCTTGGGAAATTTCACTACCGATTTCCATTGCAGGGCGTGCTGCTAAGACTTCGAATGCCCGCTGCACCTGCCGCTCATACAACGCATCGAAACTTTGTACAGTTAGGATAGAGCGTCCAACTGCGGGGCTATCGATTTGTATCGCAAGGACCTGTCCTTCCGATCTCAACGGATCCACGTTGGCACCAAACGCAACAAAATATTGACGGGTGTCTGTATCGATCCTATTTCCTTTTCGTGTGATCGATGCACTTAGACCGAGGGTCTGATCGGCACTGATTGTCGGTGGCAACTCGGCGAGATCGAGTCGAACATCAGAATCGATCAAAATCCGATCGCTTGGACCAAATTGCTCCGTGAGCGTGTAGCGTCCAGGTGTGGGATTTGACCAAATCAGTGTCTGGTAACCTGCACCGTTATAGTAGCTTAGGTTATCGTTTTGTTGGCTTGCGTCGATGATTTGCTCTTTTGAACGAAGTGCAATTGGTTGTTCGCTACCGAGCCGGATGAGCCGAACCTGACGAACGTCTGAATCAATTTGAATTTCTTGATTACGAATTGGTAACTGTTGCGAGCGTAGCGCGAGCTCAAGCGCATCCAGCATAACGGGGATCAAGTCACCTGGCTGATTGAGTAGCGTAAAGAGACCTCCGGTTTGAATTGCCATTTGCCGAAGAAGGGGGAGATCCGCTTGATCAGAAAGGGCGATGGTATGAATGCGGCAGTTCCGATCAGTCGCGTTGGGCAGCACAGTCTTCAGGATGCGATCTCTCGAGGCGTTTGAAGCATCTTTGCCCCCTTTGACGTCAACGATTCCGTCGGTGATCAGAATGACATGGCAAGCTCCTGTGGTTTGATCACCCCTGGCCGCGATTCCTTTGCGAAGCGCACTTTCCATATGAGTGAATCGATCAGTTGAGCCAATGGAAGCCTCGATCGGCTGTCTGAGTGCATCCCAGCGTGCGTCCACCGGGCCATAGGGAACGAGTTCGCGGACATCAGATCCAAACAGCCAAATGCCTCCTTGAGATTGATCGGGTAATAGAGCGGCAAGTAGCGCGGTTGCCGGCCCTCGAACGGATTTTGGATCTGCTTTCTTCATGGAACCTGACACGTCGACGAGCACCCGAACATCGGTGGGATTGGCGGTCGCCGTCATGGAAAGAATAACTGTGACAAGCCCCGTAATAATTTTACAGGCGAACGTCTGGGTGATCTTTGAAATAGTCCAATGCATCTGGATTCGCTAACGCCTCAATATTTTTAACAATGTCTCCGTGTATGACATCACGCACGGCCAATTCTACGATCTTACCACTTACTGTACGTGGGAGGTCAGGAACCTGGGCAATCACTTTGGGCACGTGGCGAGCGGTTGTGTTGTTCATGATTTGCATTTTGATCTGTTGTCTTAAGTCATCATCCAGGTCAAGCCCTTCGCGTAACACAACGAATAACACGACACGGACATCATCGTTGACTGATTGCCCAATTGCGAGCGACTCGAGAACCTCAGGAATCGCCTCCACCTGACGATAAATTTCTGCTGTTCCAATACGTACACCACCTGGATTGAGTGTGGCATCAGCGCGGCCATAAATAACGAAACCGCCATGGTCGGTTTGTTCTGCAAAGTCGCCATGTGCCCACATCCCGTCGAAGCGCTCAAAGTAGGCTGCTCGATATTTACTGCCATCGGTATCACCGAAAAATTCAATAGGCATCACAGGAAAAGGGCGGCGACAGACGAGCTCCCCTTTTTCTCCTTTTACTGGTTGCCCTGATTCGTCAACGACGTCGACATCCAGACCAAGCCCAGCACACTGAAGCTCTCCGCGATAAACGGGCTGGATGGGGCATGAGAGGCAAAAACAAGAGACGATATCGGTTCCGCCGGATATCGAGCCGAGTAGCAGGTCCGCTTTAATCTCTCGATACACATACTCGAATGATTCATGTGCGAGTGGTGATCCGGTCGATAGGATCACTTTGAGTGACTTCAGTGCGTGTTGCTCGGCGGGCTTGTAATCGTGTTTCTCGATTGCGGCGATGAATTTGGCGCTGGTTCCAAAGACGTGCCAATCATCGTGGTCACATAGCTCCCATAGTGTTTTAGCACCTCGGACAAACGGCGATCCATCATAAGTCACGATGGTTGCTTTGGAGGCCAATGAAGCGAGCAACCAATTCCACATCATCCAACCACAGGTCGTGTAATAAAACACTCGATCGAAGGGATGGATATCGACATGATACCGGTGCTCTTTCACCAATTGGATCAGGGCCCCGCCCTGGCTGTGCACAATGCATTTCGGAACACCAGTCGTTCCGGAGCTGTAGAGAATAAAACCAGGATGATTGAATGGAGTTTGTTCGAATGCGAGTGCGTGATTGCCTGAGACCGCATCATCATACGCAATTACTTTGCAACCTGGTCGAGAAATTTCACCTGCCTTTGCATCAGGACATGGCCCATCAAAGATAATTGCTGAGGTCACAGAGAGCAGCTCTACGAGCAACCCATTCACGCGGTCTGTTAAGTCGATCGTTTTGTTGTTGTATTGAGTTGTATTTGCGGCGACTAGTGCTTTCGGCTTCGTTTGTCCGAAGCGGTCGAGGACTCCCTGCACACCGAAGTCGGGCGAGCAACTTGTCCAAATTGCACCAAGAGACAGCGTGGCAAGAGACGCAATGACGCTTTCTTGCCCATTGCTGACGAATCCAGCGACCACATCGTGTTTTCCAATCCCGAGGGACTGTAACGTATTTCTAAGATTCGCCACACATTGTCGCAGCTCACCCCAAGTCAATACCTTACGGGTACCAGTTTCAGTGTATGAAATCACTGCAATCTGGCAGTCATCTGCATCATGAGCGAGACAGTTTTCTGCGAAGTTTAAAGTCGAATTCGGATAAAACTTAGCACCTGGCATCGCGCCTCTGTCTGTGAGCGTCGGAGGGCAACGAGTACCGATCAGATCTGCATGCTCCCAGACTCCGTCCCAAAAAGATTCTGGCTCGTGAACACTCAATTTATGCAGACCTTGGTAGTCGTGAATTGATCGTCCAAGTTTGGCGTTGAAGTGTGCCATCAAGTCGGTGATGCCGGCTTGGGCAACGCGTTCGGGTGTGGGAATCCAAAGGGGTGTCATTGTCTTTTTATCCTCAATTCCAATCGTCGAGAATTCTAGCAGAAGCGTTTTTACTGGTGGTGTTTGGTTTACGACCGTTGCCTGCAATCATCGACTCGAATTTTTGTGCATCGCAACGTAATTTTAAGTTATTGCAATGCATGCGCTTTAGGAGGACTAAATCATGTTCGACCAATCGCTGCAGCAAAATGAAAAAATGTCGAAATCAATGCAGTCGATGATGAACCTGGATGCATTTGAAAAGACCATGTAGCCAATGACAGATTTACTTGAGCTGCAGCGCTCAATGCTTGAATCATTAGGCGAAGAACAAATACAGCTTTCAATAGAAATGATGGCTAATGCGCTAGAAGAAGCACGTGCTGTTTGATAATGCGAATCAATACCCAAGGTTATAGAAGGCTATAAAAAATCCTTAAGAAATATCAAGAGAAAATGGCTGAGCTCGCGAAAAAGCAGGCATCGTCGTGGACTCAGGTTAGTGAATAGACGTTGAGTTTTGTGAAGACAAATACTGTCGAAATGGCAAAGTCTTTGAACAAGTAATTCGTGCGGTCAATAAAAAACCCGCCTACTAGATCAGCCCAATTTTTTTAGGCTTACGCGTTCTGTTACAGACGGACCCGGACGTAGTCACCAGGAGCAGGAACAATTTCCTTGAACTCTTTGTTCGTCCCAATTTGACGTGCTGGCACTTGTTTCGAATTGTGTTGATCGAGCCACTGATACCAATGATTCCACCAAGATCCTGGATGATCTGTTGCTGTTTCCAGCCAATGATCAGCACCTTGTCCCATCTCACCATCAGTCCAGAAATTCCGTTTATTTTTCGCAGGTGGATTGATGACACCTGCAATATGACCCGATCCACCGAGCACAAACTCGACATCTCCGCCGACAAGATCCGTTCCTAAAAATGTTGTTTTCCATGGTGCAATGTGGTCTTCAATTGTGGAGAGGAAATACATCGGTGTTTTTACTTTGTTTAATTCAACTGGCTTGTCGCAACAAGTGAATCCACCCGGCTGTGAAAGACTGTTATTCACGTACATTTCACGGATGTAGGTGTTGTACATTGTTGCAGGGAGATTGGTTGGGTCCGAATTCCAGTAGAGAAGGTCAAATGGCGGTGGTGTTTTCCCTTTAAGGTAATTATTCACCACATAAGACCAGATTAAATCGTTAGACCGAAGCATATTAAAGCCAAGTGCGAGGCTTTTACCCGACATGACTCCGTCTTTTGACACCTGTGCCTCGC
>CACBSE010000042.1 GCA_902541775.1 uncultured Litorivicinus sp. | reverse complement strand
ATGTGAGTGTTTGCTGTTTCAGGGATCAGGACATTTTCGATCGCCTGGCGTTTGCCAGAGATTTCCAGTTCGGAGTAGCCATTCGCGCGTTTGAAGTCCAAATGCAGCGCATTGAGGGTGTCTTGCGATTTTATATCCTCTTGCACGACTTTTTCCGCCAGGATAAGCGCGCCACCGGGACACAGTGCGCGATGGATGTCGCTTAATAATTGCTCGCGTTTGTCTTGCTCGATAAATTGTAATGTGAAGTTCATTGCGACAACTGAGCATGGCTCGAATACCATGGTCGAAATATCACCATGCACCCACTCGATCGGTAGAGGCTCAACTAAGCGGTCGGTTAGACTGGATTGTGCTTGGGCGAGCATGGCTTTCGAATTATCGACAGCGACGATTCGACAGCTGGGTGTTGTCACCTGATCAGCGATTGCAAGGGTTGTGGCTCCCAGTGAACATCCCAGATCGTAGATCACTGTATTGGGTTGTGCATAGCGTTTGGCAATCAGTCCGCTTGATCCAACGACATGGCCGTAGCCAGGCACACTTCGGCGAATCATGTCGGGAAAGACTTGTGCGACGTTTTCATCAAAACGAAACCCACCGATACTGCTAAACGTAGTTTGAAATAAGTTGTCTTCACGATCTGACATCAAGACTCCGGTGGTGAGGTTGGTTTCGGGATGTCATTATACCGGAGGTGGAGGAGATCTGAGACATGGAAATCACTTGGGTATTGGCACCGATTGCGATTGCGGGGGCTGTATTGGCGGCTTACTTCGCAAAACTCTGGTTGGCGGCGAAGGCTGAATTGGCTGTGCTTCTAGCGCGTTCTGAGGCCCATACCGAGATTGATCAGAAAACGGCGCTGATGAAAGCCGAGTTCGAAGCGCTGTCTCAGCGCTTATTGAATGAGCGCTCCAAAGAATTGACCTCACAGCACAGCGATTCGCTGACACAACTCTTAAAACCGTTGGCCACAGAATTGGATGCATTCAAAAAGCGTATGAACGAAGTCTATGAAAATGAGACGCGTGATCGGGTATCGCTTCGTCAGGAAATCGTGTCACTGAAAGCATTGAATCAAAAAATGTCTGAGGATGCGATCAACCTGACTCGTGCGCTGAAAGGTGAGAATAAAACCGCAGGTAACTGGGGTGAGTTGATTTTGGATCAGGTGCTGAGTGCATCGGGTCTTCGTGAGGGTCATGAGTATTCGCGTCAGCAAAGCTTCACTGATGAAGAGGGCTCCCGCTTACAGCCTGACGTTGTCGTTTCGTTGCCTGATGACAAGTGTTTAATTGTTGATGCGAAGTTATCTTTGAAAGACTACGAGCGGGCCATGTCAGCTGTGGATGAGACTGAGCGATTGGATGCCCTGAAAGCGCATGCCAATTCACTGAAGACCCACGTGAGAGGCTTATCAGGTAAAAATTATTCAGGGCTTCCGGGCATTACGACCGTTGATTTTGTCATCATGTTTGTCCCTGTTGAGCCGGCATTTTCTGCTGCCTTTGAGACCCAGCCACAGCTCTTTACCGATGCACTTGCTCAGGGCGTTGTGATTGCATCTCCATCCACCTTACTCGCTTTGTTACGCACCGTAGAGCATGTGTGGAGGATTGAGCACCAAAATCGGAATACGCGTCAAATCGCGGATTTGGGAGGCAAACTCTACGACCAATTTGTGCTATTTGCGGAAAGCTTCCAAGATGTGGGCGATAAAATCCGTCGATCACAGGAAGCATTTGAAAAAGCAGGGCAACGGTTGTCCATGGGTCGCGGCAATTTGGTTCGTCGCGCTAAGCAATTGAAAACCTTGGGTGTCTCGTCGACCAAGCAAATGCCTGGTGAGCTTCAAGATCTGGATGACTGAAGCAGACTGAAAACTGAACCTGCTTGCAGTAGCGCCTTATGACTGATCGATCCTTGTTCGAATAGGCGGCGAGCCGCCATGAATTCTTTGGCTGCATTTGCAGCCTCGATTGCCGTGACATGGTCACCATTATGGCGAATGACCACGCGTTCTGTTTGGGTGTCGATGAGGCAAGTTTCCTCGTCATTGCGCGCAGCAAGGCCTGCGATTTGTAATTTTAACTTGCCTTGATCGGACCAGAACCACGGTGTCGCCTTAAAGGGTTCGGGGGCGCCGAGTAACCGTTTTGCGAGCGTACTGGCTGAGTCATTGGCTTCAGAGATTGATTCGATCCGCATCACCTTATTGAGATGCGGTTGTGTATGCAGGCTGACTTCGCCGATCGCTGAAACACGTGGATGTGTTGTCTGCATCAAAGGATCTGTTGGGATTCCTTCGGATGTCCCGAGGCCGCATGCGATTGCGAGTTCGGTATTCGGTTCGGCGCCAATGGCGACAATGACCAGGTCTGCTGGAACAGGCCCATGATTAGTGATAAGTGAAGTGCTGTCTTGGTCATACCGTTCGATTGTGACACCAACGCGGACTGAGGCGGGTGTTTCCTCGAGAAGACGGTCTGCTGCTTTGACAGAGATTTTTGGAAGCGCGCGAATCCCTTTGGCCAATACTCGGATTGTGCGCTCTGGATGTTCGAGGCTGGAAGCCAGCTCAAACGCCAAAAACCCGGCGCCGATAATGACAATATTGTATGCTGCATCGAGTGCTTCATGTAAGTGAATCGTATCACTCAGTGTTCGGATGACATGCACTTTATCCGCGGGAAGTCCGTCGATAGCCAGTGTCTTTGCCCGCGTGCCCGTGGCCAGGACGATATGGTCCACTGTACGGCGACCATGCTTGCCGGCGATCACCCCTTGATCCGGTTCGATCGAGACCACGTGGTCTTGTATCCACTCAAGCGACGCATGGGTTTCGATCGGTTCCGGGAGCAAGCGAATTAATTCGCTATCGGTGGGGTTGTGTAACCAGGTTTTCGATAATGGGGGACGCTGGTATGGCCGATACGATTCGCCGTTAAAGACAAGTATCTTCCCAGAAAACTGTCCACGGACTAGCTCCGCGATCAAGGTACAAGCGGCCTGACCAGCCCCGACAATCCCGATGTTCATCAATACTGGCGTTTCGCGACTGCGAGCGTCAGCCCGTCGTGTTGGCCATTGAGTTGTACCTGACAGGCAAGGCGTGACTGAGGTGTTGAGTCGACTGCGAATGAAAGCATGTCGGCCTCTTGTAGACTTGGCGCATCGAGCGTTCCTTCCCAATCTGAGGTTAAAATGACATGGCAAGTCGCGCAAGAGCAGCCTCCGCCACATTCCGCCAGAATGCCGTCAACTCCCGCTCGATGTGTGGCTTGAAGAATGGTTTCCCCAGGTTCAAATGCCACGTTAATGGCTTGTTCATTGGGATCGACACAGGTCAGTTGGGGCATCGCGATTCCTTAGCGCTCGTGCCAATACGGATCGAACTCGATAGCCGCGAAGCACTTTGAAAAACTAATTTAGCCTTTAAAGTAAGGTCAAACAAAAAAAAGGAAAGAGTCATGCGTTCAATTGCACGAGTCATCAATGGGCAGCGAGTTTCAGATGGAGCTGGTGTTGAGATACGGCGCGTAATTGGTTTGGCCGGTGCCGATTACGTGGATCCGTTTCTGATGTTCGACGACTTTCGAAACGATGATCCGTCTGGATATGTGGCTGGATTTCCACCACATCCGCATCGCGGCTTTGAAACAATTACATACATGTTGAAGGGCAAGATGCGGCATCGGGATTCCAATGGTAACGCGGGTCTTCTAGAGGATGGTGCAGTGCAATGGATGACGGCGGGCCGTGGGATTTTGCATTCTGAAATGCCAGAGCAGACGGATGGCAGTCTATGGGGTTTTCAGATTTGGTTGAACCTTCCTCAGCGACTGCAGATGGCAGATCCCGGCTATCAGGACATTCCAGCATCAGAGATCACTGAATTCGAAGAAGACGGTGTAGGGTATCGATTGGTTGCCGGTGAACTATTTGGGCAGACAGGTCCTGCGCAGACGCATTTGCCTGTCCTGTTGGTGGATATTGCGCCGCATGGGGGTCAGACAAAGATTCCGTTGACTGATGGCGAAACGACCATCCTATTTTGTTTCGAAGGTCAATTAACAATCGCCGGGGAGGCGGTTATCGACGGCGATTTAGCAGTCCTTACTGGTGATGGTGGGGTGACAATTCAGGGTGAGGGACGTGGTCTTCTTTTGTCATCACCACCATTGAATGAGTCAATCGCACGTCACGGACCCTTTGTGTTATCAACCCAAGGTGAGCTAAAAAAGGCGTTTATTGACTACCAACTGGGTCAGCTAGCTCCGAATCAGGCTGCATTTCTGGCGTCAGGTGGCCGCGGGTAACTTCGCCTGTGTCCAATAGCGGTGCGGCGTCGATGTGGCGAGCCCCCATCATTTCGGCGACTTGTTTGAGGACAAAGACGAGCTGATGCTGCTCCCACTCACGTAGGCGCTCAAAGCAATGCAGAAAGTTCTCTTGTAGCGGCTTTGGCGCTTTGATGAGCAGTTCTTTGCCGGCGTCTGTGATGACCAAAAACACTTTGCGACGATCAGTCCCCGACCGTTGCCTCTCAAGAAGCCCCCGTCGTTCTAAGCGGTCAACGATCGAGGTGACGGTCGCTTGCGATAGATTGACTTCCGCACTAATCGCCCGGATCGGTTGTTCTTGCGTATTCGCGACTGTTTGCAGGACCAGCAACTGCGGTGTTGTAAGACCGAACTCTTTACCAAGGCGACTTGAGTGCTGATCGATTGCCTGCACGATCCGGCGTAAAGCAACCAACACTTCTGTTTCTAGATTGTGTTCCTGCACGCTCGTCTGTCACTCCCTGTGCTTAAGTCTGGATTGTGTGTCGAGTTCGCTATGGATGCATCATATATTTCACAACTTAAATTTTGACGTCAAAGTAATTTTCTTACGAATCTAAAGAAAATTAATTTTAAAAAATCCCTAAATGTCTGTTTTTGATAACATTTGTTAAAGCGCATGCAATTCTGTAAAATTTAAAAATGTTTCGTAGGTGAAACATAATTTGAAGAAAAATTGAAAAAACCTTTGGGGGTTATATGAAACAGCTGATTACTGCAGCACTGACGGCAGGTGCCTTGCTGTCAGGTGCGCAAACGTTTGCAGCTGATTGCGGAAAAGTCGTGATTGGTGAGATGAACTGGGCGAGTGGAGAATTTCTGGCACGTCTTGACGGCTTGATAATGAAAGAAGGGTATGGGTGTGAAGTTGAATATCTAACTGCTGGCACCATGCCGCAAATCACTTCAATGACTGAGAAAGGGTCGCCGCATATTGCATCAGAGCTATGGGCGAATGCGGCAGCGGTCGTGATCGATGCAGCCGTTGCTGAAAAGCGACTCGTAAAACTTAATCCAGCGCCAATTACAGGTGCTGGTGAGGGCTGGATGATGAGCGCAGCAGCAGCGCAAGCACATCCCGAACTTAAAACAATCGACGATGTGATCGCTAGGCCTGATTTGTTCCCACACCCTGAGGATCCGTCAAAAGGTGGGTTGCACACCTGCCCATCGGGTTGGGGATGTCAGTTATCAACTAATAACTTATTCCGTGCGTTTGACATGGAAGCGAAGGGTTGGAAGCTCATTGATACGGGCTCGGGTGCTGGTTTGGATGGATCAATCGCGAAGGCGAGTGAGCGCGGCGAGAACTGGCTGGGGTATTATTGGGCCCCTACGGTTTTTGCGGCTAAGTATGATTTGAAGTTAGTGGATTTCAATTCGGGGTTCGACAAAGACAACTGGGACAATTGTATCGTGAAACCGGTTGAAGAGTGCGATAATCCAAAACGCAGTAAGTGGACTGTGTCTGAGGTAGTCTCGTTGGCTCAGGTGGATTTCGCTAAGCGTGCCCCCGAGGTTGCCGCTTATGTCGGAAAGAGGTCTTTTGACTCGAACATGCTGAATAAATACCTCGTTTATATGGATTCTAATCAAGCGCCAGGTGAAGAAGCAGCTTTAGAATTTTTGTTGAACGAAGAGGCGACTTGGTCGACCTGGGTTTCTGAGGATGCCAAGGCAAAGATCAAAAAATCGCTGTAGGTCAAATATTGGAGACCAGCCCCACTGTCTAGTGGGGCCTTTTCATAATTGAGGAAGTAATGGATTGGTTTTTTGAGTTCCCCGAATTAGGACGCAGGGATTTGCGCGATTTTCGAAAGGGAATAGATGAAGGCTTTAAAAATTTTACGCGCACTCATGGAGAAGCAATTGAAGCCTGTTTCTCAGCCTCTTTCTCACCCATGCCCTGGATCTCAAGACCGTAAATCGTGTTCTCCATCACGGTCCGGTGCGGAAGTAGTGCAAATTTCTGAAAGACCATCGATGCGCGATTACGACGAAACTCTCTCAACGTTTTGTCGTTCATCTCAAGGACATTCTCGCCATCAATCCACACTTCGCCAGTGGTCGGCTCGATCAATCGATTGATATGACGAATCAGTGTCGATTTACCAGAGCCTGAAAGGCCCATTACTACCTGAATACCCTCCGCTGGAATTTTTAAATTGATGTTGCTTAACCCAAGAACATGCTTGTGCTGCTCATTCAATTGATCCTTTGTCATTCCATGGCAAACATTTTCCAACATCGATAGGGGATTACTGCCGAATATTTTGAACAGCTGTTTGATTTCGATCTTGGTTTCCATTCTATTTGTCGAGCCCTTCCCGATGGCTCTGCAGACGATTACCGTAACTTTGGCTAATTCGATCGAAGATGATGGCGAGAGCAACAATGGCCATCCCGTTAAACAAGCCCATTGCCAAGTATTGGTTGGAAATGGCTTTTAGAACCGGTTGACCCAAGCCAGTCACTCCGATCAAAGACGCTATCACTACCATCGCAAGAGCCATCATGATGGTTTGATTCACTCCCGCAAAAATATTGGGCAGTGCCAGTGGTATCTGGACCTTGATAAGCTTCTGCCAAGGATTTGAGCCGAATGCCTCAGCGGCCTCGAGGACCTCAGTATCCACTAATCGGATTCCGAGATTTGTCAGTCGAATCATCGGTGGAATTGCATAAATAACGATCGCAATGAGCCCTGGAACTTTCCCTATCCCAAGGAGCATTACCACTGGAATCAAATACACAAAACTCGGGATCGTCTGCATAACATCCAAAACAGGAGTGATTAGACCCTGCGCCCTGTTTGATCGAGCCATCAATATTCCAAGAGGTAGTCCCAGCCCGATACACACCAATGTGCAGACGAG
>CACBSE010000041.1 GCA_902541775.1 uncultured Litorivicinus sp. | reverse complement strand
GTCGAGAATGTTGGGATTCAACATACCTTGAGTTCTTAAAATTAAAACAGTATAAATCAAGGATTTCTAAAATAATTTATTGTTATGATCGGTAAAATTACTTTTTTGCGAACACTTCAAACTCTTAAAATTAAGGAAGTCGTATCTTTTTTGTGGAATTATGAATATCCTAACCGATGGTTACTTCAATTTCTTGTAATTGCAGATTTATTTTTTATGACCCGTGGTTATGCGATTTCAAATTTAATCGAACACATACTTATTTTTATTGTAATCGGGTCCAAAAATTATCGAAGAAATCTTAAAGAATTCTTCAAAACACCGTTGGGGATCTGCATTATTTCCTTATTTTTTTGGTTTTTGCTGTCAATATCATGGTCTGAGACAGGCTTTGCGGAGGCTCTAGATTCGAATTGGGGCTGGAGAAAAATTCTGCTTATACCGATCGCATTCGTCGCTTTTCGGGAATTAGAAAATGCCCAAGTGATTCACTTGAGTATCGTTGCATGTTGTTCAATTTTTTGCTTGCTATCTTTTGGGATGTATTTCTCGGAAACTTCCGAATTTTGGGGGCGTAGTGCATGGAATATTTTGCAGAATCATTCTATACAAGGGGTTTTATTCTCATTCTGTTTTTATACTATGCTGATTCATGCCGATGAAGCGTATCGAGCGGGTGACGAGATTTATAAATATTTTCTTTTTATCGGCCTAGGATTTTTTATCAATCTTATTTTTGTTGGTACCGGTGTAAGCGGTTATATATCTTTGATTATATTTTCTTGTCTCTTAGTAATTTTTTTTATTCGAGACTATATGATTTATATCCTTCTAGTGTGCTCAATATTAATTTGTCTTACATTGATAGCACCGGATACCCCAGAGATTAGTCTTGGCGTAAACCATATTATAGCGGTATTTTTTCAGGGACAATCTGCGATTGATGAGTCTTTGAGCTCGTCATTACAACGCCTTGAATTCTGGAGTAACACATTGGTGATTATCAGAGATAACCCAGTTTTAGGGGTAGGTGCAGGGTCATTTGAGTTGGCATATGCTGATGTGCTCTCATCCCAAGGTTCAAACCCAGACAGTGTTATTACAGATAACCCTCATCAACAATTTCTTCATGTTATGGCTGAGTATGGGGCAATTGGTCTGGTGATTTTTGGGACGTTTATCTTCTATCTTTGCAAGTTGGTCAGTCTCGATACCCTTGATGGCAAAGTTTTCGCGGGCTTATTGGTCGTCCTTGTAGCTCTTGGTTTGATAAATGGTACGTTAACGGACATTATTCTCTCGCGAGTGTTGTATATCCTTGCTGGTCTTATGGTGGTAATTAACGTCCTTGGAGTCCGGGTGGATGCTACAAAATAAATGACAGGATGAAAAGGTGAGCTAATTATCCCAGCCAGACTCGCAATACGGGTCTCACCGGCAGGTCCTCTGGACGCCAAGGTATCTTGGGTAGGGCAGTTATTGGAAATTGATAGGTATATCGGGTTCGCAGTCTTGCGGCTGCAAGTGCGGCTTTATTGGGTTTGTGGTTGCACCATTCATAAATTATTTGTTTTAAGTTTTATAGTGCTATGTGATTCAACCCGGCTGCTATCTCAATATGGATGAGTTCGTTTTATGAGTGAGATGGTGTTTATTATCCCTGCGCGAGGTGGTTCAAAGAGTATTCCGAGAAAAAATCTGCAATTAATCGACGGACAACCTCTTATTCTTCGTGCTTGTTTTGCGTGCTTAGGGTCAGGAATAGTCGAGCGTGACAAGATTTATGTGTCAACAGACGATGATGAAATTTTTGCCGTAGTACGAAGTCACGGATTTACAGTAATTCGACGACCGGTCGAGTTGGCGAGTGATTCGGCGTCTACAGAATCCGCGTTAACTCATTTTTTGCAAACATTGTCAGCGCCGCCAAAAGTTCTTTGTCTTGTTCAATGCACTAGTCCTTTTATCTCATCAGCTGACTTGAAAATTGCTTATGAAAAGTTCGTATCGACTCCCATGGTCGACACAATTTTCTCAGCAACAGTTGTACACAAGTTTCTTTGGAAGCAAGGTCCAGAGGGTTTTCTGAGAGGTACTAATCATGATCCAAGCTCACAGAGGCAAAGAAGGCAGGATCTCGAGATCGAATATTTAGAGACGGGCGCCTTTACGTTTATAGATACCGCAAAGTTTGGAAAAACTGGTAATCGTTTTGGCGAAAGAGTTTTACCGCACATTATTTCGTCTTCTGAGTTGGAGATCGATAGCCAGGATGACTTGGACATGGCACGTATTCTCAGTCAACTAGGAAATGGTACAAGATGCATACCAATTCCCGAATTAATCATCTCTGATTTTGACGGCGTTATGACCAACAACTGTGCTTATATTAGTCAAGATGGGAAAGAAGCCGTTAGAGTGTCACGGGCGGATGGGCTTGGTATCGCTGAAATCAAGAAAATTGGTATCCCGATAGTTATAATGTCCTCGGAAACTAATCCGGTGGTCCAAGTTAGAGGTCAAAAATTAAGCGTCAAAACACTGACTGGAGTGAAAGACAAGGGTAAGGCGACTCTAGAGCTTTGTGCTGAAATGGGGGTTCATAGAGCCAAAGTTTTATATATTGGAAATGACATAAATGATTCGTCGGCTTTAGAGCTCGTTGGGCATCCAGTGGTAACAGCCGACTGTCATTATACTCTCAGAAATAAGGGTTATTATTTGTTGAAAACTCGTGGCGGCGAGGGTGTATTTAGAGAGTTATTTGAGATTTTATTGGCGTCGTCATAGAGGGTTGTTGATGAGAATTTTCCCACCGTCATTTTTTTCGATCGATGTATCTGCAGATGTTAATGGCCTTATCGCAAAGATGAACTTTAACAAGCAGGGGATGGTTTTTGTTGTCGACACCAATAATGTCTTATTAGGCGGAGTCTCTGACGGAGACTTGCGACGAGGCCTAATGGACGCTTCGGATGGGACTAATACGCTGTCTATTGCGTCCATCATGAACCGCGACGTGATCCGAGTGTCTCACGATAATCTTGCACAGTACCAACGAAGTGAGCAAATGGTCCAACTAAAATGCGTACCAGTCGTCGATTCTGAAAATGTGCTGGTTTCAGTTATGGCGGAGCGTCCCCAAGACACATGGATTGGCTCTAAGTTAATTGCTCTACAATCGAAAACATACATCATAGCTGAGATCGGTAATAATCATAATGGATCGCTGGAATTGGCCAAGACACTAATTGATTACGCAGTCAAAGCCGGGGCGGATTGTGTTAAATTTCAGTTGCGGTCTATGAAAGATATCTATACCGAGGCGACACTTCAGGGCGAAGCGTCCGAATTATCGGTGGAATACACCGTCAATCTTTTACAAAAATATTCCTTGCAGTCGAACGAACTTGCTATATTAAAACGCTATGCCGATTCCGTTGGCATCGACGTTATGTGCACTCCTTGGGATTCAGTCAGTGTTAATGTGCTCGAAAATTTAGGGTTCCCTACAATAAAAATAGCATCTGCTGATTCAAACAATTCTGTACTTTTAGAACGGGTTATGCGCACTCAAAAACCGTTAATAATCTCTACAGGAATGCGAACTGATGAGGAAGTCCAGCGTTTGATCCAAGTAACAGATGGATACTATCCCGGTGTAATTTTAATGCACTGTAATTCAACATATCCCGCCCCTTTTTCGGATATTAATCTAAATTATATGAACTACATAAAAGAAAAGTCTGGCCGATTGGTTGGATATTCTGGGCATGAGAGAGGGTGGCATGTTGCCGTGGCAGCTGTCGCAATGGGTGCAAAAGTCATAGAGAAACACTTAACTGTCGACAAAACGATGGAGGGTGCGGATCACAAAGCAAGTCTATTACCTGAAGAATTCGCTAAAATGGTTAGTGAAATAAGGGATGTAGAAGTGGCGATACAAGGCCCAAAATTCAGACGACTATCTCAAGGCGAAGTGTTGAATCGAGAATCTTTAGGCAAATGCATCTACGTTAATAAAAAAATGCAGAAAGGCCAGGTTCTTACACGGGATGATCTTATGCTACGTAGTCCAGGTGGTGGTCTGGAGCCAGACCAGTTAGATTCATTGATCGGTGTTAAATTAGCTGTAGCGAAGAGTGATGGTGATAAATTATTTAGCGATGATATTGTGAAAGCCTCTAGTGGTTCTGAATTAAGACTCAATTTCGAACAACCCATCGGTATTCCAGTTAGATTTCATGATTTCGAATCTCTAATAACTGATCGAGAGATCGATTTTGTGGAATTCCATTTCTCGTGTAGCGACTTGGATCGTGAGGTTCCTCAGTGGGGCGAATTAACTAGTGGTCTGTGGTGTTCGGCGCACTGTCCAGAACAGTTTGACCACGATCATATAATTGACTTGTGTAGTTCAGATGAAGCTTACCGTTGCCAGTCAGTGAAGTACGTTAATGCGGCACTCATTAAGGCAAAACTGCTTGCAGACCAGTTCGATCAAGATAGAGATATTCCTTTTGTATGTAATATCGGCGGAATGTCTGCTGATGGATTTCTTGTGGACTCCGACGTTCGGGAAAGAGTCGATAAATTGCTGATTTCAATGTCTGAATTGGAGTTGGACGGTGTAAATTTTCTTCCTCAAACCATGCCTCCTTTTCCCTGGCACTTCGGTGGTCAAGCATTTCACAATTTGTTTGTCGATACACGATCAATAGTTGAACTATGCGATGCCTTGGGGTGTGCCGTCTGTTTGGACGTCTCACACTCGTATTTGGCCGCGATGCATATGCAGATCAAATTTACTGATTTTGTCGACGCTATCAAAGGTAAAGTAGAGTACATGCATGTGGCAGACGCTGCCGCGCCAAACGCAGAGGGTTTGATGATTGGTGACGGAGATGTCGATTTTAAGAGTCTAAAAGAGATACTTGGGGATGGATTTAAATCAATTCCATTCATACCAGAGGTCTGGCAGGGGCATGCTGCTGGTGGTTCTAAATTTTGGAAGAGCTTTAGGGACCTTCAAAAACAATGGACAGGTGATTGCTGAATGTTTGAAGGTAAAATTGCAATTGTTGGTCTGGGCTATATTGGGTTACCACTTTTGAACGCGGCTCTAGAAAAAGGCGTACATGCATTTGGGTTTGATATTGATGAGTCTCGAATATCAGAGCTAAAAGCGGGATTTGATCGCACGAAGGAGGTGGTAAGTTTGGCACCAGAACTTGGTTCATCGATATCCAGCAATACAGACGATGTGTGTGATGTCGATGTTTTTATCATTACGGTACCGACGCCCATTGATGATAATAAAATACCCGATTTAACCTCTCTCAGGACCGCCATCGAGCTAGCAGTGGAGAAGTGCAATGCCAATGGATTAGTTATTGTTGAGTCAACTGTATTTCCTGGACTTACCCGTGAACTGACGTCACAAGCAAAAAAACGAGGAAATAGGGACGACTTACAGGTGGGATATAGCCCCGAACGAATTAATCCAGGTGACAAATTTCATGATGTTCATACTGTGGATAAAATTGTATCTGGGTGTAGCCACGAATCTTGTGCATTAGTAAAGAAAGTCTATTCGTCATTTTTAAGCTGTAATCTACATCCAGCATCATCAATAGAGGCTGCTGAAGCTGCGAAAGTAATAGAAAACACCCAGCGAGATGTAAATATTGCTCTAATGAACGAATTAGACTTATTGTTCAAGAAAGCCAACATAGACTTCCAAGAGGTTTTAAAACTAGCCTGCACCAAATGGAATTTTTTACCATTCCATGCCGGACTAGTAGGTGGTCACTGTATCGGAGTTGATCCGTACTATTTATTGCATTTCGCCAGAAAATATAACGCGCCTCACTCCGTTGTGAGTACCGCGAGGCAACAAAATGAAACATACGTTGAGCTAAAGGGGTTAACGTTAAGGTCAATAGTTCCTTGCGGTAGCAGCTGTCTATTTTTAGGCGTCGCTTTTAAACCAGACACACCTGATCTACGTAATTCAGGGGTATTAAAAATCATATGCGATATGTCTAATGATTACAGGGTAGCCATTTACGATCCGGTGATATTTGTCGATCAAGCTAGCGTCAACGATTTCAAATCAACTTTGGGCCGTGTAGACGTCGATATCGCAGTTGACCCTGTCTTCGAAGAGTTCGATTATATTATTTGCTCGGTCCGACACCAAATTTTCACCGAAATCTACGCTAGTTTCGAAAGAAATATGCAGCCTAATGTCATTTGGTTGGATTCAATCTAGTGTGTGGATTCTATCTGCGCGTCGGCGAGACTGGCTTCAATGATAAAGCCTTGATTAATAAAATAGCCAGTAGAGGTACCTCACCAGTCAGAATGGCTGATGGTTTTGTAAACAAAATGCCATTTTCGGTTGCTCATGCTAGGCTGAATATCAATGGCTCTATTGATTCACAGCCCGTGATAACAGACGATTATGTTTTTGTATATAACGGAAGTATCTACAACTGGGATCAAATAAATGCTCAAACATGTGACAGTTTTATGAGTGATACTCAACTTTTGGCTCATATTTGCGATTGTTTTAGATGTCGTAGGCTCTACCATAATATTGTAGGTAGCTTCGCTGCTTGTAGGTTAGATTTGAAGGAGAACGTTATCGAAATCTTCCGAGATGGGTTTTTCCAGAAGCCTCTGCATAGTCTCGTCAACGATAACTTTCTTATAGTTTCATCATGGATTGAAGCTCTAGAGGCTGGTGATCGTTTTACGCCAGATCAACGTATTGACTTCAGGAATATTGGTCACGGCATACCTAACGCGGATTTTTCTAACTATTGTGATCGAATATCAGTCGACCCTGAAAAATTTGCTTAAAAGGTCTGTCCTTTTGCATGCGACGGGCTCTCGGGGTGAGAGTCAGGATACGGCATTATGTTTATCAGGCGGGGTTGACTCAACGTTATTATTACAAACTCTGAGTGAACTGGACCTCTTAAAGCGGCTGGAACTTTTTACTTTTTCAGGTTTTGCTGAAAGACCTTGCCAAGATTCTTTGACAGCGAGAAAAACGGCAGAATACTTCAATAAAACAATTACTCAGGTATCACTTCCAGATAAAATTTCCGTGGGTTATTTGCAAAATCTGTACAAAAGACCGTCTTATTATTGTTCAGATCCAAGTTTAATTTATTTCGATTTACTTGCGAAGAATATGGCGGACTCAAATATATCTGTTGCGTTGACGGGAGATGGTGGCGACGAACTCA
>CACBSE010000040.1 GCA_902541775.1 uncultured Litorivicinus sp. | reverse complement strand
CAATCGCGTTCAGTTGAATTAGAGGCTCCATGAGCGTGCCTCCGCATAGGAGCTGATGTTCTCGAACTGGCCCGTGATCGAGGCCGCGGCCGCCATGGCCGGACTGACGAGGTGTGTTCGACCACCTTGTCCTTGTCTGCCCTCGAAATTTCGATTCGAGGTAGATGCGGCGCGCTCGCCGCTCGCGAGCATGTCGCCATTGATACCTACACACATTGAGCACCCCGGGGCGAGCCACTCGGCCCCGGCCAGTTGAAAAATCTCGTGCAGACCCTCGGACTCGGCGGCCCGTTTTACCTGCTCTGAGCCCGGAACAATCATCGTCGGGATTCGGCACGTCTGTCCCTTCATGACCTGCGCGGCGATCCTCAGGTCCTCAATCCGACTGTTCGTACAGGACCCAATGAATACGCGGTCAAGGGAGATAGACTGTATCGCCTGATTTGCGTGCAGGCCCATGTACTCGAGGGCTCTTATCATCCGACTCTTCCGTTCTGGGTCCTGCTCCATGACCGGGTCGGGGACGCTCCCCGTGACATCGGCAACCATCTCCGGATTTGTACCCCAGGTAACCTGTGGAGCAATCTCTGACGCCTCTATCTGCACCTCCCGGTCAAAGACTGATCCTGGCTCTGTTTTGAGGGTCCGCCAGTAGTCAAGAGCCTGACCCCACTGCGACCCGGTAGGCGCCATTGGCTTCCCCTGAATGTAGTCGAACACCTTTTGGTCTGGCGCAATGAGGCCTGCCCTCGCGCCCGCCTCGATGGACATATTGCAGACGGTCATTCTGGCCTCTACCGACAGCTCGTCGATCGTGTCGCCGTGGTATTCGACGGCGTAGCCGACGGCCCCACCGCTACCGATCGTTTTGATTAAAAACAGGACCAGGTCCTTACTAGACACGCCCACCTGCCTCTCGCCCGAGATCGTTACTCGGAGTGTCTTTGGCTTTGACCTCCAGAGCGTCTGGGTGGCCAGCACGTGTGCGACCTCGGAAGAGCCGATACCGAATGCGTAGGCGCCAAGCGCTCCGTGTGTCGACGTGTGGGAATCCGCTCCAGCAATCACGAGACCGGGCTGAGTGATACCAAACTCGGGCCCGACGACGTGCAATATCCCCTGGTAGTCATGGCCCAGACCAAACAGTTCGATCCCATATGTTGCGGTGTCTGATGTGATCAGCTCGACCATGTTCCGGATCTCGGGGTCCCGGATACCATCGATTCCTAGCTCTCTATTTCGTGTCGGTACGTAGTGATCTGAGAACCCAAACGCCTGGTTCGGGTTACGAACCGTCCGTCCTTCACGCCGAATCTTGTCGAACGCATGGAATGAGTTTTCCTGCAGGAGGACACGGTCCACGTACAGGAGAGACTCGTCCCCTCTGTCGGTAACGACATGTGTGGTCCAAATTTTGTCAAAAAGAGTGGAGGGCATGCGCTTCTCTTAAGTTTTGTTGATAATATGTTGACAATACTGGGAAGAATATCGCACTGTTCGTGCGCTGAATCAACGTCATCACCTGACAATGCTTCTTCGTACTCACCGAACTAAATAAAAATTGTAGACAATAATGGGCGAAATAGACTTTGTATTCATCTTTTTGGTGGCCGCCGCGGCATTCAGCTCTGCAGTTTTCCATTCTTTCTCCGGGTTCGCGGGAGGCCTCGTGCTCGCGGTCATGCTTGCGCCACTTCTTGGGGTTAAAGAAACAGTCCCAGTGGTTGCGACGGCCCTGATCATAAGTAACATTGCAAGGATATGGGCGTTTCGGAAGTCGGTCGCGATCAAGGAATACCTAGCGGTGTTTCTGACTGGTTTACCATTTATCGTACTCAGTGCCTATATCTATGTGTCTCTGCCGGTCGGTGTCGTCGGTGTGGTCTTGGGTTTGTTTTTGTTGGTCTCTATACCGCTGAACAGAACCCTCAAGAAGAAAGAGGTGAAAGTCGGGCTCAGAGGTCTGGCTCTCGCCGGGATCCCCTACGGAATTGTCTCGGGCAGCACGTTTGGAGCGGCCGTGATGTTGGCACCCTTTCTCATCGGTGCCGGTCTGGCGGGTGAGACGATGATTGGGACAATAGCCATGCTAGGGTTTAGCTTGAATCTTACTAAAACAATCGTGTTCGGGATGTCACCTCTCTTGACAAATGAGCTAATGGTTACCGGTATATTGGTCGGTCTTTGCACAATGCCGGGAGCCTACGTGGGACGCTGGTTGGTAAGGAATACTTCTGTCCGAGTGCATTCGCAATTTATGGAGATCTTCATCGCGTGTGGTGGACTCTTGTTTCTCTACGAGGCTTATCAAAACTGGGTTTAATCCATGACAGGACATCCAATTGCACCACAAGAATATACCCACATCCTCGATCGTGCGTCAGTTGCCAAGGTCGACGTGGATGGATTAGCTGTGCAGCTTTATCGTTGGGGGGATGGGCCGGTATGTTTCGTTTTGTTACACGGCGGTTATGGCTCTTGGGCGCACTGGATTAAAGTCATACCCCAACTTGAACCGCACGCAACCGTGATTGCTCCTGATATGCCAGGCTTCGGTCTGTCAGATACTCCGATAGAGCCTCACACCGCTGAGGCAGTCGCTGGGCCGCTAGTTTCAGCTTTGAGTGAATTGGTTGGCCAACAAAAAATCATACTGGCTGGATTTTCTTTTGGTGGCGCTATTGCAGGGCACGTTGCGTCCTCCATGGCATCGCAAATTGAGCATTTGGTTTTGCTAGGTCCGGGAGGAACCGGTGCACCGCGCGGTGAGATGTCCGATTTAATTAGGCGTACAAAGGAAATGAGTCGAGAAGAGATCCGTGAGGCTCATCGTAGAAATCTCGAGATTTTGATGGTTAAAGACGCCTCCTGTATCGATGACCTTGCGCTTTACATCCAAGAAACGAACACCGGTATGCACCGGCTGAAAAGTCGACCGATCTCTGCGACAGATACGCTTGCACGGGTATTGGTTGGTGCACCTTATCCTGTCTCTGTATTGTTTGGCGAGTTCGATGCATCCGTCGGTAAATATCGCCCGGAACGCGAAGTCATTTTGAGGAAGTCAGTTCCACATGTTGAGATCGAAGTTATCCCCAATGTCGGCCATTGGTTAATGTGGGAAACCGACGAGTTAGTCGCTGACCGGCTGTTAGCTTTGCTTCCAAAATAAACCCTGGCTTTCGCACATATCTCTGAAGTCTGGGCGTTCAATCACCGCCGTTTGTCGCGCGACATTATCGGACCATGTGCTGTGGTTTGGTTCGCCAAATTTCTCTGGGTATCGTGCTTTTGGTGGTCCGGCTACTCGGTTATACGTCTCATCATATCTATCAATTTCATTGAAATCGATTGGGTGGTAAGTGTCACGATGCACGACGACCGATTGCGGTAGTCGCGGTGATATTGATTGCGTCTCGTTTTGCGGATACCCAAATGCACATGCACAGATTGGGAAAGCGCCTCTCGGTAAATTCAGAAGCTTTGTAATCGCTTCACTCGATTCTCTAACTTTTGATACTGGGCAAGTGCCGATACCAAGGCCTTCGGCGGCGGCAATCATAAAAGCGAGTGCGAGCGATGCATCCACTGCTGCATTGAGAAATGCGTCTGTTTGCTCCCAGCGAAAAGTATGGTTTTTAGTGCGGTTTATTTCTTGCGTTCGATGCGTGTCTCCGATGATGAAGATGAGCATTGGAGCCTCTAGTGCCCAGCGTATTGATGGAAACATTTGAATGAGTTGTTCCCTTATTGAAGAGCAGTTGACGTCGATAAAACTGTACTGTTGCAAGTTAGATTTGCTAGGTGCAGATTGGGCTGCCGCGAACAATAGCTGTTTGATGTCATCGTTAACTGGTTGATCTAAGAATACTCTGCAAGACCGGTGTGATAACAGTGTATCAATCGTCTCTCGGCTTTCGACTGCTGGGATTGCTGAAGGAGATCCGTATCGCAAATGTTCAGTTGGCTGTTTAGTCATAGGTGGACCTTTTGATAGAACGTAGTCAGATGTGACTTTGGATGGTCAAGCGATTCTTTAATCGGTTTCCATGGAATATCCCCATAATCTCTCAGGGTAGGAAGAAGGCTGTGTTCCCAGTCGAGGTATCCTTTTGCATGTTCAAGATTTCCTTGATGTCTGTCTGGGAAAAATAGCGCTTCGTCGACTGGGTGAGTTTCGAAGCTGATAGCGCATGAATCGATATATTCTTTGGGTATCACATCCCAAGTGATGCACTTTGATTCCGATAGATTGAACGCTTTGACTAGCGTCTGTGTGTGGGTGATTTGAGAGTGATCACAGACAATCAGATGCCGATCCGAAGTGCGTAGTGTGTTGAATTGTGACCTTGGTATCCACTTCGAGCCCCTAAGCCGGCTGGCTTTGAATCCTTTGCTTGAACGGATGTCGATAATACGATCAGCAAGCAGCAACTCATCTTTCCATTCCAGGGGTTTGATAGGTGTACAGCTAGGCGCGCCTGACTCTCGCACAAACTCTTCGCGTAACCACGCATCCCATCCCATTCGGCGAAGCCATAAGACGGAAACCGCGCAATCCAGTTGATTGGGCCCTTCAACAACGATAGAGATATTGTGCGTGCCCAAATACTGATCTGTGCTTTGGATAAGGGTGGTAGGGGAAATCGCTCGATCGGTCATTTGGTCTTCGTCGACAGTTATGATGCGGAAGGGGGTTTCTGAGTTCGCCCATTTGCTTTCGCAATCCGTCGTTGCGATTGGCAAATTAAATTTGTTGATGAGGTGACTGGCGCGCTGCTGCATCGTTTCTTCGGAGAAGAACCCTTCTGCCGACCGATGATTGTCGAACGAGCGGACTCCTCCGGCGAGCTCCCATCCCTGGGTGCCACCGGTAATGCAGTAGATCGATGCATCAAAATCTTGGTCGGCTAGGGTCTGTGCCGCGATGATTCCTCGCGTCCGGCCCGCGCAATGAAGGTAAATTGAGCTGTGAGGAATTGTGAGAGCCCCAAGCTGGCCAGTCGGGCAATGGATTGAGCTTGGTAAGCTGAACTTCTGGAACTCTGTAAAAGGTCTGACATCAAATTGATAATGGGGTGGTGAATTTATCGCATCTTCAGGCTTGATATTTTGAATATTGCCGGTCGTTTCTACCCACTCACCGAATGCTTTTGATGGCGTATATTCACCGCCCCAGACCGGGAGGCGATGGTTTTTCCATGCATCGAATCCTCCGTCGATGATTTGGGGCGTCAAACGGGTATCGTCAGCGATGACCGCGGCGGCCCAATCTGTCATGGTTGGGTTGTCCCCGATAATTAGGGCAATTCCAGGCTCATCACCGAAGAGCTGCTTGATTTGCGATTCTATCGAGTCAATTGGCGCGTTGACTGCGAATATCGGGTGTTCGTCCACATAGGATTTACGATCGCGGACGTCAATGAATGCGATGCGTTCGAACGTCTGCAGGAGTTGTAGGGCTTTATCAACTTGGATTAATCCAATCGTATTGTGCGATGCACTATTTACCATAATCATAATACGCGATTCACCATCAGATTTTGGTGGAGACTATTCAATATCAACAACGTCTGTGTTTCGCAGCTTAACCTCGGTCAACCCTTTCGCAAGCATGGTCGGGCCAGTTTTGGGTTTTTTGTAAGGGTTCTGTAATTCCTTGCGCCTCGCAATCGAGGTGTCTGGAGAGATCGATCACGCTAACCACCTAGCTTTCCTTGGTTACGCACTCCTTGGCGTCAAAGAATTTTAATTTAGCAAACTCACCGTCCATTGCTTGCGCTCAGATGACAGGTTGTTAACAATCTGTCATCTTCTGATCCCTAAGATTTTTTGATTGTAGGTACGGCCTACCGTCCAGACACGGTGTTCAAATGCGTATAACAGCAATCTATGATTCTGTTGAATCAATAGCCTCAGATATTCGGAACGCTTATATCAATTTTTCGAAGATGACATGCTCTGTAGTTGCCATTGTCACAGATCAGATTGTTGATGGTAAGCCTGTCGTTGGATATGGGTTCAATTCGAACGGAAGGTACAACGCATCTGGAATTTTGAAAGACCGCATGATCCCGCGCTTGCTTGAGGCTGATCCAAGCCACCTAGTTGGTGACGATGGATATCTGGATCCTCACAAGGCCTGGGCTGTTATGATGACTAACGAAAAGCCCGGGGGTCACGGTGAACGGTCAGTGGCTGTGGGTGTCCTTGATATGGCGCTTTGGGATGCGCGTGCGAAAATGCAGGGCATCCCTTTGTACCAATTACTCGCTGACCGTGCTGGTCGAGAGCCTGATTCCAAAGTTTGGGTTTATGCAGCTGGAGGCTATTACTACCCCGGAAAAGATATCGTGGGACTTCAGGACGAGTTTCGTCAATATCTAGATTTGGGCTACACAGTTTGCAAAATGAAAATCGGGGCGTCAGATCTTTCCCATGATTGTGATCGGATCGAGGCGGCGTTGAAGATTGTAGGGGAAGGGAATCTATGCGTTGACGCGAACGGCCGATTTGGCCTCGAGACTGCGCTTTCCTACGCAGCGGCCCTCAAGCAATACCGATTGTTCTGGTACGAGGAGGCGGGCGATCCGTTAGATTTTGAGATCCAGGCAGCACTCAGTGATGCATATGACTTACCAACTGCAACGGGCGAAAATTTATTTTCGCATCAGGATGCCCGTAACCTGCTCCGCTACGGTGGCATGCGTCTAGATTTGGACTACCTTCAGTTTGACTGCGCACTCTCCTACGGGCTGGTCGAGTATTACAGGACGCTGGATGTACTCCGCGAATACGGTTGGTCCCCGAGACGCGTTGTGCCACATGGAGGTCATCAAATGTCTCTGCACATTGCCGCTGGGTTGGGACTGGGTGGAAATGAGTCATATCCCGGTGTTTTCCAGCCGTTCGGGGGATTCTCCGATGAGTTAGACGTCGAGCAGAGCTTTGTGAACCTGCCGAGCGAGCCCGGGCTCGGCCTAGAGAACAAGGCAAACTTTCGAGCGATGCTTATGGAAGCGTTTGGGAACCAGGTTGCGATCTAGCAACAGGAAAGTTGGGTAGTAAGTTCCTTAGGAGACTCAGCGCATACATCCCAGTCACCATTGGCCTCAAGATCAATCCTCTGGTCCGATCCATGCTGGTTAGCCACCCTAGATAAATGGTCCGAAAGCTGACATCTTGGGTCACTTTGAGGTCGTAGTTATGGGTGGCTACCATCATGCATCTCGCTGGCCCTAGTTATAGACAAGCGGCAGCACG
>CACBSE010000039.1 GCA_902541775.1 uncultured Litorivicinus sp. | reverse complement strand
TTATTCCGGGAAGTAATGGATCTTTCCCTGCCAGTAGCCGCACTTCGATATTGGGTCCGAGGCCTTGATGCACCGGATCTGCCACTCGAATCAGTCGAAAAAGACGGTGAAGGTCGGATTACAGATTTGACCCAAGATGGATGGCAACTGGCCTACAACGGCAACGTCTCGATCGAGTCAGGATCACATCGTTTCGAGGTGCCACGCAGACTGACAGCGACTCGGGGTGATATAGAAATTCGCTGGGCCAGTACGGAATGGCAGGCAATCACTCAGTAGTCCAACCCTCGGCAATCCTCGACGGTGGCTTTCAAGCCGCAGCACCAGCGAAGATCAATCGCTTTCTGCATATCGTTGGTCAACGTGATGATGGCTATCACTTACTGGAAACGGGCTTTCAATTCGTCGATTGGTGCGACTGGATTCATTATCGCATCACTCAAATACCTGGCGTACAAATCCTCAGTGATCCCATGGCGCTGGGCACAGAGAATTTGGTATACAAGGCAGCCTCCACACTGCTTCATGGTACTCAGTTTGGTGTTGAGATCCTGATTGAAAAAAATCTGCCCTCGGGTGGTGGTCTCGGTGGTGGCTCTTCAGACGCGGCTACCACGCTAGTGGCACTCAATCAAATGTTTGGATTGGGTTTTACCGATGAGCAGTTGCAAACGCTCGCGTTAACACTCGGTGCCGATGTTCCTGTGTTTATTTTTGGTCAGAGTTGTTTCGCATCAGGTGTTGGAGACCAGTTTGAGCAAATGCATTGGCCTGGCAGACAGGTTTTAATCGCAAATCCTGGTGTTCATGTGTCGACCCAAGGGATTTTTCAGAGCCCAAAGTTGACAAGAGATACCCCCTCTTGCAGAATCCGCGCCTCGCAGTTGGATATAACCCACAATGATTGCGAGACGCTTGTTCGTGAGATTTACCCGACGATAGATCGGCTGATCAATCGAATGCAAGCATTTGGAGAACCTAGAATGACTGGAACAGGCGGATGCGTGTTCGTTGTCGACCCGGTCAACAGTGACTCAGCTGGCGAAGTAATAGGCCATTTGGCTGAGGTTAAAGTGAGCCTCCTGAGCAATCGATCAATGTTGTATAATTGTGGTGCTTACGTGTAACTGGGGTGTGGCCAAGTGGTTAAGGCAGCGGGTTTTGATCCCGCCATTCGTAGGTTCGAATCCTACCACCCCAGCCATTTTGAAATCACTCGACCGTCAAGGAGGCTCCTGTGGCCCAACTGATGTTGTTCTCCGGTAACGCCACACCAGAGTTATCTCAAAAAGTTTCCGGTTATTTGTCCGTCCCGCTGGGTAACGCCAGCATTGGCCGTTTTTCTGATGGCGAAATCGCTGTGGAAATTGTTGAAAATGTGCGCGGAGAAGACGTTTTCGTCTTGCAGTCGACCTGCGCACCGACAAATGACAACCTGATGGAAATGGTTGTGATTTGTGATGCATTACGTCGCGCATCAGCATCTCGAATTACTGCAGTCGTCCCTTATTTCGGATATGCCCGCCAGGATCGTCGGCCGCGGTCTGCACGTGTCCCGATCACGGCGAAAGTAGTCGCTGACATAATGGTTGGTGTTGGCATCGATCGCGTCCTGACCGTTGATCTGCACGCAGATCAAATCCAGGGGTTTTTTGATGTGGCTGTCGATAACATCTACGCCACACCGGTGATGCTGAACGATATCCAGCGAAATCAACCGAAAGACGCGGTTGTTGTGTCCCCAGACATCGGCGGCGTCGTTCGTGCCAGAGCAATGGCGAAGCAGATGGATAGCGATCTCGCGATTATCGACAAACGTCGCCCGGCTGCAAACCAAGCTGAAATCATGAACATCATTGGTGAAGTCAGTGGCCGCACCTGTCTAATCGTTGACGACATTGTTGATACCGCAGGCACGCTGTGTAATGCCGCCAAAGCGCTCAAAGATCAGGGTGCGAAAGCAGTGGTTGCATACTGTACGCACCCAGTCCTTTCAGGGGGCGCCCTAGACAATTTGAAAGATAGTGCACTTGACGAATTGGTAGTTACTGATAGTATCCCGGTCCCTGCTGCAATCATGGAAACCGGACGAGTCCGGATTATCACCATTGCGGAGATTCTTGGGGAGGCGTTACGCCGCGTCAGTAATGAGGAATCCATCAGTGCGATGTTTCGCTAGCTGAAGGTTAAAGAAAGTTTTACTGGTCGAAGTAAAACGAAGACATTGAAGGGGATTGAAATGTCTGACTATCGCTTGTCCGCGCAATCGCGCGAAGAAGCAGGGAAAGGTTCGAGCCGCCGCCTGCGTCGACTAGAAGGTCTAGTTCCTGCCATTGTTTATGGTGGAAAGAATAAGCCGAAGTCGATTCAATTGGCTCACAAAGATCTGAAGCGTGCGTTAGAAGAAGAGTCTTTCTATTCGTCGGTGATTACTCTTGAAATTGATGGTAAAGAGGAGCCTGTCATCCTAAAGGCTCTTCAACGTCATCCAGCGAAAACGGTTGTCTTGCATGCTGATTTCCAGCGTGCATCTGCAGGTACCGTGTTGAAAGTGAACGTTCCTGTCCACTTCTTAAATGAAACAATCTGTACAGGCGTCAAGATGCAAGGTGGTGTGATCCATCACGATGCTGTCGAGATCGAAGTATCTTGTTCACCGAAAGATCTTCCTGAATTCATCGAAGTTGACCTGGCTGAAGTTGAACTTGATCAAGTCGTTCACTTGTCAGATTTGAAAGCACCGAAGGGCGTGACTTTTATTGCTTTGGCACATGGTTCCGACCTCGCAGTCGCGAGCATTAACAAAGCGAAAGGCGCATCGGCAGAGCCTGCGGCTGACGAAGCAGAAGGTGAGTCTGAAGGCGACGAGTGAGCGCTTACAAGCTCATCATAGGTCTCGGGAATCCTGGGGCTAATTATGTAGAAACCCGGCATAACGCCGGGTTTTGGTTATTAGATACTCTGGCAAATCAGCTATCGATTCCACTATCAACAGAATCCAAATTCTTTGGCCTGACGGGGAAGGGGCTCGTTGATTCCCATGCAGTGCACCTGTTGAAACCAATTACCTTCATGAATCGCTCAGGCCAGAGCGCATTGGCACTCGCTCAATTCTATAAAATTGAACCGCACGAAATTTTGATCATCCATGATGAGCTCGATATTGAGCCAGGACAAATCCGACTGAAACATGGCGGCGGTCACGGCGGACATAATGGACTCAAGGATTTACACCGCGTCTTTGGACCTGACTATGCAAGAATCCGTGTCGGCATTGGTCATCCTGGTCACAAATCCAGAGTGCATGGTTATGTCTTGGGGAAAGCGACAAGCGAGCAACGCGAAAAGATCGATGATGCAATTCACCACACGCTCGAATTTATGACAGACATCGTTCAGGGCAACTGGGATCAAGCCATGAGTGCCCTGCATCAGCGCTAAAGGAGATACTATGGGTTTCAAATGCGGCATCGTTGGATTACCCAACGTTGGTAAATCAACACTTTTCAATGCACTCACGAAGGCAGGCATTGAGGCACAGAATTTCCCATTCTGTACGATTGAACCCAATGCGGGAGTCGTTCCAATCCCAGATCCTCGTCAAGATCAATTGGCAGATATCGTCAGACCTGAACGTGTTGTACCAACAGCAATGGAGTTTGTGGATATCGCAGGACTTGTTGCTGGCGCCTCGAAAGGTGAGGGCCTTGGTAATCAATTCTTAGCTAACATTCGGGAAACTGATGCGATCGCACATGTAGTGCGTTGTTTCGACGATGAAAATATCGTGCACGTCGCCGGCAAAGTTGATCCTGAATCCGATATTGAAGTCATCAATACCGAGCTGGCGTTAGCTGATCTCGAGTCTGTCGAGAAACAAATATATAAAGCGCAGAAACAAGCCAAAGGCGGTGATAAAGACGCAAAAGCGCTGATAGCTGTCTGTGAAAAAATCCTCCCAGTTCTGAATGCAGGCAAACCCGTCAGGTCGGTTGAACTCTCTGATCAAGAGTTGGCAATTATCGAAACGCTCCACCTGCTGACAATTAAACCGACGCTCTACATTGCCAACGTTGCTGAAGATGGGTTTGAAGACAATCCTTGGCTTTCCAAAGTGCGCGATATCGCGGCCAGCGAAAATGCGGAAGTCGTCCCGATATGTAACAAGATCGAGGCTGAGATTGCTGAATTGGATGATGATGAAAGAGTTGAATTTCTTGAAGAGTTAGGGCTTGTTGAAGCCGGACTCGATCGCGTGATTCGGGCAGGTTACGGCCTACTCGCCCTGCAGACCTACTTTACCGCTGGTCCCAAAGAAGTGCGTGCATGGACGATCCTTGTCGGCTCGACAGCCCCTCAGGCAGCTGGGAAAATCCATACGGACTTTGAAAAAGGCTTTATCCGTGCTGAGGTAATCGCATTTGATGACTTTGTCACACTGGGCGGAGAACAGGCCGCTAAGGATGCTGGTAAATGGCGCCTAGAAGGGAAGGAATACATTGTCAAAGATGGTGACGTGGTTCACTTCCGATTCAATGTCTAAACTTTGACAGGGGTGGGAAACTTCAGTATCTTTCGCGCCTCTTTTGAATGGCTATGTAGCTCAGCTGGTTAGAGCACAGCACTCATAATGCTGGGGTCGCAGGTTCAAGTCCCGCCATAGCCACCATTTCTACAAAAATATTGCTATAAATCAATAACTAATCACCGCACTACAAAGCCCGCATCAATACACTGATCAATGGCACTCCAATTACCGAAGTGGACTTCAATGCGAACCATCTCAGGATGTTCTTGGCTTTTAACAAAAAGGATGTCATCGGTGAATTCGATGCCTATGCGCCGATTGCAAACGAATCAGGCGTGGAACGCGTGAAAGCAAAAGCCTTCATCAATGTAGGGCTGAACAACCAGAACTTTGAAGCTATCACAAGCAAGTTGTGGCAACAGGGTTTCAAGTCAGCCATGCAGGCTTAGCCGAGATTGCAGATGCGTTTGCAAAGCTGTATCCCAATCTAAATCTTCACTGCGGGTTTGCTCTAACCGCAATGCAATTGGAAGGAGTACTCAAAGATGTTCTGTTACGTGGAGCTATGGCTAGAATACTGGCTTCACCAATACACGATGCAGTGGCTGTGGAGTTTGATAATCAGGATCGGGCGAGAAATGAAATGGAAGGTGCCAAGCAGACTGTGATGTCGGAGTTTTATTACAAAGTAAGACCAGGCACTCACTTAACTAAATAAACTCGTCCAGTAAAGTGCTTATGCAGGACCAAATCATGAGCTTCACAGAACTCATCAATTGCTATTTTCGACCCTGGCCACTTTTCTAAATCGCTTCCGAGGTCATACTCGTCAAATATAACAATCCCACTTTTTACCATCCTAGGCCAGACAAAAGTCAGGGCATCGAGAGTTGACTAGTATAGATCCAGATCGAGATTTGCTAGTTTAATTTTCTCCAATTCTACATTTGTTAGACTTTCAGGTATGAACCCAGACACGAATACTACGTTTTGGTCTATTTCCTGATCGCTGTTTCCTGAAATTTTAAGAAACTGAATAAGGCCCACAATTTACATCCATCGGCAAACTGTTTTTTAAGATTTAGCCAAAACGCCAAACCGCGACCATTAGCCACCCCAAATTCTGCAATACTCCCTTCCAAACTTTTTGTCTCAAAGTAAACCGAAACCCAGAAGAATTTTCTAGCAATGGAGCCTTCCATGCCAGCTATAAGAGGTTTGGTTGAAGACCGATTTGATTTTCGCGAAATATGCAAGTCAACGAGGCCCAACGCCTTATTAACAGCCGCCAAAATCATGTGTTTCATTTTTTTCAAATTAATACGCACAGATGTACCACTAAAACGTACAGCATGATTAGCACCCACCTGTACGAATCCAAAAAGGTAAATATGCTTAAAAAAGAATGCACAAACGTCCGGTACGGATCCAATTCTTTGGTCATAACAACCTCAAAATGTTAGTAGTCTCCAAGAATATCAGTCATTGGTCAGGATAAAATGGTAGTCGTAATCATATATTTTAAGATTTTGATCAGTGACTCAAATCGGTCAAGCCACTTAAAGTTTCCCGCGGCAGATCCAATACTCTGATGACGAAAATGGGGTAACGTTGAAATTCTATCTTATGTCTAACTTTGCGTTAATTTAGATAGACACTATAGACTCCTCGTTGAACCATAAAGTGCGCTGAGGCCCGTGAGTCAGGTATTTTTTTAGCTTAGTCTCCACTCCACAAGAAAAAGACTAATGAGACTAGCTCAGGATCTTATCTAGCCCCTCAAGGCTCGCCAATTCATTTCGCACATTTAGAAAGGGAATTTTGCCGTGTCCCTTTACATATGCCGCTAGCGCCAAGCCTTCGGCCTTGGCAACCTCCTCTTGGACTCGGTCGTTTCTGCTCCCACTTTTCTTAGACGGTGTGTAGGCGTTATAACTGAACCTTACGTTTTTCTCAAAAAACTCCCTGATCGAGGCCAAAGTTGTGAGCTTATTCAGGACCTCCTCAGGCAAAGCACTCCAGTTCCCATCCCCACTCGGGTCGCTCGTTTTAGCGTCTCTGTTAAAGAACTCTCTTAAGGATTCATAGTTTTCAAATTTTTGATCCTTAAAATATTCGTGAGTATCTTCTTGATTCTCCCTCAAATCTGGACGATGCCGATCCCAAATCACTTTCTTTATGTCGCCACGACCGGGTAGCCCAACAATCTTCCGGTAATGGTCAGCCACACGGCCGTAAATTCCGGCCTGTTGACCGGTTCCCTTGGCAGATGAAAGTCCGATGTAATCGTAAAAACCTGAGGAATGTTTGCAGTTTTCGACTCCATGGATACGTATAAAGTAGACACCCCTTGGAGGTGCAGTTACCGTTTTAAAGTCCAATGCGGTGTCAGGCAACGGTGCTAGTCCATGGTCCTGAGACAGATCACCGAAGGTACCTTCGAGCGTGGTTTTCCATTGGGTAGGCTTCCCAGGATGACCCACATACGGATTTATTTGGAAATACTCAGTGAAAGGTCGCCACTCTTTCCAACCAGCCCAACCCATGCCGTGATCTCCTCTATAACTTGAACGAACCAATAGCATGGTAACGTCAAGTTAGCTACCGCCTGCTGCCTTTTTATTGTTGGTGTAAATGCGAAGCACATCTTGGTCTTCTTGTATGTCCGGTGAAAAATACTCTAGCGAGTTTTGTATTCGGGGCGTGATCAACATCGCAAAGTCCTTGTGGGACCAAAGGCTATCGCCCACACCCAAATAGGCGTGGGGATCTCTCCGGCAAACCCTGAGACATCTAGTCAAACTCCCACTCATCTGCCTTACCCGAGGCATACTTGACCTCTACGAACCCATAACACCCAATCTTCGAAACGAAGAACTCCGCCAAGGCTCCCCTGGCGGCTTGTAGCTCATCCTCCCGCAGATCAATACGGAACTCAGTCTCGTCGTCATCAACATCATTTGAG
>CACBSE010000038.1 GCA_902541775.1 uncultured Litorivicinus sp. | reverse complement strand
CGTTTATTGTCGCAATCGCAATGGGCTGAATTTCTGATACTGGGATTGATGAGTGGTTTATTGGCAGCGGTTGGTACTGAGGTACTGGGGTGGCTCGTTTATACGGAAATATTTAATTTAGAATGGCGTTCCAAATGGCAAATTTGGGTACTGGCGCCGGTGTTAACTGGTGCTATCGTTGGTGCGATAGGTCGCTGCTCAGCAAAGCAAGCGCGCCAACTCCCACCCGCTCAATTGTTGAAAATTGCAGACACATAGGAGGTTGTTGCATTGAAGCGTTATGCCCCATTGCTTGTGGCGTGTTTGATGGCTGGGCTGGTCGCCTTCCCGTTCGTTCGAAATCTGACAACCGGCGAGCACGGGATGCCGGGTGCGCAGATTGGTGGGCACTTTGTTCTGGAAGCGGCAACTGGCCTACTGGATACCTCAACACTGGATACTGACTTGATGATGATCTACTTTGGATACACGTACTGTCCGGATGTATGCCCGACTGAGCTGGCCCGAATGGCACAAATCTATGATGGATTAGAGAACGATAAAACGCGTGTGTCCGGATTGTTTGTGACAGTGGATCCCGAGCGTGACACGATTGATGCTGTCACTGAGTATGCAGAGGTCTTTGATCCCTCCTTTAAAGGACTCGGCGGCGATCGGACGCAAATTGAAGAGGTGATGCGTAAGTATCAGGTGTATGCCCAAAAAGTTGGCGATGACCCAGCAACCTATACCGTCGATCACTCGTCACGCATTTATCTTATGGACCGGGATGCGAAGCTCATGGCCCTGTTTTCAATGGACATAGAAATCCCAAAGATGATCGAAAAGATCAAAACATTTCTATGATCTGAAATATCTCGTTAATTGCATCGCAGCGATTGTAGTATTGGGTGTTTTTCGTAAAATATCAAAAATTTTATCGCGATTTTTTTTTGAGGAAGTTTCCATGACCGATTCCAAGGTCTATCCGGTAGATCCTGTGTTTGCAGGGAATGCGTGGGTAGACGAAGCAAAATATGAAGCGATGTATCGCCAATCCATCAAGGATCCAGAGGCATTCTGGGCTGAACAAGCAAAGCGCCTTGACTGGATCAAATTTCCGACAAAAATCAAAAATACATCGTTCGCTCCTGGCAATGTAGATATTCGTTGGTACGAGGATGGTGTACTCAATGTCTCAGCAAACTGTCTTGATCGTCACTTAGCGAGTCGTGGTGATCAAACCGCGATTATCTGGGAAGGTGATGATCCAAACGCTGATGAAAACATCACCTATCGCGATCTCTATGAGCGCGTCTGCCGTTTTGCCAATGGTCTCCGTGCGCAAGGAGTGCAGAAGGGTGACGTGGTTACTCTGTACATGCCAATGATTCCTGAAGCAGCTGTCGCTATGTTGGCGTGTACTCGCGTTGGTGCTGTGCACTCGATCGTGTTCGGGGGGTTCTCACCGGATGCATTGGCTGTTCGAGTTGAAGAATCTGGTTCAAAAGTCATTATCACAGCGGACGAAGGTCGCCGTGGTGGTCGTGCTGTTGCATTGAAGACCAATGTGGATAAAGCGGTTGCAACGGACGCGTGTCGAGGTGTCGAGAAAGTCATCGTTGTGAAGTGCACAGGTGGTGACGTCGCTATGGGTTCGAAAGATGTGTGGTACCACGATGTTTGTGCCGATCAATCGACTGACTGTGACCCGGAGCTAATGAATGCGGAGGATCCGCTATTTATTCTGTATACCTCTGGCTCAACAGGTAAGCCGAAGGGTCTCAAGCACACCACTGGTGGGTACTTGGTGTATACGTCACTCACGCATCAATACGTGTTCGATTATAAAGACGGTGATGTTTACTGGTGTACCGCTGATGTGGGCTGGATTACCGGCCACTCGTATATCGTGTATGGGCCGCTCGCGAATGGTGCAACGACACTGATGTTCGAAGGTGTTCCGACATACCCAGACACATCGCGCTGGGGCCGTGTCATTGAAAAGCACAAGGTCAACCAGTTCTACACCGCGCCGACTGCAGTGCGCTCATTGATGGTCAAGGGCGAAGACGTTTTAGGGGATTCGGATCTGTCTTCACTGCGGCTACTGGGATCGGTTGGTGAACCAATTAACCCAGAGGCTTGGGAGTGGTACCACCGTGTTTTTGGAAAAGGAGTATGTCCGATCGTTGATACATGGTGGCAGACAGAAACCGGCGGCATCATGATCGTTCCATTACCGGGAGCTACAGGCTCCAAGCCTGGCTCAGCTGCTCGTCCATTCTTCGGTGTACAACCGGCGTTGGTTGACAACGAGGGCAATATTCTTGAAGGCGCGACCGACGGTAACCTAGTGATTCTTGACTCATGGCCGTCATCCGGTCGCAGTTGTTGGGGCGACCACGAGCGCTTCGAGCAAACCTATTTCTCGACGTATGCGAATCTTTACTTCACAGGTGACGGTGCGCGTCGTGACGAGGATGGCTACTACTGGATTACGGGTCGTGTCGATGACGTGTTGAACGTCTCAGGCCACCGGATGGGTACCGCCGAAATCGAGTCAGCCATGGTAGCTCATGAGGCAGTTGCGGAGGCAGCTACAGTCGGTTATCCGCATGACATCAAGGGCGAAGGTATTTACGTGTATGTCACGCTTCAGCAAGGCATGGAACCGACTGAAGAATTACGCACAGCCCTTCGGAATCAAGTCCGCTCTGAGATTGGGCCGATCGCATCGCCTGACTTCATTCAGTGGGCACCAAATCTTCCAAAGACTCGATCTGGTAAAATCATGCGTCGTATTTTGAGAAAGATTGCGGCGAACGATTTCGGAGCGTTGGGTGATACGTCAACTCTTGCCGATCCTTCCGTTGTTGATGAGTTGATCGATAATCGCATGAACCGTTAGTCGCGCCTCTGCATGACAGCACCCGCCGAGCAAATTCACTGCGGGTGTTTTTTTGGATCGTAAGAATATGCTGAAGTTTTCGCAAAACATCTAAAGTTTGTTATCTTAAAGTTTCAATCGGTAACGGACTTACGTTATGCATCATTGCAAGATCGTGATCGCGGATGATCACCCCTTATTTCGAGCAGCTCTTAAGCAAGCGGTTTCCAAGGTGGCTAAGCAAGTCGATATCGTTGAAGTATCAACGATGGCTGAATTGCAAGATGCGGCTTCGGAGCATAACGATGCGGATTTAGTCCTCCTTGACCTTACAATGCCGGGCGCGAGTGGCTTCTCAAGCTTGGTCTACTTGAAAGGACAGAGCCCTGAAATGCCTGTCGTCGTTGTCTCGGGCAATGAAGATCACAGCGTGATTCGTCGTTCTATCGAATACGGCGCTCTTGGTTTTATTCCGAAAAGCGTGGCGCTCGAAACGATGGTTGAGGCTGTTCGGGCAGCATTGGAAGGTGAAGCATGGATTCCTGAAGATGTGAATCTCGATGCACCTGTTGTCGATGACAAGGAAGCCAAGATTGCTGAGGGTATTGCGTCTTTAACTCCGCAGCAGTTCCGTGTCCTTATCATGCTCATGCAAGGCTTACTAAACAAACAAATCGCCTATGAGTTGGATGTGAGTGAAGCCACTGTTAAAGCCCATGTCACTGCAATTTTGAGAAAGCTGAAAGTTCATTCTAGGACACAAGCCGTGATCGCTGCTAGGTCACTGGATCTCGAGTCATTGGCTGGCTGAATCTTAGTAGGGACTCCAGCCACCCAGGTCACGCCATCGGTTGACGATTTCGCAGAAGAGTTGCGCAGTGAGATGGGCGTCATACCGAGCCGAGTGAGCTTCATCATGATTAAAGTTCAATCCCGCAGCATCACAGGCGCGTGCGAGCACAGTTTGTCCGTACGCAAGCCCGCCGAGGGTCGCTGTATCGAAGCAAGAAAAAGGGTGAAATGGTGCTCGTTTGACCCCTGAGCGTTTAATTGCCTGATTCAGGAAACCGAGATCGAAGTGTGCATTGTGCCCGACGAGTACGGCGCGATTACAACCGTGGTGTTTGATCGCATCGCGAATCGGCTTGAACATTTTGGTTAACGCCGCTTTTTCGGTTTCGGCCATTCGCAGCGGATGGTATGGGTCGATTCCCGTGAATTCGAGTGCTGCCGGCTCGAGGTTCGCGCCTTTGAAGGGTTCGATATGCGCATGCACCTGCTCCCGAATAAATAACGTTCCATCCTCGTCCATGTCGAGGATGACCATCGCTAATTCAAGAATGGCATCCGTTTCGGAATGAAAACCTCCCGTTTCGAGATCGACGACAACAGGCAGAAAGCCTCGAAACCGTTCACCTAGTCGCGTTTTCTTTTTCGACTTATTCAGATCATTTGAATGACCATCATCGGAGACAACATCCGGTTCAATCATGCGAGACTCCAGGCGACCGTTTCGCCACCTTGCAGCAGGCGAACTTCGGTGTCACCAAAAGGCCGTGTGATTGGGATGGATGACTCAGTTTTTGTTAGGGTGACGGTCTCTGTATTTCTGGGTAAACCGTAAAATTCAGCACCGTTGAAACTCGCAAATGTCTCGAGCCGATCAAGTTTACCCTGCGCCTCGAATACTTCGGCATAGAGCTCGAGAGCGAAGGGTGCGGTGTAGCATCCTGCACAGCCGCAATCTGACTCTTTGTCACCGATTGCATGTGGAGCAGAATCGGTACCGAGGAAAAATTGTGATGCGCCCGATGTTGCGGCTTCGATTAATGCATCGCGGTGTAGGCTTCGTTTCAAAATGGGTAGACAGTAAAGGTGCGGACGAATACCACCAGTAAGCATGTCGTTACGCTCATACATTAAGTGATGCACGGTGATGGTCGCACCCATATTCGGGTGTGCTTTGACAAAATCAACGGAGTCTTTGGTGGTGATATGTTCAAGAACCACTTTGAGGTCCGGTAGACCTTGCATCAGTGGACCGAGCGTTCGATCTAAAAATACTGCCTCGCGGTCAAAGATATCAATCGAGCGATCTGTTACTTCGCCGTGAACTAAAAGCGGAAATCCGATGTCAGCCATTGCCTCCAGTGTCGGTAACAATCCATCGAGGCTCGCAACGCCTGCATCTGAATTCGTCGTGGCGCCCTGGGGGTAGAGTTTGATCCCGTACACGTGCTCAGAAGACGCTGCCTCCCTGATGATCGCGGGGCTCAAATCTGGTGTGAGATACAGTGTCATTAAAGGATCGAATGTCATCCCAGTAGGCAGTGCGGCCAATATTCGCTGACGATATTCGATCGCCGCGTCGACTGTCGCTACCGGTGGTTTGAGATTGGGCATCACGATCGCACGATAAAACGCCCTCGCGCTGTCTGGGACGGTCGTTGTTAGGGCTGCGCCGTCGCGTAAATGCAGGTGCCAGTCATCAGGACGTGTGAGAGTGAGTTGCACGGATCAATCCTTGTTCAATGAATCATAGGGTAGAGGAAAATGACCGTTCATTCATCCGTTTCAATGGAAACACTCTGCAAGTTTCGCGCTCTCTGGTATCATGCGCGGCCTAATTTTTCATGATTTTTTAGGATTTCTCTCAATGTCGGACATTAACAAAGTCGTTTTGGCGTATTCCGGTGGTCTGGATACCAGCGTGATTGTGCGTTGGCTGCAAGAGACCTATCAGTGTGAGGTAGTCACTTTTACGGCTGATTTAGGGCAGGGTGAGGAAGTTGAGCCGGCCCGAGCTAAAGCCGAAGCGCTTGGTGTAAAGGAAATCTACATCGAAGATTTACGCGAAGAATTTGTTTCTGAGTATGTTTACCCGATGTTCCGCGCGAATACGATTTACGAGGGCGAATATTTGCTTGGTACTTCCATCGCGCGTCCATTGATCGCAAAACGTTTGGTTGAAATCGCTGAAGAAACGGGTGCTGATGCAATCAGTCATGGGGCAACAGGGAAGGGCAATGATCAGGTTCGTTTTGAGCTTGGCGCCTATGCACTGAATCCTGCTGTACAGGTCATTGCGCCCTGGCGTGATTGGGATCTCACATCGCGTGAAACACTGCTTGGCTATTGCGAACAACACGGCATTCCAGTTGAGCAAAAACGTGGAACCAAGTCACCTTACTCTATGGACGCGAACCTCCTTCACATCAGTTATGAAGGTGCGATTCTCGAAGATCCTTGGGCTGTGCCTGAAGAAGAGATGTGGCGCTGGTCTGTGTCTCCCGAGGCTGCGCCGGATCAAGCAGAAGACATCGTATTAGGCTTCAAAAACGGTGATCCTGTCAGCATCAATGGTGAGGCGATGTCTCCTGCGACCTTGTTGGCTGAGCTGAACACGATCGGCGGCCGCCATGGTATTGGTCGCTTGGATATCGTTGAAAACCGCTACGTTGGTATGAAGTCCCGTGGTTGTTATGAGACACCTGGCGGAACCATCATGCTCAAGGCACATCGTGCGCTGGAATCGATCACGCTGGACCGTGAAGTCGCGCATTTCAAAGATAGTTTGATCGCCAAATATGCTGATTTGATTTACGACGGCTATTGGTGGTCACCAGAGCGCAAAATGATGCAGGCAGCAATCGATGAGTCGCAAGCGGTAGTCAATGGCGATGTCCGTTTGAAGCTGTACAAAGGATCGGTTGCTGTCACTGGTCGCCGTTCCGATGAGTCGTTATTTGATGAAGCGATTGCGACTTTTGAAGACGATGCCGGCGCATACAATCAAAAAGATGCGGAAGGCTTTATTAAACTGAATGCGCTGCGCCTGCGTACCGCGGCCAAGAAAGGTCGTTCTTTACGAAAATAAATTAAATGCTTGGTTTGCCTTTATATCCACAAAGATCGGAAATCAGGCAGTTCGCACAGTCTGGTTTTCGAGCTTTGCAGACATAGCGCCCGTGCAAAATCATCCAATGATGCGCGTCTTTGAGGAATTCTTTGGGAATCATGCGTACAAGTCGATCCTCGACGGCCCTGACATCTTTCCCTGGCGCTATTCGGGTTCGGTTTGCGAGTCGAAAAATATGTGTATCAACCGCCATGGTTGGTTCGCCAAAGGCAGTATTTAAAACCACATTGGCTGTTTTGCGCCCAACACCAGGTAAGGCCTCTAACTCCTCGCGCGTTCTCGGTATTTCGCCATTGTATTTCTCAAGTAAAATGGCGCAGGTCTTCATCGTGTTTTCTGCTTTGGAGTTATAGAGGCCAATCGTTTTGATGCACTCTTTGACGCCGTCGATCCCAAGCGCCAGCAGAGTGGCTGGCGTATTAGCGATCGCGTAGAGTTTTCGTGTCGCGAGGTTCACCGATACATCGGTTGCTTGTGCGGAAAGTAATACTGCAATCAGCAGTTCAAAGGGCGTATTCCACTCAAGCTCGGTGGTTGGATTGGGATTTTGATCTCGGAGACGTGTGAAGATTTCCGTTCGAATTGCTTTATTCACGAGATATCTCCAGTAGTTCGTACGCGACGGTCTTTGCTGTTCTCGGTCACCTTCGCTCTTCGATGTTTCAGTTTAGATTGGATCATTTGATGTAGCGCCACCATCAAACCAAGCGCAATGAATGCACCGGCCGGTAGGGATGCCAGAATCAAGGTCGAGGATACCCATTCACGGAGGGCACCCAGACTGACCAAGACCATAAAGAAACCGAGTCCTTGTGCGAGCCCATCCATCGTACTGATCACAAATGGTTCACGCCGAGCGAGTGCTTCGGCGCGTCCGAGGATTAGGCAATTCGTCACGATCAGCGGTAAGAAGATACCGAGCGATTGATAAAGCGGATAATCAAATGCCTGAACTAAAAGTTCTGCACAGGTGGTCAAAGCCGCAATGACCAAAACGAAAACAGGTAAGCGGATTATGTCCTCGACGAGATGCCTGATGAGGCTGATGGATGCATTCGATAACACCAAGACGAAGATCGTTACGAGGCCGAGCCCTACCGCGTTATCGATGGTATTTGAAACCGCCAACAGGGGACAGAGACCGAGCAGTTGAATCAATCCCGGATTTCGATCCCACAGGCCGTCGAGCCACACAGTCATGACTTTCACTGCTTGTTCTCCAGAATTTGTGGGTTTGCATGAAGATAATTCAGTGTCTCTTTGAGTGCATTCACGACCGCACGTGGTGTGATGGTCGCACCAGTAAAACTATCAAACCGTCCACCATCTTTATCGACGGCCCAGTCGCTCGGCGAC
>CACBSE010000037.1 GCA_902541775.1 uncultured Litorivicinus sp. | reverse complement strand
TCGTACGGTGTGGATGGCCTTATTAATCGGCGGCGGTATGAGTGGATTTGCTGGCGTTGTTGAAGTCACTGGAAATATCGGGCAACTGGTGCCGAATATTTCCCCATCGTACGGATTCACCGCAATTATCGTTGCTTTCCTTGCGCGTCTTCATCCACTCGCGGTGATCCCAGCCGGGCTCCTCGTGGCATTATCTTATTTGGCCGGCGAGGCTGCTCAACTGTCTTTAGGAATACCGGCAGCCAGTACACAGGTCTTTCAGGGATTGCTTCTGTTCTTTTTATTGGGTGCCTCACTACTCGTGAATTATCGAATTCGTTTTGGACGGGTCGCGTAATGGATTACGGATTACTCTCATCAATTATTCACTCCATTTTGGTTGCATCCACACCACTGGTCTTCGCAGGGCTTGGTGCGTTAATCCAAGAGCGAGCGGGAGTTCTGAATTTGGGGATTGAAGGTCTGATGATCGTCGGTGCGTTAGCTGGATTCGCGACTGCTGTTGCAGGCTCTCCGCTGTTGGTGTCCATCTTTGTGGCAGCACTCGCTGGTGCAATGCTTGCTTCGATCTTCGCTCTGTTAGTGTTGAGGCTCTATGCGAATCCAGTTGCGACTGGTTTAGCGTTGACGCTGTTTGGGCTTGGTCTTGCCGCATTAGCGGGATCACAATATGTCGGTCAGGCAGCGCCACAAGTAGCCGTTTGGGAAATACCGTTTTTAAGCCAAATACCGGTGGTCGGTCGCGCGCTGTTTTCGCACGACCCGTTGGTGTACCTATCGATCTTTACGGCCTTTGTGATTTGGTGGTTTTTAACAAAATCGCGTACCGGGCTCATTTTGCGTGCGGTTGGTGAAAATCACACATCGGCACATGCGCTGGGGTTTTCAGTCAGAGGGGTTCGCTTTTTAGCGATCATTTGTGGTGGTGCACTGGCTGGAATTGGCGGTTCGTATCTAACCCTCGTTCAGACCCCTTTATTCGTTGAAGGGATGACAGCGGGACGAGGTTGGATTGCTCTTGCATTGGTCGTTTTCGCATCATGGCGTCCATTCCGAGTCATCGCGGGAGCGTATCTATTCGGAAGTGTCTCGATAATCCAACTCCATGGCCAGGCGCTTGGAGTTTCAATAGCCTCTCAGTGGTTATCAATGCTACCCTATATTGTCACGATTGGAGCGTTGGTAATTATCGCGGGGCGCAATGATCTTACGCATAAACCCCCCGGAGCGTTGGGGTCTATTTTTCGAGAGAGTAAATAATCTATATTCGAGGTATGTATGAACAAATCAGGTGTAGTATTAGGGCTGTTAGCGCTGGTTGCAATCGCTGTTGCGGTTGTGTTATTCAAGCCAGCCGAAAAGAAAGAGAAAGTGGTTGTCGCAGACAAAACAAAAGTCGGGTTTGTCTATGTTGGCCCGGTAGCGGATGCTGGATGGACTTATGAGCATGATCGTGGGCGCTTGGCGGTGGAAAAGCAGCATGGCAACAAGGTGGAGACAGTTTTTGTCGAAAGTGTTTCCGAGGGTCCAGACGCGGAGCGGGTGATCGCTCAGATGGCAGCGGACGGTGCGGATATGATCTTCACAACCTCATTCGGGTACATGAATCCGACGATCAAAGTGGCGAAACAATTCCCCAACGTAAAATTTGAGCATGCCACTGGGTACAAGCGTGCCGATAATGTGGCGACTTATTCATCGCGTTTTTATGAGGGCCGTCATGTTCTCGGGCTGATAGCGGGTAAAATGACTAAGTCAAATACGATTGGTTACATTGCATCATTTCCAATCCCAGAGGTCGTTCGAGGCATTAATGCCGCGTATTTGGCAGCAAAAAGCGTGAACCCTGAGGTGCAATTTAAAGTGATCTGGGTGTCGACTTGGTTCGATCCCGGCAAAGAAGCAGATGCAGCGAAGGCGTTAATCGATCAGGGTGCTGATATCCTGATGCAACATACTGACTCAGCGGCTCCGATGAAGATCGCTGAGGAACGCGGTATCTACGCCTTTGGACAGGCTTCTGACCAAGCGGCTTATGGCCCTAATGCCCAGTTAACTGCAATCATTGATGATTGGGCACCTTACTACGTACGTCGTGTAGATGAGGCGATGAATGGATCATGGTCTTCAACTGACACGTGGGGTGGATTCGATACGGGTATGGTTGCACTCGCACCTTATGGCAAGGCAGTTCCAGATGACGTCAAAGCAATGGCTAGAGAAGCGCACAAAGCGATTACCGAAGGGCGACTTCATGCATTCACGGGACCAGTTAACAAGCAAGATGGGTCACCTTGGTTAAAAGCGGGCGAAACTGCTGACGATGGAACGCTGCTTGGCATGGACTTCTATGTTGAAGGAATCGAGGGTTCATTACCGTAATACTGCGATTACTCAGCAAAATGAGAGTTTTGGTCGAACCGGTTGGCAAGCCGGTTCACCAGACTCCAGATCAACAACGCCTCCGCGCACAACACGATCAGCGCAGCAAACATCAAATCGGTTTGTCCTCGCCCATTTGCGTGCAGCATCAAATATCCGAGTCCGCTTGACGAGCCAACCCACTCACCGACAACCGCGCCGATTGGCGCAACTGACGCTGCCACTCGAACTCCTGAGAGTGCGTAGGGGATCGCGAGGGGCAACCGAACAATCCAAAATAGTTGCCGGCGTTTCGGACGTAATGTTTGAAATGTCAGTTCCCATGACCTCGGCATCGCGCGAAAGCCCGCAAGCGTACTGGCGGTGACAGGGAAAAAAACGATAAGGGTTGTCATGGCGAGTTTTGATGCGAAACCGTAGCCAAGCCACAGCATCAAAAGCGGTGCAATTGCAAACACCGGTAGCGCTTGGCTGATGACTAAGGCAGGCATCGTGATCTGTGTGAGTTTTTTGGAGTCACCGATGAGGCATGCGACAGCAAAACCGAGCACAGTACCCAGCATCAGACCACAAACGATTTCCGACGCAGTTGTGAATGCGTGACCACTGATAAGAGGCAGGCGCTCAACTAACACTCGGGCGACTCGATCTGGCGAGGGTAAGATGAAATGGGGCACTTCCAGGGCGATGATCACCAGCCACCACAGACCTACTAACAGGAGGAATGGAAAGAGCGCGGAAAGCAGCCGATTCATAGGTCGCCATCCAGCGCTTGTATCAATGCGTGATCACTTGCAAATTCATTTAACCGGTAAGGTCCCTTGATCGACTCTGGTGTCAAAATCATTGCAGTATCCAACCAATCTTGAGCATCTCTAGGGTCATGGGTCACCAGGATGACTGTTTTGCTAGCAAGTAGTTTCTGACAGAGTGCAGCCATTTGGATGCGTGTCGAGCGATCGAGACCCGTAAACGGCTCATCCAGCAATACCAAATCTGATTGTTCGATTAACACGCGTGCAAGAGCGACGCGAGCTTTTTGGCCTCCGCTGAGCAACGAAACTTGACGATGAGCATAGGTAGCTAGCTCGACCTGGTCGAGTAGATCGAGCGCTTGCTTGGTAGTTTCGGGTGACTGAGTGTTTCCGCGTAACTTAAAACCGAGAAGTACATTCTCGATGGCCGTCGCCCATGGCAGAAGCGCGGGCTGTTGAGATAGATAAGCAACGCGTTCACTATCTTTAGTTACGGCAAGTGACCCTTGAATGATCGCTGCCAATAGCGTCGATTTTCCTGTTCCTGAGCGCCCGAGTAGCGCAACCTGATCGCCGTGATTGATTTGCCAAGATACGGTTGCAAGTGGTTCATGGCCAGGGTAACTGAGATCGAGATTGGTAATGGTTAGCACAGTGAGCTCCGGATCACATCAAGTCACAATACCCTGTCGACTGACGCCTGTCATGACTTAGAGTTTGTTATGGAGCCAGAGGGATGCGCCGATTTATGCTCATTGAGAGCTTGATTTCTGTCAATCTGGGCTTACGTCGTTTAGAGGAGTTCGCGATGTCTCGGTTTTTAGATTGGTTGTTGTTGGTGATCATTGTCGGCGTCAGCCTGGCATCACCTCTTGTTGTGCTCGAGTTCGTCAGTGGGAAGTACTGAGTTAGATTCCAGAATTGAGGGCTTTTTGCTTTAACTGGTTGATACGCGCTTGAATTAATTCATTATTGGGCATCAGATCCGACAAAAGCATTTCCGCTTGTATTGCACGATCAAACTGTTTTGTATTTTCGAAGATCATTGAGAGCCCGCTGAGTGCGCCAAAATGTCGCGGCTCAAGCGCTAACGTTTGTTGAATATCAGCTAACGATGCCTCGAAATCCCCCAAAATAAAAAATGTAGTGGCGCGACGGTTCCATGCCTCGGCGAAGTGAGGAGCGCTCTCGATGACGCGACTAAAATGCGTCACTGCGATCTGTGGTTGACCAAAATGCAGCGCTCGCATTCCCTGATCAAAGATTGTTTGTAGTGCGGTCGAATCTGCCGGTAATTCGTACCAATGGGTCCAGATTTCATTTTGTGCCACTGAAATGTCAACGAGATCTGTCGATGTCCTGAGAACGTCAAATAGCGCATTGAGTTCTGGTTTTGTTTGATCGGCCTGAGCGATGTCAATGCTGCTTGATAGCGCTATTGCCGCGAGCATTTTCAACACGATACGCGTCACCCCTCAGTTTTACAGGAGAGTACGCCTATTCAGTTTGAATAGAAAGTTGAAAAGGGTGGCAAGGCGAAAAATTTGGCGCGCTCGAGAGGATTCGAACCTCTGACCGCCTGGTTCGTAGCCAGGTACTCTATCCAGCTGAGCTACGAGCGCGTCAAGGCCATGAATAGTAATAATTCTGAGATAAATTGCAACCCTGAGTTGGTTGCGGCTCGCAGTTACACCAGAGGAAAAGAGATTATAACTATAGGCATTTAGAGGACGATTGAACGGTAAAGGTTTTCCAATTTATTTGGTCTCGCAACCTAACCAGAACATGTTCACGAATTATGTTTTTCTTGTTCCAAATCTGACTTTTGGTAGATCGATAGATTCATACTCATTGGTTTTGCGCATCTATCAAGACCAGAACGAGATGTAATGAGAAAGTAATTAGGTGAGCGGTCCTAATAGCGATCTCTCACTCAATTCACGGGAGCAAATCTTTTTTGGGGCTGACTGGGTTTCGTGAACATGACGGTATGTGAAAAACCATTAAAGTCTCAGAATAGTTGAATGCGAATGATGCGCGTTTAAATTCAGTAAATAATTCAATTTATTAAATTTTTTTTTGGTATAAAGCATCTCGTTTGTATAAGAAGGTATATGATTATGAAGGGAGTTCCTCAGGTGGTGAGTACGCTGAATAGCTTGTTGGCTGGTGAATTGATGGCTGCCGATCAGTATTTAGCTCATGGCGAGATCTACTCGGATCTTGGACTAACTAGGCTCGCGGAACACACGCTACACGAGTCAGGCCACGAGCGTGAGCATGCGAGGGCGATTATACAACGAATTCTGTTTCTCGAGAGCGAGCCGGATGTGGCCTCGCGCCTTCCGATGACCATCGGGAAGTCGGTCGAAGAAATGTTGAATAACGACCTGCAGATCGAATATCAGGTTGCGGGTCACCTGAAGAAGGCTGTTGAGATTTGCGAAGCCAATCAGGACTTTGTTAGTCGCGACATGCTTGTCCAGCAAATTGAGGATACCGAGATGGATCATGCTTATTTTTTGGAGAAACAAATCAGGCTTATTAAATTAGTTGGTATCGAAAATTACTTGCAGAGCCAACTCGGGCCAGAGCCAGAGGTTCAGTGATGAAAGGCCAGAAGGAAATTATTACCACTCTCAACAGCATATTAAAAAACGAGCTGACCGCGATAAATCAGTATTTTCGCCATGCAAGGATGTTTAGGAATTGGGGTCTCGAAAAACTAAACGAACGGGAATATTGTCAGTCGATTCGCGTAATGAAGGAGGCAGATAAAATCATTGAGCGGGTCCTTTTTCTAGAGGGTTTACCAAATTTACAGAATCTTGGGGTTTTAAATATTGGTGAAAATGTACCGGAGTGTCTGGGCTCGGATTTAAGTTATGAATTAGGGGTGGCTCGACCAAACCTACAAGCTGGGGTTGCGCTCGCCGAGACCGCAGAGGACTTCGTGACCCGTGATCTCCTGGAGGATTTACTCAGTGCTAGTGAGGCTGCAATCGATTGGTATGAAACCCAGCAGACGTTAGTTAGCGAGATAGGGCTAGAGAACTATTTGCAGTCGCAAATTCACGACTAGAGAATTAATTGCTTGAAACACCAGCCACTTTAATGATAATCATTTGCATTCAGGGAGGAAGCAAATGTATTTGTGTATATGTAATGCTGTTTCGGAAGAAAGAGTCATTGAAGCAATTGAATCGGGTTGCGGTAGTTTCAATGAAGTCTCTAAGGCAACCGGACTTTGTGCGGATTGCGGCCAATGTGCCTTTAAGGCAAGAAAAGAGTGCGAGCGACTACTTTGCCAGTACAGGAAACACTCTAAAAATCAGAGCTCATTTTCAGCCGCTTGATTTACAGACAGTCCTCGCACACCACGTATAGAGTTTGGGTATGTTTGATGAGGCGTCCTTTTGCCTCAAATACCACTTCCTTGCGTAGTGAATCGAATTCCTCTCTGTAGAACTCCATAATTTTACCGCAGGCTACGCATACCGTGTGATCATGCGTTGTGCTTGTACTCGATTCGTAGACAGTGCCAATCGAATCAAACTGGTGTCGGATCACTAAACCTGAATCCTCGAATTCCTTGAGGGTCCGATAAACCGATCCGATACTTTTTCTGACGCCATTGCCCCTTAGGTCATCACAGATTTTTTCGATTGTGAAATGAGTTCCCTCCTCATAGCTGGATATCATCGAGAGTACGGTTAGGCGCACAGTTGTAGGCCGCAGTCTGTTGGCTTTAAGGATTGCGATGTAAACCAAGTCGATCATAAATTGTTCCAATGACGCTAATAAAAATGCGAATGATTTGCATTATTAACACGTTTTGTTATGATGAAACATCTTTTTTGGAACAGTCGCAGATACAGGAGCTAAAATGATGAACAGAAAAGTTGCCCTTTCAATTGCCATGGGGACAGCCTTCGCGCTTGGCGTGTCAGCTAGTCAAGCCGAATCGTATGGCCCATACCCAGTCACGTTACAGGGGTATTCTGGCGAAAAGAACAATTCGGTGGCCTACACGGGCCAAATAGCCAGACACGTGCTTCATAACAGCTTGAAAAAGGCAATCTCAGGCGGGAAGTCACGAGCTGAGATGCAAAAGTTTTGGGCCGGGCAAAAAGGCGAATTACTAGCGCTGGATCCCAAGACTAAAGATGGTTTTCCGATCACGGAAACCGATATAAATAAGATCTCGGGTGGTAAAAATCTGAACCAAAAAACCCTTAACAGGGTGGTAGCCGGGTGGCCCAATGAGATGACTGGTCCCGAAATGGTAGAGCTCTGGATGGATAACGCCGCCAAATCGGAAAAAGGATTTGATGCTAAGTCTGGTTTGGACTACACCCAACTGGTCTCTAAGTATTTGATGGGCGCTGTATTCTATAACCAAGCGTGCGACGGATATCTTGACGAGAAACTCAACGCCGATAATAAGCCGAACAACATGCCCTATAAAAAGGGCGCCTACTATACCGGAAAGGAACATTCTTGGGACGAGGCGTTTGGGTATTGGGGTGCCCCAGCTCACGCGATGAAGCTGACCCCTGAATCGACCTATAACATCGCGAAAGGCAAGAACCTGGACGTGGCCGATGCGAATGGTAACGGTAGCATTGACCTTAAGGGTGAGATGACTTTTGGGCACGCTTATTATGCGGCCGACGCCGATAAGAGCGGAAAAACAAAATATCTGCACACGATCACGCAGGCGTTCATCGACGGACGCAAGCTGATTACAGCAGCAGATGGGAAGGCCCTTACCGACTCCCAGCGCTCGAAGTTAAAAAACCTCGCCACCACGATATGTGACAGCTGGGAACGTGTGATTGCGGAGGCTACATTTAAGTACGCTGGCTCGGTCTACAAGGACATCGAGAAACTGACAACAATCATGGAGGCGAATGGCGACGCTACGAAGATGTATCGTACTTACGCAAAACATTATGGCGAGTTGAAGGGGTTTGCACTGGCCCTCCAGTCTGGACGCAATGACCTAGGGAAACTCGGTGAGCAGATCAATAGCCTAACTGGCTACGGCCCCGTGACATTGGACGGCCGGCAGATTAGCGGTTTTACCTATAATAAAAAATATACCTATCAACTTAAGAAACTGGATGGGTTT
>CACBSE010000036.1 GCA_902541775.1 uncultured Litorivicinus sp. | reverse complement strand
TCCCATGGATGTCGAGTGGGCGCGTGATGGTGATGATGGTCAGCTATACATTGTTCAAGCACGACCTGAGACCGTTCAGAGTCAACAAGATGGCCGGCAAATGGAGCGTTTTGTTCTAAAGGAAAAAGGCGAAGTCCTTGCTCAAGGTCGTTCGATCGGGCAAAAAATTGGCCAAGGTTCGGTTCGCCTGGTGAAAGATATCTCCAAGATGGATGAAGTCCAACCGGGTGATGTCCTTGTAACGGATATGACCGACCCTGATTGGGAGCCAGTGATGAAGCGTGCTTCAGCAATCGTGACCAATCGTGGAGGTCGTACCTGTCACGCTGCGATTATCGCTCGTGAATTAGGCATTCCCGCGGTGGTTGGCTGTGGTGACGCAACAGAATTACTGTCGACGGGGGTCGATGTAACTGTCAGTTGTGCTGAAGGGGATACGGGTCAGATCTATGCTGGGATCCTGAACTATGATCACCGGGTAACAAGCGTCGACGCAATGCCTGAACTGCCATTTAAAATTATGATGAATGTAGGTAATCCTGATCGTGCGTTTGACTTTCAACGTCTTCCTCATGCTGGCATCGGTTTGGCCCGCCTCGAGTTCATTATTAACCGAATGATTGGTGTGCATCCCCGTGCTCTAATGGATTACGACACGCTACCGGCAGACTTAAAGGAAGAGATTTCAGAACAAATTGGTGGCTATGCAAGTCCGACAGACTTCTACGTTGAAAAACTGGTCGAAGGGATTGCGACACTCGGCGCATCATTTGCGCCCGAGCGTGTCATCGTTCGCTTGTCAGACTTTAAGTCTAATGAATATCGTAATTTAGTCGGTGGTCCGTTGTACGAGCCGGAGGAAGAGAATCCAATGCTCGGATTCCGCGGTGCATCGCGTTACATTTCTGAATCATTCCGTCCATGTTTTGAATTTGAATGCAGAGCGCTCAAGAAGGTGCGTGATGAGATGGGTCTAAACAATATTGCCATTATGGTTCCTTTTGTACGGACTCTGGATGAAGCTGCCGCTGTGATTGAGCTACTGAAAGAGAATGGTCTTGAGCGGAGTAAGAACGGTCTCGAAGTCATCATGATGTGTGAGCTTCCGTCGAACGCTGTTTTGGCCGAGGAGTTTCTTGAATATTTCGACGGATTTTCCATTGGCTCAAATGACCTGACGCAGTTGACGCTTGGTCTTGATCGGGACTCAGGAATCATTGCGGATGCGTTCGATGAGCGTAACCCGGCGGTGAAATTCTTGCTGTCCCGCGCAATTCAGGCATGTAACAAGGCAGGTAAGTACATCGGTATTTGCGGACAGGGACCATCGGACCATCCTGACCTTGCATTCTGGCTAATGGAGCAGGGAATTGACTCAGTGTCCTTGAATCCAGATACAGTGCTGGAGACCTGGTTCTTCTTAGCGGATGCTCAGGACAATAAATGATAAAGTCCACCCCAGATTTATGTGATGCATACGACGGCGGAATCACTTTTCTCGAGCCGTTATACACCAACCTTGGTGGTCGGAAACGATTTTATGATGATGCCGTCACTGTGAAGTATTTAAAAGAAAACTCAAAAGTGAAGCAATTAGCAGGTATTGCCAGTAACGATCGTGCAATGGTTGTTGATGGTGGCGGTTCGCTTCGGCAGGCATTACTCGGTAAGACAATCGGCGCCAATACCCTGGCCAATGGTTGGGTCGGTTTCGTGATTTATGGCTCAATTCGCGATGTGGATTAGCTTGGTGCGGTGGATCTCGGTGTTCAAGCGCTCCCAACTCATCCGAGAAAGACATAAAAAACTCCGACACGGAACGTGCCGGGATTTTTTATTGATTGCGTTTAAGCAATTTCCGTTACGGGGATATTCGCTTCCTTAGCTTTTGCCTGGAATTCCGCAATTTGATGGAAATTCATGTAACGGTAGATCTTATCAGCCATCGAGTCGATGTCTTTGGCAAACTCCATGTACTCTGCAACAGTCGGTAATTTACCGATGATGGATGCGACCGCTGCGAGCTCAGCACTTGCCAGATACACATTTGCCCCAGTGCCAAGACGGTTCGGGAAGTTCCGGGTTGATGTTGAAACAACAGTCGAATTATCAGCAACCCGTGCTTGGTTACCCATACAGAGCGAACACCCTGGCATCTCAGTGCGAGCGCCCGCTTTACCGTAGATTGAATAATAACCTTCTTCCATCAACTGATGCTCATCCATCCGTGTTGGTGGAGCAATCCATAACCGTGTTGGAATCGATCCCGTTTTCTTCAGCAGTTCGCCAGCGGCACGGTAGTGACCGATGTTCGTCATACACGATCCGATGAAGACTTCATCAATATCATGACCCTGTACTTCAGACAGTGGTCTCACATCATCTGGGTCGTTCGGACAAGCCAGTAATGGTTCTTTGATTTCATTGAGATCGATTTCGATGATTTCAGCGTATTCCGCATCGGCATCGGCTTCTAAGAGCTCTGGATTCTCAAGCCATGCTTCCATCGCTTTAATACGGCGTGCGATTGCTCGCGCGTCACCGTAACCGTCAGCAATCATCCACTTCAAGAGTGTGATATTTGATTCGAGGTATTCACGAATTGGCGCTTCATCCAACTTGATTGTACAACCACCGGCTGAACGCTCAGCAGATGCGTCTGATAGCTCGAATGCTTGCTCAACGGTCAATGTTGGCAAACCTTCAATTTCGAGCACTCGGCCCGAGAAGCAGTTTTTCTTGCCTTCTTTGCCGACAGTCAATAAACCGCGTTGTAATGCTGCATAAGGAATTGCGTTGACCAGATCGCGAAGTGTGACACCCGGTTGCATTTGTCCTTTAAAGCGCACCAAAACAGATTCAGGCATATCCAATGGCATCACACCTGTTGCTGCAGCAAATGCCACAAGGCCTGAACCGCCAGGGAATGAGATACCGATTGGGAAACGTGTATGTGAGTCACCGCCCGTACCAACAGTGTCTGGCAGCAACATCCGGTTCAACCATGAATGAATGATCCCATCGCCTGGACGGAGAGAGACGCCACCGCGGTTCATGATGAAGTCCGGCAGTGTGTGCTGGGTATCCACGTCGACTGGCTTCGGATAAGCCGCCGTGTGACAGAACGACTGCATCGTCAGGTCCGCTTGGAAACCAAGACAAGCGAGTTCCTTCAGTTCGTCGCGAGTCATCGGACCCGTCGTGTCTTGAGAGCCGACTGTTGTCATGCGAGGCTCGCAGTATGTGCCTGCGCGTACGCCTTCCACACCACATGCTTTGCCGACCATCTTTTGAGCCAGTGTGAAGCCTTTATCGGATTTAACTGGAGCCTTCGGCGTTCTGAAGCAATCCGCTGCTCCAAGCCCGAGCGCATCGCGTGCACGTAATGTGAGACCACGGCCTACGATCAGTGGGATTCGGCCACCTGCGCGAACTTCGTCAAGGATAACGTCACTCTTCAATTCAAAACTGGAAATGGTTGCGCCTTGTTCGTTTGTGACAACGCCCTCGTAGGGTTTGACGACGATGACGTCACCTGTATTCATTTGTGTGACGTCACATTCAACTGGTAGGGCGCCCGCATCTTCCATGGTATTGAAGAAAATCGGTGCGATTTTTCCACCAATACAAACGCCACCAGCGCGTTTATTCGGTACAAATGGGATGTCATCGCCCATGTGCCAAAGCACGGAATTTGTAGCTGACTTCCTTGAAGAACCCGTCCCAACCACATCGCCAACATACGCCAGCGGGTGACCTTTTTTCTTCAGCTCTTTGATTGTTTCAAGCGGCTTATCCTTCCGTGACTGAAGCATTGCTTGTGCGTGCAATGGGATATCTGGGCGGCTCCATGCATCAACCGCCGGAGACAAATCGTCAGTATTTGTTTCGCCAGGCACCTTGTATACAGTCACTCGAATTTCAGTAGGGACTTCAGGTTTATTCAAAAACCATTCTGCGTTCGCCCAGGATTCCATGACCTCTTGAGCCAATGGGTTGCCCGCTTGACGCTTCTCTTCGACATCATGAAATGCATCAAACATCAACAAAGTGCTCTTGAGCGCTTCAGCCGATGTTTTTCCGACTTCTGCATCGTCAAGCAGTTCAACTAGTGGTGGGATGTTATAGCCACCCAGCATGGTTCCGAGGAGACGTGTTGCCTCAACACGTGAGACCAGAGCGCAAGCAGTATTGCCTTTTGCAACGTCAGTCAGGAACGCAGCTTTCACGTAAGCCGCTTCATCCACACCAGCCGGAACGCGGTTTGTCAGTAAATCCAGGAGAAAGGCATCTTCGCCAGCAGGTGGATTTTTCAGAAGTTCTACCAGTCCGACAACTTGGTCAGCGTTGAGAGGTTTCGGCACGATACCTTCAGCGGCACGTTCCTCCACATGTTTGCGGTATTCTGTCAGCACAATCATTGTCCTTGTTCAGATTGAGTTGGACGCGGTGGGTGGATCCTTTTGAGAACCGATTCACAGCGCGCTTGGAGGCGCGAGTGTAGCAAAAAATTTGAGAAATCTGCGTCCGTCCTTGGTCGCAGATTTTGTATGGATTAGTTCTCGATTGGGAAAGCCGGTAGTGTTGCCTTGGTCATCTGTCGTAAACAACGAATGACCTGGCAACTGTAGCCGTACTCATTGTCGTACCAAACATATACAACGCAGCTATTATTCCCGGTCGCAATGGTCGCAAGGCCATCAACGATGCCGGCGGCGCGTGATCCCACAAAGTCAGTACTCACAGCTTCTGGCGAATTAGAGTAGTCGATTTGTTTTTGCAATTTTGAGTGGATTGCCACATGGCGCAGATAGTCGTTTAATTCATCTTTTTCAACAGACTTATCCAGATTCAGCTTCAAAATCGCCATCGAGACGTTCGGTGTTGGAACGCGGATTGCGTTACCGGTGAGTTTACCTTTTAGATGAGGTAATGCTTTAGCGACGGCTTTAGCAGCGCCTGTTTCGGTAATAACCATGTTTAATGCGGCGGCCCGACCACGCCGATCACCCGAATGGAAATTATCGATCAGGTTCTGGTCGTTGGTGTAACTATGCACTGTTTCCACGTGTCCGTTTTGTATTCCGTACTTCTCGTCAATTGCTGCCAAGACCGGCGTGATTGCATTGGTCGTGCAGCTGGCTGCAGACACAATCGTATCCGTATCTGTAATTTCGTCATGGTTGACGCCATGGACGATATTCCTCAAATCACCCTTACCTGGTGCTGTCAGTAGTACCCGGCTCGCGCCCTTTGACTGCAAATGTTGCGACAAACCTTCACGATCCCGCCATTTACCAGTGTTGTCGACAACTAATGCATTTTCAATACCGTATGATGCGTAATCCACTTCGGAGGGGCTTGATGCATAAATGACCTGGATGCGCTGTCCGTTCGCGATAATGGCATTACTGTCATGGTCAACAGTGATGGTTCCATCAAATGAACCATGTACTGAGTCTCTTCGTAAGAGGCTCGCACGCTTCATCAGATCGTTATCACCATTTTTGCGGATCACAATTGCACGGAGGCGAATGGCCTCTTTAGAACCCGATTTCGCTATCAACTCGCGGGCAAGCAAGCGACCGATCCGTCCAAACCCATAGAGAACAATGTCTGTTTTAACATCGCCCGCAGGCGCTTCTCCGGAGGCCCCTTTGAGTTCGTCGGCGACGTAGGCTCCAAGCTCTCGTCCAGCGCCAAGTCGGCGGAAATTAACAGCCAATTTTCCGATATCAACATGGCATGGATTCAGGCGTAGCTTGGCAATTTCAAGCAGGACATCACGGGCTTCTTCAGAAGACAGTTCTTCGTTCTCAACTTGGCGTGCAAAACGGCAACACTTAATGATATTGATCACCGTACGATTATTGAGTAGTCGGCCGAAAATTGAAGTTTCGATCGAGTTTTCGCGGAAAAGACGACCAATGATCGGCATCATTTCCTCGGCTGCAGCGACTTTGCTGTTCCAGTCTTCCATGGACTCATTCAGAAGATCCAGTGACATCGTGTGTTCCCCTTATTATCTGGACACTGATTGTGGAGTCTCGGATGTTGTAAAATCAACCAATTTTCGAAAAACGATTTTAAAATGACCAAATTATAATATTTGGTCATAAGCTTTTTGCGTGGTGTACGATTGTTTTTTTTTACACAGTCCTAAAACTTATACATGGAACTAATTCAAAGGCCACTCTTTATAATGCATATACGGATAACGACCCCCTGTGTCGGACTTTGTTCGACAACCTACGGCGATTCCGTCTGCCGGGGATGCAAGCGTTTTGCTCACGAAATTGTGGATTGGAATCGTTACGACGATCAGCAAAAATCTGCAGTGCTTTCGAGGTTGACACAGTTAATGTTGGGGGTGGTGAGTCGGTACGTTTTGGTAACCGATTCGCAACTGCTTCAAAACGCCCTCGACAGTTACAATCTGCGATATCGGAAAGATCAACCTCCGGAATGTTGGGCTTATGATCTATTTCGGCAGACGCGTGGTCAATTCGCCCGATTGGCGGACCTCGGTTTATCGAAAAACTTAGAAGCGGAGGCCCTATCTTACGGAGAAATCTGGAACGCGATGAATTCTGACTATTTGGCGGTTTCGGAGGGACATTACGAACGGTACTTCAGGCAGCCCCTTTCATTCGACTAATCCTTGAAGCCTTCGCTCGCTGAGTGCGTTATTCTATCGCGCCAAAGGAGGTCCATGTGCATTATCCAACCATTGAATCAACACTCGGCTACACCCCCCTTGTGCGGCTCCAGCGTCTCAATGCGGGTCTGCAACCCGAAGTGACTGTGCTTTGCAAAATGGAGGGCGATAACCCTGCGGGCTCGGTCAAAGATCGACCTGCTTTCTACATGATTCAGGGTGCACAGGAGCGTGGTGAGATTCAACCTGGTGATCGCTTGATCGAAGCAACCAGTGGTAATACCGGAATCGCACTTGCAATGGTTGGTGCCATTCTTGGTTATCGGATGACCTTGATCATGCCGGATAACCTCTCTGATGAACGGAAGCGAGCGATGACTGCCTATGGCGCGGAACTCATTCTAGTCTCTGAAAAGAAGGGGATGGAGGGCGCCCGTGATCTGGCCTTACAAATGGAAGCCGACGGAAAAGGACGCGTATTGAACCAGTTTGCTAACCCGGATTGCCCACGTGCGCATTATGAGACGACCGGTCCCGAAATTTGGAAGGATACCGATGGTGGCGTCACCCACTTTGTGAGCGCGATGGGAACCACAGGTACAATCATGGGTGTCTCCCGGTATTTGAAAGAACAAAATCCCGACGTAAAAATAGTTGGTCTACAACCGAGTGATGGTTCAAAGATCGCGGGGATTCGTCGTTGGCCGATTGAGTACCGTCCAGAAATCTTCGATCCGTCGCGCGTCGATGTCACCCTGGACATCGATCAGAATGACGCGGAAGATATGGCTAGACAGCTCGCTGTCCAAGAAGGAATTTTCTGTGGCGTCAGCGCTGGGGGAGCGGTATCTGGTGCGTTGCGCGTTGCGCGTGAGCTGACTCACGGTGTGGTTGTTTGTATTATTTGTGATCGTGGCGACCGCTATCTGTCGACGGACCTCTTCCCCCGATGAATCAACGCATACGAAAACGCGTTCCACGTCGTAAACAAATACCTGACTTTCCGATTCGAATCGATAAGCTCTCGCACGAAGGCCGTGGTTTGGTGCAGTGGGGTGAGCGGATACTGTTTGTGGATGGTGCGCTGCCTGGGGAACTTATCACCGTTCGAGTGACTCATAAATCGTTTCGAACCGCTGAAGGAATCGCGAGAGCAGTCTTGGTTCCATCGCCAGAACGCGGTCAGCCGACATGTCGACACGCTGAGATTTGTGGTGGTTGCTCACTTCAGCATATTCCCCATGCAGCGCAGCTTGTTCACAAATCGAAAACGCTGGATGAGTTAATGACACGTGAAGGTATTTCACTCGATCGAGTCGAAAAACTCCCAACACTGCAGGGGCCAACGCTTGGGTATCGGCGGCGCGCGCGGCTAGGGGTCCGTTGGGTGCATGCAAAAGATCGTGTGTTGATTGGTTTTCGAGAAAAAGGCTCGAAATTCATTGCGGATATCGACGGCTGCCCTGTATTGGATCAGCGGATTGGTCAATCCCTGGGTTTACTGGAATCAACGATTGCCTCACTCTCTCAACCTGATCGTATTCCACAGGTTGAGGTTGCCGCAGGCGATGACACCCTAGCCATCGTTATTCGACATCTCGAAGCGCTTTGTGAGGCTGATTTGATCACCTTGTCGACGCTTGGTAAGCAGACCGGATGGCATGTCTATTTGCAACCCAAGGGCCCTGACACAATTACTCGACTCTGGCCCTCTAAAGGGCCAGAATGGCTCGCATACCGCATTGGTGAGTACGGTCTTGAGTATCAATTTGCGGTGACAG
>CACBSE010000035.1 GCA_902541775.1 uncultured Litorivicinus sp. | reverse complement strand
AAATGTTTGCTTGATGAGCTGTTCGCGGATAAGCGACACATCAGACTCCGGTTGGATGCTTACATTCTGAATCACGGGAACTGAGGGTACCTTGACATCAATTGCATCGAGCTTTTCCTGCAAACGCTCAGCCGCTGGCCCCATAAGCGCACAATGAAATGGAGCGCTGACAAGTAATGGTAACGCGCGCTTCGCTCCGGCTTCTTTAAGCACCGGAAGCGACGCTTCAACTGCTTCGGCGTGACCGGCGATCACTAACTGACCTGGAGCATTGTAGTTAACCGCCTCAATCACAAGACCAGTTTCTGTCGCCACCTGAGTGCACACCGCCTCAGTCTTGTCATCGTCAAGACCGATGACAGCAGCCATCGCGCCGGTTCCTTTTGGAACAGCCTCCTGCATGAACTGGCCCCGTGCCCGAACCAGTTGCACGGCATCTGCAAGTCGCAAACTTTCCGCAGCGGTCAATGCGGTGTATTCACCCAGACTATGACCAGCCATGTAGGATACACCCTGACCGTTTGCCTGCCTCCACGCACGATATAGCGCGACGCCCGCCGTGAGCATAAGTGGTTGCGTAATTTCGGTTAGCGACAATTGCTGGGCAGGCCCCTCTTGAGCGAGCACCCAAAGATCATAGCCAAGCGCATCAGACGCCTCATTGAATGTCTCCTTGACGTCCGGGCATTCCATCTCGAAGTCGGCCAACATGCCAACCGTCTGAGAACCCTGTCCCGGAAAGAGGGCTGCGAAAGCCATCAACTTATTCGTCGTCTTCCACAACTTCTTCCTGACGTGGTGTGACGACCTGACGACCACGATAGAACCCATCTGGGCTGACATGGTGACGACGATGGATTTCACCTGTCATCGCATCTGTCGTCAGCGTTGGACCTGACAGTGAGTCATGCGCACGACGCATTCCGCGACGTGAACGAGATTTTTTATTCTGTTGAACGGCCATGATGATCTCCCTTCAGGATCTCTGTTCATTCTTTAATGCAGCGAGCACAGCAAATGGGCTCGTCTTTTCCGAAACATCCCCGGGTTCCGGATCCGGTGTCCATCCGTTATCACACGAGTCATGCATCGGCATGATCGGCAATAACAAAACCATCTCGTCTTCAAGGGCCTGTCTGAGAAAAAGTTGCCCCTCTTCCACCAGAACCGGATCCAACCTCTGGTCCAGGCTCTGCATTTCCCTCTCAGAAAAAACAAGCCCCCAGCGAATTGATCCTTTAAGCGTTACAGTGACCGCTTGCAGACAACGCTGACAGATCATACCCGCTTCGCACTGAAGCTCCCCAGACACTACTCGTGGACCATATGGCTCTTTGAATCCTCGCACTGTAGCCCACCCACCAGGCAACAAGGTCGCCATCTCTGCGAACCTCTTGTAATGTTGAGACTCTAAAGGACCAGATATCTCCTCCGTCGCATCAATGAAGCGATTAGCATTCAAGTGCTCGGGCATGGTGTCTGAAAACATAGGGCGAGGATTTTAGTGATGCACAGGCCCTCTGTCAAAGGCTAAAGCGCTGAAATTTTACGATGAATCGAAAACTGATCCTTGCAAGTGAAAGTCGACACAAAAAAAAGATCCTCGATCGGCTTCACATCGCATTTTCGACCACGGCTCCAATGATAGACGAAACACCAGGATCCGGTGAGTCGGCTCTCGCCCTAAGTCGTCGATTAGCGCAACGAAAAGCAGAAACAATCGCGGACCGCCATCCATATGCTACGGTGATAAGCACAGATCAAGCAGCGGAAGTTGACGGCATTATTCTCGGCAAGCCAGGTACTCAACAACATGCCTGTGCCATGCTTCAGAAGCTGTCTGGCAAGACAGTGTCTTTTTTCACCTCCGTTGGCATGATCCAGCCCAACGCATCCTGCCTGATTCACACCGAAGAAGTTATCGTGGCACTGCGCCAACTCGAAGATTACGAAATTATACGCTATGTGAATGCAGACATGCCCCTTGATTGTGCCGGCAGTTTTAGGGTCGAGAGCCTGGGAATTAGCCTCTTCAAATCAGTAAAAAGCGAAGACCCCACAGCACTCGAGGGCCTTCCTTTAATCCGACTCTGTCAGTGGCTGAGGGACCAAGGGTTTGAAATCCCCTGACGACCGATCCACGTTAATGCGGTACCAACCGCAAATCCAAACTCACGGGAAAATTGGTTAAGCAAAGGCTCGTCTTGAACGTAATAGACACGATCCTCTGCGCCAATCCACTCACGAGCGACTTCGAGCGGACCAGCCAACGAATCGACTAACCCAAGAATCAGTGCTTGCTCCCCACTCCAGACACGCCCGTCAAACACATCTTGATCGCCCGGGGTCAAGCGCTCGCCTCGTCCTTCCTGGACACGCGCGATAAATTGTTGATGTGTCGCATTCAGAAGCCCTTGCAGATGTCTCTTGTCAGTTTCAGATTCTGGCAAAAATGGATCCAACATTGCTTTGTTTTCACCTGCGGTCACGATGCGCCGATCGATACCTAGCTTTTCCAGCAAATCGTTGAATCCAAAACCAGATGACACGACACCAATCGAACCGACGATCGACGCTGGAGCAGCGTGGATCGTATCGGCTGCAGCTGCAATGTAGTAGGCACCGCTGGCACCAATATCGCCAATCACGGCATGCACTGGTTTGTCCGGATATTGTGCTTTGAGATCCAAAATTGCTCGATACACATACTCCGATTGGACAGGGCTGCCGCCAGGCGAGTTGATCTCGAGCATCACACCTTTCGAGCCTGGCGCTTCAAAAGCTGCCTCGAGATTTTGCTGAATTTCGAACGCGTTGGCAGTCTCACCCGGCGCTATTACGCCATCAATCGGTACCACTGCGGTGTGCGATGGAGAACCGATCGCATCCACAGAAAGATTTGACTGATTTACGATGAAAAGACTAATGCCGATCACATACCCTAAAGTAATAGTTTTGAAGAAGATCCCCCATCGTCGCGCACGACGTTGTTCAATGGTTGATTGCGCAAGGGTTTGCTCCATCACCGCCCATAAACGATTCGTTTCACTCTGATTTCGATGATCTGCCGAGGGTTCAATTCCTTTAGTCCAAGGATTTTCTGCCATTCAAAACCTCTCTAATAAATCTCTGGGTCACACCCAGACGCCACCAAAAAACGACGCATGGGATCAGGGACTGGAGCCACCACAGTCACGTGATGCCCGGTTGCTCCATTAAAACCAATCGAACGGCTGTGTAGGCAAAGCCCGCTGATTCCTTTTACCCGCCACTGATAACGGACATCATCAGGCTGATATTTCGGATCACCCACAACCGCATGTCTGTAATACGCTACGTGCACTCGTATCTGATGCGTTCGCCCTGTCACAGGCTCAGCTTCAATCAAAGTACAGCCCTCGAGTTGCTCAAGCACATGGATCCTAGTATGAGACGGCTTGCCGTTCTCAGTCACTTGGACAACCCGCTCTCCACCACGTTCAAACTTTTCCAGTGGCGCTTCAACATCAACTAGATATTGAGGCCACTTTCCCGCAACTAAAGCCACATATCGTTTTTGTAAGGTTTTATCTTGATCACGCAATTGCTTATGCAAACGACGCAAGGCTGACGGTCTGCGAGCAACGAGCAGACACCCGCTAGTTTCACGGTCCAGTCGATGCACGAGCTCTAAAAATTTTTCATGTGGTCTCGCGAGACGTAGCTGCTCAATCAAACCTGTTGATAAACCTGAGCCACCATGCACTGCCATGCCAGATGGTTTGTTTAACACCAAGACATCCTCGTCTTCGTAAATCAAGGCATCCGACAGCTTCATCTGAATACCGCGATGAGCAACTTGTGCCCGAGGCGATTCCAAATCCACCGGAGGAATACGAACAATATCGCCAGCGGATAAACGTGAGTCGGGCTTGCACCGACCTTTATTGATTCGTACCTCACCGGTACGAATCATTTTATAAATACGACTTTTTGGGAGTCCCTTGAGCTGATTCGATAAAAAATTGTCGAGCCGCTGTCCCTCCTTGACCGCGTCAACAGTCACCCATTGAACTTTCTTTTCCACCCATTTTCTCCATGATGCATTGTCGCAAGCCCTTTGCGCTGTTATCCTCCAAGCGATATCGGGTTGAGTCAAGACTCCCCGAAGATGAATGAGACCTCCGAATTTCCGGGGACGAAAAACACCCGCCCGATCTTGGCGGGCCAGCAAAGCTGGGACAAACACACTTCGATGTGTCGGCAGGCGAACCTGCAGTAACAAAGAAATTTCGGGCTCCCGGTATACCGGTCGAGCCAACAATAAGGTGTCTTGTCGCCTGACCGGTTTGTCGGTTGGGCCATGGTTAGTATAGCTAGCCCCCAAAGATCGTGGCGATTGAACCATGAAGGTTGCCACAAACATGAAACGCATTTTAATCAATGCTCTGCAAGCGGAAGAAATCCGCGTCGCGATGGTCGACGGGCAAAAACTCTATGATCTAGATATCGAATCCTCTGACCGTGAACAGAAAAAAGGGAATATTTACCGCGCGAAGATTTCCCGAATCGAGCCGAGCCTTGAAGCCGCATTTATCGATTTCGGTAGTGAACGCCATGGTTTCTTGCCGCTAAAAGAAATTTCTCCTGAGTATTTCTATAACATACCTACTGAAGGCGAACGTCTAAAAATCGACAAATTGCTAAAGGAAGGTCAGGAGCTGATCATTCAGGTCGAAAAAGAGGAACGGGGAACCAAGGGAGCCGCACTCACAACCTATATTTCGTTAGCTGGTCGTTACCTGGTTCTCATGCCAAATAATTCAGACGCTGGCGGTATTTCCCGCCGCATCGAGGGTGATGATCGTGCTGAGCTTCGTGACAAACTGGCCAACCTGACAATCACACAAGGTGCCGGTGTCATAATCCGCACCGCTGGTGTTGGGCGAACTGTGGAAGAACTCCAGTGGGATCTTGACTACCTTGACACCGCATGGCAAGCGATTAGAAAAGCAGCCCTATCAGGCGTTGCACCATTCCTGATCTACCAAGAGTCAAATGTTATCGTTCGCGCAATTCGCGACCATCTACGTCAAGACATTGGTGAAGTATTGGTTGATAACGTCCAAGTTTTCGAAAATGCAAAAGATCTTGTTCAGCAGGTAATGCCGTCATACGGGAATAAAGTCAAACTGTACGAGGATGAAACACCACTCTTCAATCGATTTCAGGTCGAAGGTCAAATCGAATCAGCATTCCAACGTGAAGTCCGTCTTCCGTCAGGTGGTGCAATAGTCATCGATCCAACTGAGGCCTTGGTTTCAATCGACATTAACTCTGCTCGTGCGACCAAGGGTGGTGATATTGAAGAGACTGCACTTCACACCAACTTAGAAGCCGCAGACGAAATTGCTCGCCAGCTTCGTCTTCGGGACATGGGTGGTTTGGTCGTCATTGATTTCATCGACATGTCCGCCAACAAAAACCAAAAAGCCGTCGAGAATCGCCTCAAAGACGCCTTGAAATCAGATCGTGCACGTGTTCAGATCGGACGGATTTCACGCTTCGGCCTTCTTGAAATGAGTCGTCAACGTCTGCGTCCATCATTGGGCGAAACCAGTGGCGTCGTCTGCCCACGGTGTCACGGTCAAGGAAGTATTCGTGACGTGCAATCGCTCGCACTTCAAATTCTTCGACTCCTTGAGGACGAGGCAGTGAAAGAACGGACTGGAGAAGTCCGTGTTCAGGTTCCAGTTCCAGTCGGCACATTCCTTCTAAACGAAAAACGGCAACAACTCGAATCGATTCAGCGTCGGCACAACGTGCGTGTTCTGGTGATACCGAACCCCAATATGGAAACACCAATCTATGACCTTCAGCGTCTTCGCGATGATGATCCAGAGGTTGCCAGCCTTGAGCTATCGATTGATGTCCAGGCTTCGACCCCAGCACCTGAAATTGAACTAGTGCGAGCAAAACAAGCGGAAATACGTGAGCAAGCACTAGTGACCGACATTAAGCCGAAGACACCAGCGCCAGAAAGTGCTCCCGTTCCTCGTAGTACTGATGATAGCGACCAGACTGAAGGCATTGGACGGAAAAAGCGTCCAGAAAGCGCCCGTCGCCGCAAACATAAGCCGGTACGGAAATCGCTATTTTCTCGCGTCTTGGGATTCCTATTTGGTGAAACTGAGGAAGAACCATCAAATCGCCGTTCGAACCAAACCAATCGACGTCGTAACCAACGGAACAACGAGCATCATGAACGCACCGAGGGAAATCAAAACCAACGAGCAAAAATGAATCGTGGCCCTCAAACACAAGAAACCGAGCGCACGGCAGATGGATTGCAAGGTGGACGTCGTCGCCGTCGTCGCCGCAATAAGAATCGATTAGATGATCCGGAAGGAATGGCGATCGGGGTTCAAACACCACTTATCCATGAGATCTCTCCGGAACGCGAAGCCGAGCTCAAAGCACATGAGGAAGATCTCACTCCACGCCCGAAACGCGCTACAAGAAAACAACGCGGTGAAAACGCCATTGTAAGCCAAGAGGCACAGCTTGAGGCTCATGCAACAACCTCAGGTGAAACAACGATCAATGATGCACCTGTATTGAATGAAGGCCTGATGTCCGAATCAGATAAGCCAAAACGCTCACGTCGTGGCCGTCGCGGATCGCGCCGTAACGACGCAGACAGCTCAACCGAAATAACAGCGGCAGAAAAATCAGCCGAAGCCACTGAGCTAACAGTAGAAGTCAAGGCACCTGAAGCAGAGGCAACTGCTGATACCGCAACGTCCGAGGTACCACAAGAAGATAAACCACAACGCACGCGCCGTGGTCGTGGCCGTCCGCGTAAATCAGAGGTTGCTGCAGACGACACTCCAGCCGACTCATCGGCAGCTGTCGCGAATACTACCGAAGTACAGCCAGAGAGCGCACCGGTAACAGAGGCAATTGATGAATCACAAAAACCTAATAAGAAACCAGCTCGTCGTGGCCGCAAGCCAAAGGTTAGCGCCGATGACGCGCCAGCTCAGGTGACTGTGGAAGAGCCCACACAACCAGTGGCCGAAGAACCCACAAACGAACCGGCTGCCGATGCAGCAATTGACGATGGCTTGGAAAAGCCAAGACGCGGCCGCGGTCGCGGTCGTCGCCATACTCCTGAGCCAGTAACTGAAAGCGCAACAGCGCCTTCAGTGTCTGATCTCAAAGCTCAACTGCTCGAAGACAGCGTTGATGCTGGCACAACAGTAACCACAGACGACGCTGAAAAACCAAAACGTGGCCGTGGAAGAGGTCGTCTGCGCAAATCTGACGCGGGAGGGCAAGCGACAGATTCAGCGCCACAGGAAACGACTGAAACAGAATAAGTTGGGCTCAGTTGAAGTGACCCAGTTGCGTTGGTTCAACTGCTAAGCTCAATCCAAATGTGGCTTTGACCGAAGAACGGACCAAAGCCACCAATTCCCTCAGGTCATCCGCATTTCCAGTCCCATCGTTGGTCAACACTAACGCTTGGTGATTATGCACGGAAAAACCACCCACTTGATGACCTTTAAGTCCCAGATGATCGATCATCCAACCGGCAGCTAATTTTATTTGCGCCCCATCTGCATACGTCGGTATCTCGGGAAACTCGGCTTTCAAACGCTCTGCGACCTCACTTGGAACTACTGGGTTTTTAAAAAAGGAGCCAACATTTGGGGTCATCACGGGGTCTGGTAGTTTCGACTGCCGAATCGAGATCACAGCCTTCGCGATATCACATGGGTCTGTAGAACTGAGGCCCTGCTTTTCCAATTCCTCTGTTATAGCGCCATACCCAACGCGCGGATTCGGAACGGTTGACAGTTTCAAGGTGACGGTCAGTACGAGAAAACGACCAGGATTCTCTTTCAAAATCGAATGACGATATCCGAAATGCAGTTCAGACGCATCAAGGTCAATCACTGCCTGTTCCTCAAAATCATAGAGTTTGACCCGATAGCAATGATCTTTCAGTTCGACGCCATATGCGCCGATATTTTGAAGCGGAGCAGCACCCATCCACCCTGGGATCAATGCAAGATTCTCAAGACCGTACCATCCATGCTCCAGCGTACGCATGACCACCTCATGCCACTGATGACCCGCACCAACTTCGAGGAAAATTTCAGAGCCAGCCTCATTCATCTCAAAACAATGAATTTCAGGTCTGAGGACAACACCTTCGAACTCTGGCTCCAACACAACCAGATTGCTCCCACCTCCTAAGATAAAGCGCGGTGCCGATGCGAGTTCGGGCATAGAAACACAGACATTTTCAATCGATGACAGCTTAAGAATTGACGCAGCACGGAATGGCAACTTGAGGGTTGTCAGATCAGTCAACTCAAACACTCGGATTCTCCAAATGCCTCCGAATACTCGCTAAGTCCTGTTCGGTATCAACACCAGGTGGAATGGATTCCCACGCAACATCGACCTGAATCAAGCGATCATGCTCAAGGGCTCTCAACTGTTCTAATCGCTCAAACCGCTCAAGTGGCGTGGGCTCCCAAGTCCTGAAGTCACGTAGGAAGCTA
>CACBSE010000034.1 GCA_902541775.1 uncultured Litorivicinus sp. | reverse complement strand
ACACCCAAACAAGACCGATATTTGTGACTCGGTAACTTACGTACACAATAGATTAAAAAGAGGGATTACTATGAAGATCAGTCCACTTGCTCCCGCGATCGGAGGGCGAATCGAAGATTGCGACCTCACCCAGACACTTAGCACGTTGGAGATAAAGGAGATACAGAACGCGTTCTTAGAGCACGCGGTGCTGCTATTTCCGCGTCAGCAATTGACGCACCACGACCAACTCAATGCGGCCCAAATCTTTGGGGAGTCTGGCACCTTGCACAGGCCCAGAGAGTTTCAGCCCAAAGCTTACGAGTCCCTGCCAGACGGTATCATGATGATCTCAAATATCCGTGAGGATGGTGTCCCAATCGGATCCTTGCCCGACGGTGAGATGATGTTCCATCACGATATGATCCACCGTGAGATGCCAGACAAAGCGACCTTACTTTACGCCGTAGAGATCCCATCTGTTGGCGGTGACACATGGTTTGCAAGCGGGTACGCCGCATATGAGTCTTTGCCAGAGAAATGGAAACAGCGACTCGACGGACTGCACGCGCGACACAAATATCACTATGGATCGACACAAAAAGGCGATGAAAAAGGGACCCCCGCCTTCGGAGAGGCGACCCATCCCGTGGTTAGAACAAATCACGAGACTGGCAGAAAGTGTCTCTACGTAAACAGACTCATGACTGACTCAATCGTTGGTATGGATGATATCGAGAGTCGAGACACACTTGAGTTCCTCTTCGATCACTGCGAGCAAGATAAGTTTGTTTACAAGCATCAGTGGACCGTGGGGGACTTGATTATTTGGGACAATCGTTGCTCGATGCATGCACGAACTGACTTTCCCGGCGGTGAGCGTAGGTTGTTGTTCCGCACGACCGTCAAAGACACACAAGCACCAGCCTAAGGAGTCAAATAATGAAAAATCTGGATGGAAGAGTCGTCATTGTCACGGGTGGATCTGGAGGCATCGGGATTGTTGCATCTGAGCTCATGGCGAACCGCAGTGCGCACGTGGTTCTTGCTGAACTCGATGGGGAAAGAGCCCAGACCGAGGCACAACGACTGCTAAGCCAGGGACTCAAAGTAACCGCGATCCAGACCGACGTCGCTGATAAGGAATCTGTTGAAGCCATGGTTCAGAAAGTAACCAGCCAATTCGGCCGGATTGATGGTTTGGTTAATAATGCAGCCATGTTCTCTCGAGTCCCAATGTCTCGCGTCGGATCCCTTGAAATCACTGAGGCAGAGTGGGACAAAATGATGGAAATCAATGTCAAGGGTGTTTGGAACGTGTGCAGCTCCGTCGTTCCCGTCATGAGGACGCAAAGATATGGAAAAATAGTCAACGTTAGCTCAGGAACCGCGTTGAAAGGGTCTCCTTCTCGTATCCATTACGTGACCTCAAAAGCGGCTGTAATCGGGTACACCAAGTCCCTAGCCATGGAAGTGGGCGAGCACAATATTTACGTCAACTGCATCGCGCCCGGGAGCACTCTGGCTGAAGAGGATCCAACCCCCGAGATTATCGCAGTTCGCAAAAAAGCAGCAGCCTCGCGTTGCATTAAACGTATTCAAACACCTGAAGACCTCGCGGGCCCGATCGCATTCTTTATCGGACCAGATAGCGACTTCATAACCGGTCAAACTCTCGTCGTTGACGGCGGTAGTTGTCTTCACTGATTCCGCTGGATGTGCATAAAATCGTCCAGCCAGCGGGCTCCCTTCGTCTCCTGAATTCGCTCAACTTCAGCTTTCAAATCGTCGATCACAGGTTCCAGTTGAGAATCATGGACATCAGCAAACTCAACCATGTTGGACAGCTGTATGTGCATATTTACCAGCATGTAATACGCATTATTCTCAACCATCATTGCCCGTGAGCGATTGGGCGATTCCTGCATCAATTCTTTTGTGACCTTGGCAAACGCCTTTAAATCAAAGATTCTATTTGACATGACATGTCCCCATAACGATGTAACCACGACAGCACGAGGTATCTATGGTTAGCGCACCTTTTCATCTAGCATTCCCTGTCTCTGATCTGGAGGCAACCAAAGATTTCTTTATTGACGTGCTTGGTTGTAGGACAGGACGGACGTCCGACCGATGGATTGATTTCGATTTCTTCGGACATCAGGTCGTCGCGCATCTTGCAGATGATGAAATAAGCGATGCTCCAACCAATCCAGTCGATGGTAAGCAAGTTCCGGCAAGCCATTTTGGAGTGATTCTTGAATGGGGTGATTGGCATCAGCTCGCCGATAAGTTGAAAGCTGCTAACATTGAGTTTCTGATTGAACCGAATATCCGCTTCAAAGGCCAAGTAGGTGAGCAGGCCACGATGTTTTTTAGGGAACCTTCAGGAAACGCTCTTGAATTCAAATCGTTCAGGGATATGTCACAAATTTTTGCGACCTAATCTTCGATTTGTGCACTGCGAGTTCACTGCCGTCAACAAAAATCACCAATAATAATGAAGAAAGTGCACGACTATAGAGACTCTGGCACCAGAGGTTGTGTTGCTCGCAGTCGAGGACAGTGTCGTTGACAACCACTCAAAAGGAATTCATTTTGATTCATGGGATCACGTGTTTTCCGAAGTTGGCCCCTGTTTGAGGTATTAAGATTACCAAGCATTCAAGCATTTCACCGGGGCCGATTTACCAACGCGTGAACAGGTTCAGTTGGTTCATGAAAACTTTCGCTCAAGGCTCGATGTACTCAGTTGGATGCCTCCAACTCGGGTGGTTTTACGAGCAATACAGATCGACCAATTTTTCCATCAGCACGGCTGCTTTCGCAGTATGCCCTGCATCGATCGACACACTTAGGAAGCCATTGAAAAGCAAATTCGCGCTCTAGGCACTGGGTTCAGCGAGCAGGTCTGTGATGTCTGCAAGCATCGCATCCGCCCCCTGTTGTCTCACTGCGACCGGAAACGCTTCTCCCCGATGGACTAGTAATACACTCGGATATCCTTCAACCTGAAGCCGCTCAGCCAACTGCCGTTGCTCCTCATGCGTAGCCCGGACATCATCAGATGCTAACGCTTCGGCGAAGCTGTCACGATGAAATCCAAACGCCTCAGCCAAGTCACATAAGGTTCCAAAGTCCCAAACATTACTCGCTTCCGTGTAATAGGCATCCTGAATCCGCTCGCCAAAGGCTTCCCCACGCCCAGCGAGTCGCTCAGCGGCAATGACCGCTCGACAACTGATGTAAGTGGATCGTGGTGGAGGGGGTGTCTGATCCCAATACGTGTGATTGAAGGCGACACCACAAGTGGACTGAATCCGATCCCAAGTTCGCTTGAGGTATTCAACCATTTCTTCCGGCATCGGAGCGTCTGAATCGGGAGCCAAACCACCGAGCAAGCACACGACAGGTAGGTTGTCCGGTAGTCGTATTTTTAGCAATTTCCAAGTTGGGCGGAAGCCATAACACCAGCTACACATCGGGTCATGGACATAAATCAACACGCTTTCTGGCGCGTCCGTTTCAGTTATCATCACCAATTACTTCCGTTGCATTACAGAGCGAATCAAGTCTGGCTGGGAATCCAGCATACACGGCGATCTGCATACAGATGTCCCGAATTTCTTCGAGACCAACCTCACTATTTAGGGCTCCTTCCACGTGACCTTGAAATTCGTGCGGAGGATTCAACGCTGCAATCAACCCAAGGTTGATCAATCGGCGATCAAGATCTGTGAGAGCTTCTCGATTCCAAATCTCATCCCATGCGACGCGTGTCACAAAATCCTGCATTGGCATTGTCAGTTCATCGGCCTGAAATAACACCCGATCAACAAATGCATCACCCATGAGTTTTCGGTGCTTTTGCAGCCCTTTTTCAAAACTATCTTGGCTCATTACTTAATTCCGATGCATCCATATTTTGTTTCTAGGAATTCTTCGATCCCATGAGGTCCGCCTTCACGGCCAAGTCCTGATTCCTTGACACCACCAAAGGGTGCAACCTCAGTTGAAATAATTCCTGTATTGACTCCGATGATTCCGTAATCGAGAGCTTCATAGACTCGGAATGTTCGTGACAAGTCTTCCGTGTAAAAGTAGGCGGCCAACCCATAAGGTGTGTCGTTGGCTAATTGAATGGCCTCGTCTTCTCGATGGAAGCGATAGATTGGAGCAACCGGTCCAAAGGTTTCTTCTGAGGCCATTCGCATCTCTTTGGTAACGCCCACGAGGACTGTCGGAGAATAAAATAACGGTCCAGCATCATGCGCTGATCCGCCACAGACGGCGGTCGCTCCTTTTGCGAGAGCATCATTGACATGTGCTTCGACTTTTGCCTTACCGTCTCCATTAATCAACGGTCCAATCTCTGATCCCTCTGTCTTACCATCAGCCACCTTCATGGATTTGACGCGCTCAACAAAGGCGTCCACAAAACGATCATGAATCCCGCTTTGCACCAAAATCCGATTTGCACAGACACATGTTTGTCCTGCATTCCGGAACTTACACAACATGGCCCCATCGACCGCCGCATCCAGATCCGCATCGTCGAATACGATAAACGGTGCATTGCCACCAAGCTCCAGTGAGAGTTTTTTCACGCCGTCTGCGCATTGGCGATACAAGATTTTACCGACCTGTGTTGACCCGGTAAAAGTGACCTTCCGAATACGACTGTCTCCAGTCAAAACCGCTCCTATGCCCGGTGCATCCATCCCCGTCACACAGTTGATCACACCCGCAGGCATACCTGCCTGATTAGCCAACTCGCAAACAGCCAGGGCGGTCAGTGGCGTGTCCTCAGAGGGCTTAATCACGACTGTACAGCCAGCGGCGAGTGCCGGTGAGACTTTTCGGGTGATCATGGCTAATGGAAAGTTCCACGGGGTAATTGCTGCCACCACACCGACCGGTTGTTTGATTGCAAGGATTCGCTTATCGGTCATATGTGGATTAATAACATCACCATAAATTCGACGGCCTTCCTCAGCGAACCAGTCGACAAAGCTCGCGCCATAAGCAACTTCCCCGCGCGCCTCGGCGAGTGGTTTACCCATTTCCTCAGTAATGAGCGCGGCCAGTATATCCGTGTACTCCGTAATCAAGTTGAACCACCGGCGAAGAACGATCGCCCTTTCTTTAGCAGTCAGTGCGGCCCACTTTGGAAATGCTGCCTCAGCAACATCGATCGCTTTCGCACAATCACTCGCGGACAGATCAGCAACTGTCTCGACAACCTGTCCAGTAGCTGGATTGATTACGTCAAAAGTTGCACCCGATGACGCGCTGACCCACTCTCCGTTGATCAACGATAATGGTTGGTATAACGACATTTTTAACTCACTCAAAACAAACAATTTGACGAACCGCCCGACCTTCAGCCAGTCGTTCCATCGCCGTATTAATTTCAGCTAACTCAAGCGTATGAGAAATCATCCGCTCAACGGGTAATAACCCCTTCTTGTGAAGTGCAATGAAATTTGGGATATCCCGTGATGGGACGCAGGACCCCACGTAAGAACCCATCAGAGCACGTTCCTCAGAAACCAATCTCGCCGCCGCAACCGACAATCGATCGGATGGATTCGGTAATGCCGCGGTCACGGTGCGTCCACCGCGTCGGGTCACCTCAATTGCCAAATCCAAGGCAGGCATAACACCAGCAAATTCGGCAGCAAGATGTACACCGCCCAGTGACAACGTTTTGACCTGATCGATAGCATCTGGATCTCTTGCATTCACAAAATGATCTGCACCCAACTCGCGCGCCAGTTCTTCTTTATCAGGATTGGCGTCAATCGCAATGATTTGCCGTGCTCCGCCGGCATGGGCGCCCAATAATGCCGACAAGCCCACACCACCAAGACCAACGATTGCAACCCGCTCACCGACGTGCATTTTTGCAGTATTCAGGACCGCGCCACATCCAGTCAACACGGCACAACCGAAGACGGCTTGAACGGTTGGATCGAGGTCTGAGTCGATCGGTACCAGACTCCGTCGATGGCTCACGGCATGGTCAGAAAAGCAGGAAATCCCCAAGTGATGATTGATCACTTCACCATTGACCGAAATCCGTTTTGCACCGGACAACAGGCTCCCGTTGGTGTTGTTCTCGAGGCCAGGTTCGCATAACGCCGGACGACCTTCGGCGCAGCAGTCGCAGTGTCCGCAACTTGGTACAAATACCATCGAAACCCGCTGCCCTATTTTCAGATCGCTCGACCCGGGTCCGGTCTTCACGACCTCCCCGACCGCTTCATGTCCCAGGGCGACAGGCGTTGGACGCGGACGGTCACCGTTGATAACCGACAGATCAGAATGGCAAACGCCGGCAGCTAATATTTTGACGAGCACCTCGTCTGGACCCGGATCTGCCAACTCAGCTTCTACAATCTGTAGTGGTTGTGTCTCGGTGAACGGCCGATCAAAGCCCATTCGTGGCAGTAACGAAATACGCGTTCTCAAGGGATTTTCTCCAGGTGTTTCTTCGGGCCGCCTCCGTGGGAATTCTCACATTAGGTGAGCTTTGGTAGTGAATCAAGTCATCTTTATTCGGCGAATTCGATGAATCACATCTGACGCAAACACATCCGCTCCTCTCCCACCAAGCGCGTCGAAAAAAGCGTTGGCACGGACTCCGATGTTGACTACCCCGATTGGACTGACCTTAGAAGCCCCTTAGGAAAGAGTGGTACGCGTTAAGGGCAAGCGATCGCATTCGAATATGGCTTACCGTAAACAGAGGGTCTGCTTAACGCCTTGGGCATACGTTAGCTCAGTCCAGACAATCCTCATAGTAATCTGGGGCGTTTCTTTGGTAATAAGCGGTGAGATTGGTACTGACGATATGAGAACATAATTACGAGTGATTAAAACGGTACCGGCCAATTTATTTTGAAAGAAACATTTGTTGCACATTAGGCGCTATTTCTTCATATCCAGACGGATCGAGAGACAGCCAAGCACTCCTTCTAAATCGAAGGCACGGCGACGCATGCGGGCAAATAGTCATAAAAACCCGACTGACGGTATCTAATAATGAAAGGGGTAAAAAAATCAGATGCCGAAAGTCGAGTCAGAAGGGCTAGCCCTCAATCACTCCGCAAGCAATCCGTGGCCCCGCTGCACCGGAGGGCTGACTCTTATAGTCATCACCCTTAGCATGCAAGATTATTGACTTATTTAAGATGTCATTGTCACTGCCGCCATTTAAGGAAACCTTGGTATTCAAGATCTCTATCCGTAGCGACCCATTCGCTGGCACATGAATGTTCGGATTGGTGCCCGCGTGCTTTCCAACGCCAAGCCCATGTTCAACTCCCTTGGGATTGAAGTGACCACCGGCCGCTTTAAAGTCAGGAGTGCATGATCCGTTTGCGTGAATATGGAAGGCGTGCTCGCCTGGTGGGAGTCCCTTAAGTTGAGCATCCATCAAGACACCGCCAGGTACCCCGTAAAATTCCACGACGCCGTGACTCTGCCCATCGCTACCCTTGATCATCGCCTTTACCTTGGCGTGCCCCCCGGCAAACGAGTTCCCGGCCATTATGGCTGAACACAATAAAACTGCTCCGAACGATCGTGTTAACTGATCACCTACTCTCATATTAACTCTCCATACATTACTTTTTAAAGATAGTGAATGATAAAGGCTCCAGTGGCAGGCAAGTACATCGTTTGATCCAAATTAATTTCGTTCCCCAGCCAATGCATCCAAGATTGGACAATCGGGCAGATGATCGCCAGAACAGCGTTCAACAAGCAATTTTAGTTGATTGCGAAGGGAATTAAGCTCGTTTGCTTTCGCATCCAGCTCTTCCAATTTCTTCGAGGCGATGGTCTTCACATCCAAACTCGCCCGATCTGGCTGGTTATAGAGAATCAGCAATTCAGAACAATCTTTAATACTGAAATCAAGCTGCCTCGCTTTCTTTAAGAACCGTAACTTGGCCAAATCATTCTCTGTGAAAGATCGATAACCTGTGAACGGATCCCGACGAGGTGCGATTAAGTCTCGATCGCAATAGAACCTGATAGTCTTAGTGCTCAGCCCGGTCTGTTTTGAAGCCTCGCCAATCAACATTTACAGCCCATTTCCTTCTCTATGGTTGTGATAACAATTTTTTAAGGACGCTAAATATTTTCCTTCCAGTAGCAGGAAGGTCAACTATTCACCTGGTGAACTGAAATCTTATTTAAAGTGATATAAATCAAGACTAAAGTATTTTTTAATCCGAACGCTGTCTATTGACGTTTTCGATAAGGCTATAAGGAAGTTTGCCTTTTGCCTTTTGCCTTTTGCCTTTTGCCAACAAGTCTAGTCCAGAAATGTGAGAATTTGATCTTAACCCTTAATTTCGTAAGAGTTTTTAATTAATAGTATTTATAATTTTACCTGACTGCGCGATACTCATGCACGTGGTTAAATATAGTAAGGAGAATCTTAATGAAAGATTATATGGTCGCACACACATTTAAGTCTGAAGAGCATCGCGCGAAGCATTTTGAGGCGTCAAGCCAGCTCACTCTGGAATACATGCGTGAGCACATGAAAAGCGACAGCGCGTCCTTCCAAATGAACTGGGGCAACCCAGACGAAATGGTAACTTACTGCTGGTGGAAGGCAGAAAGCCCAGCCGCAATATTATCTATGTTGGGCGAAATGGCTGAGCTTTATCATAATGATATCAAGGAAATGCCAATGGTGGCCAATGTCGCCGACTAGACTATCTCCTGACCATAGGGAGCTCCAACGGACCCAGAGTCACGTTGTGTCCACGACATTGGTTCCAATTTGTTTCGCTCCGGATTCATTTGGCATAGCATGGGTGGCAGGGCCTTCACAGCGGGCTCTGCCTCTGGTAGATCAGGTCTGAGGGCCTCGACAAACCAAGGGCTCGGTTGATGCCACTTTGCGGACCATCCTGCCACGGCAAATAACACCGGCATGAAGTCAATCCCTAACTCTATCAAGTAATACAGTTTCTTTTGCTTGTGCCCATTCGCTGGGACGAAGGTTATCAGATCAACATGCTCGAGACGTTTCAACTTACTTACGAGAGAGCCCGAGGAGATACCCACCAAGTTGTGCTTTAGAAGCTGATAAAATGTGCGACGTTCGAGCAGGCCAATATCTCGAAGATTAATTGGCGTCCACTTGTCACATGCGAGTTCTGAGGCCAGCTCTATCGGGCACACCGCTGTTGACCATTTCGACGATACACTCATAATGATGCTTTACTGTGGATTGGTTTAAAGACAACATCGCGTATTGAAAAGACTTTCCATTTACTATTAAAAAAATAATGAGGAATCATTCAATGAAATTTATATTTTTAGGGACCATGAGTGCGGAGTCGGTGAATAACATGCACACGACCTCCCACGAGAAGAGACGAAAGATGGCAGATATCGTCGCCACGGGAGCGGGTGGCAATGTGTT
>CACBSE010000033.1 GCA_902541775.1 uncultured Litorivicinus sp. | reverse complement strand
GTTTTCACTCGGGTTGGTGGATCAGTTGGTTCGCGAGCCACTCGGTGGTGCGCACCGAGCCCCTGAAGAGGCTGCCACAACGCTAGGTGACGCGATTGAAGCGCAATTGGATATTTTGGGCGGCTTGTCTGAAGAACAATTGTTAGAGGCTCGTTATCAGAAATTGATGCAATTCGGTGTCGGTCGCAGCTGATAGGCTCATTCGGCCTCATTGGCCAGGACCTGACCATCGCGTCCATCTTATGGTCAGCGGTGGCGCTGACTCAATGGCCCTGCTTGCGCTGGTAGCTGATTTTTCAAAGAGGGTTAGGCGTGAAGTCATTATCCATCACTGTGACCATGGTGTGGCCGCAGAGTCAGGGTACTGGCTTCAATTTGTCAAAACTGAAACAGAGCGCAGAGGCTTCGCATTTCTTGCTCATCACCTGAACCTTGAATTAGGTCCTGAATTTGAAGCACGTGCACGAAGTGCACGATATGACGCTGTAATGAGCGAGGTTGAACAGGGTGACGTTGTAATGACAGCACATCACCGTGACGATCAGGTTGAAACTCTGTTAATCCGGTTGTCTCAGGGGTCTGGGCTCGTTGGTCTGGCTGGAATTCCCGTCACTCGACCGTTCGGCTTAGGAGTTTTAATTCGCCCATTGTTGTCACTGTCGCGACAACAGTTAAAACAAGTCTTGCTGGCGCGAAATCTCAGATACGTTGTGGATCCTTCGAACCAAGATCCATCGTACTTACGCAATTACATCAGGCTTCAGTTTTTACCCGCACTATCACGTGTTGCTCCAGCAGCTCGGGGTCAACTTCTGCAACTGTCGAAAGTCGCGACGGAACTTGTATTTCGTGCGGGTGAGACTTTGGGTGAGCACCTGCCTGTACTCGGTATTGATTCTGTCGCTGTTGCGTCAACACCATCATTAATCGCCTGGCAGGTTCGTTTTTTTACACAAGCACATGGGCGGTACGCGCCATCGGCACAGCAGATTTCGGAGTTTGTGAGACAGTGTGTTGATGCAGCCAACGATCGCTTGCCAGAAGTGCTAATTGGTGAAGATGTAGCTATCCGAAAATGGGGCAATCGCCTCTACTGGGTCGACTTCAAAACACTGGGTGAGGAAGCCGAGAGTGAAATTAGCAGCATTGAAAAGATTGAGCCAAACCAAAAATGTGAGTTGCGTTTTCCGAATGGCGTTTTATCACTAAGCACTGGGTCCGCATCTGAAGATGTGGCTATTTTTTGGGGTGTCAAAGGACGGAGTTTCCGATTGGGATGCAAGCGTCCAATGCAAAGCCTGAAACAGCTCGCACAGACGCTTGGTCTTCCGCCATGGTTGCGTCAGCGAACCCCTTTGATCGCGATTTCTGATCAAATCATTGGCTGGGGTGCGATCGATTGCAGAGACGAAGGACTGATTCCGTATTCTTTCCAATGGCAGTGGCGCTTTGTCCCTAGGAATACAATTGATTCCAATGTATCGTAAGGTCCCATCCCAAGACGACGTTTCCGTCATACCGTTGGCGGTCTTACCGAAAGGATTGTAGGTCAACATGAATCGATTCGTGTTCGTGACCGGCGGGGTGGTGTCTTCGCTCGGTAAAGGAATAGCAGCAGCCTCACTCGGAGCCATTCTGGAGGCGCGTGGCCTGAAGGTCACCATGTTGAAACTTGATCCCTACATCAATGTCGATCCCGGCACCATGAGTCCATTCCAGCACGGTGAAGTCTTTGTAACCGATGATGGTGCGGAAACCGATCTAGATCTTGGCCACTATGAGCGATTTATCCGCACTCGGATGACGCAGAAGAATAACTTCACTGCCGGCCGGGTTTACGAGGATGTTTTGCGTAAAGAGCGTCGCGGGGATTACCTGGGCGGGACTGTTCAGGTGATTCCGCATATCACAGACGAAATAAAACACAAAATTGTTGCTGGCGCTCAGGACGCAGATATCGCGATTGTCGAAATTGGTGGCACGGTTGGTGATATTGAATCACTTCCTTTTTTGGAAGCTGTGCGTCAGCTGCGTCAGGAGCTCGGTTCATCGCGTGCCGTCTTAATGCATCTCACACTGGTGCCGTATATCCCAACAGCTGGTGAAACCAAAACCAAACCAACCCAACATTCGGTGAAAGAACTCCGGTCGATTGGTTTACAGCCAGATGTTCTGATTTGTCGTTCCGATTACGAGGTTGATATTTCGAGTCGAAAGAAAATTGCGTTATTTACAAATGTTGAAGAGCGAGCAGTGATTCCGTTGAAAGATGCAGATACGATCTATCGAATCCCAAGCATGCTCCACGAGCAAGGGCTCGATGAGCTGATCGTGGACAAATTAAGCCTTGAGTGCCAACAGGCTGATCTCAGTGAGTGGGTTCGAGTGGCTGATGCACACTTAAATCCCTTAAAATCTGTGGAAATCGCTATGGTTGGAAAGTACATGGATTTACTCGATGCGTACAAATCGCTCATCGAAGCCATGATTCACGCCGGGATTCAGACTCGAACGCGAGTGAATTTTAGATACATTGATTCTGAAGACATTGAAAAACGTGGTCTTAATTTATTGGATGGTGTTGATGCAATTTTGGTCCCTGGCGGGTTCGGTGAGCGTGGAATGGAGGGCAAGATCACTGCAGTCTGTCACGCGCGCGAAAACAAGATCCCTTATCTCGGGATCTGTCTCGGGATGCAAGCTGCGGTCATCGAGTTCGCTCGTCATGTTGCCGGTCTTGATGGCGCGACATCAAGCGAATTTGAGCCAACAGCAGAGCATCCAGTGATTGCTTTGATAACAGAATGGACTAAGGCCGATGGAACTCGTGAGCTTCGGACTGAAGGTAGTGATCTCGGTGGAACCATGCGCTTGGGTGCAGAGGAGTGTCGCTTGACTCCCGGATCTAAAGTCGCCGAGGTCTATGATGCGGATGTTGTCGGTGAACGTCATCGCCATCGTTGGGAATTCAATAACGATTATCTAGACCGGCTATCAGGAGCGGGCCTCAAGATCGCGGGTCGTTCAATTGACGGAACTTTGGTTGAGGTAGTCGAAGTTGATGACCACCCATGGTTTGTCGGCTGTCAGTTTCATCCAGAATTCACCTCGACACCGCGGGACGGCCATCCGTTGTTTACAAGCTTCGTAGAAGCTGCAATCACGTACTCAAAAACAGGTGAAAAGGAGACGTTGTTCTCGTGAAATCGGTGCTTGATATCAATGGTATGCCGTGTTCGAACGCGCATCCAATGATGCTTTTTGGTGGCATGAACGTGTTGGAGTCCAAAGAGCTCGCGTTTGAGATCGCTGCGGTCTACGCTGATGTTTGCTGTAAACTGGATATTCCATATGTGTTCAAAGCGAGCTTCGATAAGGCGAACCGTTCGAGCACCGCGAGCTTCCGTGGTCCGGGGCTTGATCAAGGGTTGATCTGGCTCTCGGATATTAAGTCGCACTTCAATGTCCCTCTGATCACCGACGTCCATGAACCAGATCAGGCAAAGGCAGCAGCCGAGGTGTGTGATGTGATTCAGCTGCCTGCGTTCCTGTCACGTCAGACTGATCTTGTAGTGGCAATGGCTGAGACCGGTGCGATCATCAACGTAAAAAAAGCTCAGTTTCTCGCACCACACGAAATGCAACACATCATCAATAAGTTTGCTGAGGCAGGTAATGAGCAAGTGATTTTGTGCGAACGCGGCTCGAGTTTTGGTTATAACAATCTGGTGGTCGACATGCTCGGATTTGGCACGATGAAACAGATGAATGTTCCTGTGATTTTTGACGTCACACACGCGTTACAAAAGCCAGGGGGGCGAATCGATTCAGCGGACGGCCGCCGTGAACAAGTCACCGAGCTAGCGCGTGCTGGAATGGCTGTAGGTCTTGCCGGACTCTTTTTGGAATCGCACCCAGATCCATCAAAGGCCAAGTGTGATGGGCCATCTGCCTTGCCGCTTGACAAGCTCGAACCGTTTTTATCTCAGTTAAAGGCCATTGATGGTCTAGTAAAATCATTCGATATCTTGGAGACCAATAATTAATGACAACCATTGTCAAAGTCATCGGCCGCGAAGTCATGGATTCTCGTGGCAATCCAACAGTAGAAGCCGACGTCGTCCTTGAATCCGGTGCGATTGGTCGAGCCTGCGCACCTTCCGGTGCCTCGACTGGTTCGCGTGAAGCACTAGAGTTGCGTGATCAGGATGTAAGCCGTTATCTGGGCAAGGGCGTGTTGCAAGCGGTTCAGAACGTCAATGGTCCGATTGCCCAGTGTATGAGCGGTCGTGACGCATCAGATCAGCGTGGTCTTGATGATGCAATGATCGATCTTGATGGAACTGAGAATAAATCGAATTTTGGCGCGAACGCGATGCTTGCGGTGTCGTTAGCGATAGCGCGTGCGCATGCCGAGGATCAGAGGATTCCTCTCCACCAACATATTGCTAGTCTGCATGGCAATTCAGGCCCGTTGACATTACCAGTACCGATGATGAATATCCTCAATGGTGGTGAGCACGCTGACAATAACGTGGATATTCAAGAGTTCATGATTCAGCCGGTATCTGCCACGAGTTTTGCTGAGGCACTTCGGATGGGTGCTGAAGTATTCCATCACCTGAAAAAGGTGTTGGCTGCAGAGGGGATGAATACCGCAGTCGGCGATGAAGGCGGTTTTGCTCCAAACCTACCATCGAATGAGGCCGCACTTGTAGTGATTGCTCAAGCAGTTGCAAACGCTGGTTACGCCTTGGGTGAAGACATTACGCTGGCGCTTGATTGTGCATCAAGCGAATTCTACAAAAGTGGACAATACAATCTTGCTGGTGAGGGCCGAGCCTTCGATGCAGAAGGTTTTGCAGATTATTTAGGCAGTCTGTGTGATCACTATCCAATTATTTCGATTGAAGACGGGATGGATGAGAGTGATTGGGATGGTTGGGCCTATTTGACTAAGACCTTGGGTTCACGTTGCCAACTCGTGGGCGATGATTTGTTTGTGACTAACACCAATATTTTGAGCCGCGGCATTGAGCAGGGAGTCGGTAATTCCATTCTGATTAAATTTAATCAGATTGGAACGCTGTCGGAGACGCTGGACGCAATTGGTATGGCGCAAAGCGCAGGATTTGCTGCGGTGATTTCTCATCGCTCCGGTGAGACCGAAGATACAACCATAGCAGAGTTGGCGGTGGGCACGTCAGCAGGGCAGATCAAAACCGGATCACTCTGTCGTTCAGACCGTGTTGCGAAATACAACCAGCTGCTGCGTATCGAGGAGGCGTTGGGTTCTCAAGCAATTTATGCCGGCCGAGGGGCCATTTTCGGGCAGTCATGACAGGTCGAGTGGTTCTTGTTGGACTTATGATTTTATTGGGATTATCTCAGTACCAGTTGTGGTTTGGAACGGGCTCGATATCGGAATTGCAACGATTGACAGACGAACTCGAGAAACAGGAATCCGAGAATCAGCGTTTGGCGTCTCGTAATGACGAGCTGGTCTCTGAGATTAATGCGTTGAAGACAGATCCAGAGGCTATTGAGGAGCTTCTCAGATCGCGTTTTGGATATGTTAAAGAGGGAGAGACTTTCGTTCGATTGGTGCCCAAAAGGGGACCTTCCGAATGACTGACTTGTGGGCTGTCATTCCCGCTGGTGGTAAGGGCCTTCGATTTGGCTCGCAGGTTCCAAAACAGTACACGGTGGTCGCAGGTCGCCCTGTGCTCGAGCATGTATTGACGGCATTTTTGAAGCCGAAGGTATTCACGGCGGTGGTCGTTCCTGTTCCGCCTGATGATCGTCGATTTGACGAATTAGCTTTATCGAGTGATGGTTGCGTATACCCAATTAAAGGCGGTGCAGAGCGGGCGGATAGTGTTCAGGCAGGACTTGACTGGATAAAAGCACAGGGTGCGGACGCTAATGATTGGGTTTTTGTACACGACGCAGCGCGACCGTTGATTACTCAACACGAGCTACACGGGTTAGTTGATGTGATTGAATCATCGACATGTCCGGGTGTCGTGTTGGGTGTTCCAGCAGCCGATACACTCAAACGGGTGGATCAGATCAGTCCTTATCCGGAGCAGCCTGAAAGCTGTATCGCCGAGACCGTTGATCGTAACGGACTGTGGTACGCAATGACACCTCAGGTCTTCCGGTTGGGCGAGCTTTCTTATGCTCTTCAAGCCGCAAAGCAATCAGGTTTGGTGGCGACAGATGAATCTCAGGCGATGGAAGTCAATGGGCGGTTGCCGTGGTTGATTCGCGGTCGACGGTCCAATATCAAGCTTACCTATCCTGAGGATCTTGAGTTAATCGAAGCGCTTTTATCTGCGCGGGAGGACGCATCGTGATGATTCGTATCGGGCAAGGTTTCGACGTTCACGAGGTCGAGGCCGGTAATGGAATGACTCTAGGTGGTCTATGGGTTCCTTGTGATTATCGGCTGGTCGCACACAGTGATGGGGATATCGTGTTGCATGCCGTGATGGATGCGATGCTTGGTGCTTTGGCATTCGGTGACATTGGTCTGTTATTTCCTGACACTGATTCCAAATTTAAAGGGGCAGACTCTGCTGCCTTGACCCGCGAAGTTCGGCAATTGTGTTTACAGAAAGGATATTCCGTTTCGAACCTGGATATCACGATTTTGTGTGAAGTGCCGAAAATCGGACCAGTGCGTGAAGCCATGCGCCAGTGTATCGCTGACGTGCTCGAGACGCCTCTGGATCGCATCTCGGTGAAAGCGTCAACAACCGAACAACTTGGGTTCATCGGTCGTGGTGAGGGCGTTGCTGTCATGGCTGCCGTTTTGATGCACGCCCATTGAGTACGCTCGTTTACGGATCACAATCCGTTGATTTAGTGCACTTGCCGAAGGCGCATGGTAAAGCGGTCTTCGCGGGCGCTTACCGAACTGAAGCCTCTGATTTTGTCGTCACAGAAGATCTGGGATTCGAACCAGCAGGTACTGGACCGCATCTTTGGGCGTTGATTCGTAAGCGTGGAATCTCGACCGTGGAAGCAACGTCGCGTTTGGCGCAAGTATCAAAGACATCGCGAAAAGATCTTGGCTATGCAGGTAAAAAAGATACGCATGCCGTTGCGACGCAATGGATCAGTCTCCCAGAAACAGCAGTCATTGAAGAGAGTGTGATCGACGAATCGCTCGAGGTGTTAAGGCTCACGCGAAATCAACGTAAATTAAAAATTGGGCAACTTGCGGGGAATCGGTTTGAGATCAGACTCCTTGGTTCAGCGATCGGTGATCTTGAAGAGCGAATTCAATGGATTGCGACGGAGGGTGTACCCAATTATTTTGGACTGCAGCGATTTGGTCGTTCAGGATCAAATCTTGAAGCGGCACGGCGCCTTGCGCGACGCGATCCGGCGGGGCGGCGACTGCATCCAAAGGATGGAATGGCTGCATCTGCGGCACGTTCAGCAGGATTTAATGCGATCGTTGCTGCGCGTTTGCGTCAAGGCCAGTGGCTCGAGGTTACGACGGGTGATGCGATAGCATTAGCGGGTCGAGGAAGTCATTTTATGGTGTCAGACAGCGAGTTGGAATCGGTTCGGGAGCGGATCGTGACTGGCGATTTAGACCCTACTGCTCCGATGGCTGGACGGCAAACAAAAACGTCGATCGAACAGGCGGCATTTGAGTGCTCGATATTGAAGACCGATCCGGAACTCTTTGCATGGATGACTGGTGTTTTTCGGGATGAGGAGCGACGCGCTGTCCGATTCATACCAAAGCAGTTGGAAGCCGAGGTGTCAGGGCATACACTCGAGTTGTCGTTTTGGTTGCCGAAGGGCTCGTATGCGACAGTACTATTCAACGAATTAGGGAACTTGCAGGAGGCACATGCACGAGCTGCTTCATGAGCGCGGTCAAAGTCGTCTTGTTGAAAAACTTGGTGACCTGGGTATTAACGATATTTTTGTGCTTGATGCATTTCGTCGTGTGCCGCGGCACTTGTTTGTCGATCCCGCAGTTACCGATTCAGCCTACACCGACGTGACACTGCCGCTTGGCTATCAGCAAACCCTCTCGCAACCATCTGTAGTCGCTCGCATGTTGGAATTATTGCGCGGTGGTCACCATTTGAGTCGTGTGCTCGAGGTTGGTGCGGGCTCTGGGTTTCAGACAGGCCTCTTGTGCCATTTGGCTAATCAAGTGTTTGCAATTGAACGCATTGCGTCCCTGGCAACTGAAGCCAGGAAGCGCATGGATGCGCTTGAGCTTGAGAATGTGGTGATTCGTCATGGTGATGGTTTGCTCGGTTGGCCAGATTTCGCGCCTTTTGACGGCATTATTCTCGCCGCTTGCCCTGAATCGGTTCCCGAGACTTTGTTTGAGCAACTGGCTGACGGTGGGCGTTTGATCGCACCTATTGGGCTGGATCAGCACCAGCAATTAATTTTGTATATCCGTGATGGAGAGATCATCAACGAGATTCCTCTTGATACCGCATTTTTTGTTCCCGCATTGGCAGGTCTTGCGTGAGTTGGGTGTCGATCTGGCTACGTGGACTCGCAATGGGTGCTGCTGACGCAGTCCCCGGGGTGTCTGGCGGTACCGTGGCTTTTCTCACAGGAATTTATGAGCGGTGGCTGGCAGTATTAACAGCTGTCACACCTGGGTTGTGGTCTGTGTTTCGAAACGATGGTTTACGCGGCTTATGGATTCGGTTGGACGGCTCTTTTGTCTTGCCACTACTCATTGGAATTCTGATGTCGCTGATGACACTTGCTCATTGGATCAAGGATTGGCTCAATTTAGTTCCCGAGCGTGTCTGGGGCTTTTTCTTCGGACTTGTTATTGCGATGGGTATCGCACTGTTATCCGATTTACGATCCGCGATGCGGGCAAAAGATTGGGCTCTCCTGACCTTTGGCGTATTGATTGCCTTGGCTCTCGGACTGCAAACACCGCAAACTGCAGATCCTGCATTGTGGGTTTGGCCGTTCGCAGGCGCGATGGCGTTGTCCGCGATGTTACTACCCGGGATTTCAGGCAGCTTTTTACTTTTATTGACAGGGCTGTATCCCGCGTTGATTGTTGCAGTCAGCACATTTGATCTCAGGGTCTTACTGTTATTCATCGGCGGTGGTGCAATCGGTATTTTATTGATGGCGCATCTGATCAAAGCGCTATTGGTTAAATACCACACGGAAGTCCTGAGTTGTCTGACAGGTGTGGTTTTCGGTGCATTGGTTCGTGTGTGGCCATGGCAGGGCGCGGGAGACGACGGGTCATTGATCTTACTGTTACCGACCCAAGAAATGCTATGGATTCCATTGGTATTTGGACTAAGTGGTTTCCTATCGGCATCACTGGCTTTTAAGTTCACGACAGACAATGGGACCATAATTCGATGAGACGTTTATGGGTCATGATCGGTTTACTGGCTGGCTGTTCAGCACCCTATGAAGTGCCAACCGATGATTTAGCGCGCCCACTT
>CACBSE010000032.1 GCA_902541775.1 uncultured Litorivicinus sp. | reverse complement strand
CCGATCAAACCGAGGGTTTGCAGTAGAACTGTTGGTATTGGAGCCGAATTTTCAAAAATAAGGAATCCAAAGATTTGTTCAACTTGCTCGGGGAATGTCCAGGCCGGCAAGCCAAGCACGAAGGCGCCGTAGCCAAAACCACCGAACGAAACTTTGTACTTCCAATCACGACCAAAATGAAGGCTCGAAATCAATAAAAATAAAACAAGAGCCAGACTGGGTAGCAGTAACCAAAAGCCAATCACAAGACCAACGATAGTGCTATAAATCGTGAGAAACCAAACGCTCGAAGGAAGGTCACGGATTAATCCATATCTCGTCGCGACCATGGGATCAAGTGCCCCATGGGGTAGCCCGACCAACGAGATCAGACAAGACGCTAACACTAAGCTCAGATCCATCGATATCTCCCCAATAAAGCGCAAGTAAATGGCTTAGCAGGAGCAGCTCGCAACATATGAATCAAATCGATAGGAGAGCGCATCATCATGAACGCCGCAAAACGGTCCGGGCGCATCCGGTTTGCGATCTGCATCAGGAGTTGAGGAATAATATCTGGCCGATGTTCAATAAGGTTTAAGAACAGGCGATCAGCCCAGGTGGTGACCGCCGATCCTTTGAACGGTTGAGTAACATTATCGGTCACCAACAGGTTGGCCATCTGCTGACAAGCGTAGCGAATGGTTCGATAACCGTAGCCAGTCGCATCGCGAGTCATACCGCCTCGGGCACCGATGGGCATCCCCAAATGATCCGCCTGCTGTTTAAACCCCATCGGGATATGGGCGGCCTCGGTTCGGACCACCCGATATGGAACGGAAGGGAACCTTTGTTGTAGATAGCTAATGTTCAAACCATCCAAGACCGAAAAATCGGCTGGTCTCGACGTGAACTCGGTATGCTCCACCAACAATTGGTTCGCGCCCAACGGAACTAGATAAACAAACTGAAGCCCTGAATCAGTTGCTCGCATGCAGTCCATCAACCCAACTTCTAAGATCCCATGTGGCTGTTCAAAAACAACCTCAGTCCCTGCAAAACTTTGCGTTAATTGAAACGTGTCAACCGAACATGGGCGACTATCGAAGCAATGAGTTGCATTTGGTCTCGTGCGGATCAACTGATGCACAAGGTGAATTTGAGGATGATGATCGATGGCATTTAGAGCAGATTCGAGAACATGATTTCCTGACCGGGTCCCATATTCAAACCGGTTCCCGTGATGAGACACATGATCATCACCACTACTTAATGTCCAGCGACTACTCGAATACTCCGGTCTCAGAAATGGACGCTCACTCTCTGCAAACCAAAAACTGAACGTTTTTGCTACTAAGGATCGCGAATTCGGCTCAGAAATCACCACTTGGCCGGGCAATTTCTTAAATTGAGCAAGCGAAGCAGCGAGCGATAAACCGCTTAGACCACCGCCGATAATATGAACCCAGGGATCCATCGCATCAAGCCCAGTGGACCCCAGGTCGATGATTCAACCCTCGATGCAACTCGGCGTCATGAAAACCCTGATATTGATGCGCTTTTTTAGAAAAGAGGAAGGTTACAACGCATCGTAAAGCGATCAAACATTTTTGCGTTTTAGTGGTAAAGGCGCGACCAACCCAAATATCAAAGCGACGGTCTGCGATGACCAAACCGATTTCACGGTAGACAAGTGCAGCTACGTAAATTGCCAATCGCGCTTGTGTCGGAAGGAAACAGAGACCAGATATACCAGACTCATAACGAATCTCTGCTTCACTGAGCAGATATCCAACCACTTGCGTGACGCTTTCTGTTGTCGAGACATCAGGTGACACGATCTTTTCTGCCGTAATCGACTCAAAAAGATCGCCAGGTAGATATACCCTACCATTCAGAGCGTCTTCATAAACATCACGGCAAATGTTGGTTAATTGCATGGCAACGCCCAGATCAATCGCATGATGTCTAGCGACTGGATCTTTCACACCAAATAGATCGCACATCAACAGTCCGACTGTACCCGCAACCTGATAACAGTATCGTAGGAGTTCTGCTTCACTCTGAATCGCAACTTTTTGAGTATCAAGCAAAACGCCGTCGGTCAATTCAATCAAAGCATCAAAGCCAATCGATGGCTGAATTGCGAGTGCTTTAGCGACAATGGGGTGCTCGTGGTCCCGATCGACCAGCGCCTGACGCAAGATCAATAATTGTGTACGCGCCTGGCTCGCATCACTCGCCGCATCTGCAAGATCATCAATCTCACGACAAATCCCATACAGTTCTGCTGCTGACTGCATTTGAGCCGCTGACAGAAAATGGCTCGCAAAGTGGAAAGTGGTTCCGTATTTTTTTAATTGTTGTTTGCTCATACGATTCCCTAGACGAAGACACGCTTCACCATCGTCTCTTTAACCAGTTTTTCGACAACTTTTGCCGACGAAATTACCCCTGGCATCCCGGCACCGGGGTGTGTCCCCGCACCTGTGAGATAGAGATTTTCGAAACCTTCGGCCTTGTTATGAAAACGAAACCATGCCGATTGTGTAAACAGGGGTGCGATTGAGAATCCGGCTCCTTGATACGATAAATAATCTTCAGCAAAATGATCCGGGGTCATCGAGAATGGAGCTTGTATATGTGCTTTCAAATCAGGCAACATTGTTTGATCCAACGCCTCAATGATGCGGTACCGAAGCTTTGGTTCCTCTACGGCCCAATCAATACAGCCACCCTGATGTGGCACAGGAGCAAGGACATAGAAACTATCATGACCAGTTGGAGCAAACGACGGATCGGTCGCTGTTGGGCGATGTAAATATAACGAAAAATCGTCAGCGAGCACCTGACGATGAAAAATATCATCGAGTAGATCTTTATAACGTTGTCCCATCCAGATCGTATGGTGAGCCACGTCGTGGTATTGTTTATTCGTACCGAAAAATAAGACGTACAAGCCCATTGAGAGTTTGCTGTAGTCTCTCTTAAGACGAGTCGTAAATGGGATTTTGTTTTCCGGTAGTAACTCACGGTACAGATACATTGGGTCACCGTTAAAAACGACACAGTCTGCGGTAATAACTTCACCTGACTCCAGCTTCACACCAAACACTTTATTTTGAGACGTCAATATTTCAGATACCGTTGTTCCGGTTTGGAAGGTGATTCCCTGCCGAAGCATTAACTGCTTCAGTTGCTCAACAAGTGCGCCGGTACCGCCCATTGCAAAAAAGATCCCGAACGCACGCTCGAGATAGTGGATTAATCCATAGATACTCGTGGTATCGAATGGAGACCCACCGACCAATAGTGGCTGAATTGAAAACGCTTGTCTTAATTTATCGTGCGAAAGATGTTTGCAAACCATGTCCCAAACTGAACGATCACTGCGAAGTCTTGCTAAATGCGGGATCTGCTTAGCCATGGTCTTGATTTCATGAAATGGCTGATGGGCTAGTTGAGAAAAACCAATATCGAACATTGCTTTCGAATGCTGGACTAATGACTTGTAACCAGCCTGATCTTTTGGCTCAATTCGACGGATCTCAGCTAACGTTTTCTCAAGCGTACCGCCGTAGTCGAAATGATCTCCGTCGGGGAATATAAATCGGTACCAGGGTGTTAACTCTCTAAACTCGATGTGATCCGCTCGGCGTTCACCAAATAGCTCAAACAACTCATCAAACAGAAAAGGTGCGGTGATAACGGTTGGTCCAGCATCATGACGATACCCATCGACCTCAAACGCCTGAGCTCTGCCACCGATTGATTCTTGGCGCTCAACGACATGGACATCTAACCCAAGAGCGCGAAGGCGCAAGGCAGTCGCGATACCGCCAAAACCTGAGCCGACTACCAGCGCACTCTTCGTCACGCAGCAACCTGGAAAGTTGGATATTTTTGATGGAGCGCTTGAATCAGTACCTCAAAGGCCTCGATACAAAACGGCGGCAACATTCTTACGCGCTGCCTCGCATTTTCAAGATGCCAGTCAAAACGCTCTCTCAAAACAATTTCCGGATCTAAACCATCGGTGAAGTTATCAGCAAGAACCCAGTAGCCATTGAGTCTCTGATTAAAATCTTCGGCTTGATCGGAGAGGTCGTCGGCTAGTTGGTAGGCAACTCCAATCGAAGATGCACCCGACAGGACCTGCAATACATCCTCATCAGAGCCATCAGCTATCGCGAGCACCATCGCTATTGGTAGGCCCAATAAAGGACCGCTTTTGTGTCGTACAATCTGCTCGTAATCGTCAAATGAAATGCGTGATTCCGGGGTCCACTGACAATCAATGGTTTGACCAGCAGCCATCACACTGATGCCACGTGAGAGCAATGTCACAAGCCGTGGCAAATGATGAATGTAACGCGCTGGTAACTGCGCGAGTTCCTCAAACGCGGCACCTATTAGATCATCGCCCAGACAAATCGCAGATGACTTCCCAGCGACGGTCCATACGGCCGCCTGTCCTCGCCTAGTCGAATCCTCATCCTGAACATCATCATGGATCAACGATGCCTGATGCAACAGCTCAACTGAAGTTGCAATCGATAAACGCGCAGCTTTTTCTAACGACTGTGAATGGCCAGCCGCCAGTGCGAGTACCGCGCGGGTCCGTGAGCCACCAGACGCTAAGTGATCTATAAACAATTGATTGAGACTAATTTCGTCTTTGACAGGCTTCGATCCATATTTCCGAAGATTATGTTCGAGCTCAATGAGATCATTCTCTAACAGGCCGAAGTCAAACGCTTCCATGATAATACCTCGCGTCAGTCCATCCTTAGTTTTTTTTTATCATTCCGTTTTCAATACGCACGATTCATCGAAAGAACGCATTGAAAACGGGGTCTCTGAAGAGACCCCGATTATCCAACTTTTAAGCTGAAGCAGGATTTAGGTTTTTGTTATCTGATGTTGCGGCGTACCAAACTAACAAGCAGAATGCCAACTTATTAACAATGTCAGCGAGGTTATAAACCACGTTCAACGTCTGACTTGCTGCTGCCGTAGTTGCACCAGACGCGTCAACCATCACGAAGTAACCTAGGACATAACCGAGAGGATAGATAGCCCAACCGATAGTGACCACTAAGCGCATATTGCCGAATGCACTCTGGACTGCAGTGTCGGGCTCTCACATCGAAAAATATTATGAATCAATTGATATGGTCTTATACCAGGTGATTTTTATTGGATTGGCCGCTTTGACTGTGCCTCATATGTGTTTACTCGAATGGGCCGCGAGGCAGCATCGTGAATAATCTTGAGCGAAAGCGTGGACACATCGAAGTGGCATTAGAACAACATTCCGTAAGAAGTTGTTTCGACCGTGTCCGACTCAAACATCGCGCGTTACCTAATGTTAGTTTAAATGCGATTCATCTAGAGACCGACTTCTTTGGTAAGCCCGCAGTGGCGCCATTTTTTGTGAGCTCGATGACTGGAGGGCCTTCAGAATCTGAACGCATTAATCGACATCTTGCTGAAGCATGCAATGAGTTGGGAATCGCGATGGGTGTTGGATCTCAGCGGATCAGTATCCAAGAGGGGAATGTTTCAGGTCTGACCTGGTCGGTACGCAATGCCATCGGTGAACGCCCTTTATTCGCGAATTTTGGTGCCGTTAATTTGCCCCAACTCGACACCATTCAAGATTTAGGTCGGATTCTTGACTCGATTGAAGCGGATGCTCTCATTCTTCACTTGAATCCGATGCAGGAAGTCTTTCAGTCGAGTGGCGACACAGACTGGAGAAACATAATTGATGATATTGCTCAGGTATGCGCTTGGTCACCGGTTCCCGTGGTAGTCAAAGAGGTGGGATTTGGGCTCGACGTTCGATCGGCGAAAGCACTGGTAGCAAGCGGAGTTGACGTCCTTGATGTCGCTGGGATGGGTGGTACAAGATTTGCCGATATCGAAATCGCATTGAATCCGGAAATTCATGAAACCTTGTCTTCGGAGAGCGTATTCGATGGCTGGGGATACACCACGATCGAGAGTTTGAGCATGATCAAGGGCGCGCTTCCTCAAACAACTTGTTGGGCATCTGGGGGCATCCGGAATGGTTTGGATGTTGCCAAGTCGATGTGCCTCGGTGCAAGCGCTGTGGGTATTGCAGGTAAGTTATTGCGCCCGGCAACCGAATCGACAGAGGCAGTTCTCACAACGTTGCGACAATTTATGAATGAGCTGAGAATCAGCTGCTTTGGTCTTGGCGTTGAATCATCGAAAGATTTGAATCGATCACATATTTTTGAAATCACGGATACAGATTAAAGAAATTACATGGGCTGATTCGAACAGCCAGTACTCACTCAAAGAGCAGTCAAGTTGCTCTATCGAATTATCGACTGAAACGGAGTGACCAAGGTTTGTGCATTTTTGCGTGGACTTTGTGCGGAGCTTTTTAGCTGCTGTTTTGAGTGCTCGAAACTTTTGATCCGCTGGAGGCTTTGATTTTATGGGGCTTTAATGGCGCGCCCGAGAGGATTCGAACCTCTGGCCTTTGCCTCCGGAGGGCAACGCTCTATCCAGCTGAGCTACGGGCGCTTAATAAGGAACCGAAGTTTAAACGCTTCATTCCTTTTACCTGTCATAGGTTACCAGACTTGGCCAAGCTTTCTTAGCTTTACCCTGTCATTGATATGTCAAAGTAGGCAATCCATCAAATTGAGCCCTGGGGGGTTCTAGTCAGTCTTCAAAGTCTTAGTAGCAGCTGCCCTGCCCACGTTTATAAAAGAGTAATTGCTGCCGTCAATTCTGAGTCCAGAAAAAATCAGTGCAGGTAATCTTTCCAAAGCGTTTTTATCGTTGGGAGATGGTGTTTTGATAACATTCCGTAATTAGGATAATCAGCCTTTCTCTATAGTTATAAGCTTCAGAGAAAAGGTCCAAATAAGGTGTTCACAAATAACCATACGACAGTCAATCCGACACATATTACCAGGAGGATATCGACCTTAGGATCGTTTGTCATTGTGGCCCTCCTAGAGACCTTGGCATATGCAAAGAAGGATGATTCGCAGATGGATCCAGGTAAATATTTGCAACTCTGATAATGCAAACTATCGTGACAACCAGGATCAATATCCCAAGGATAGAAAAAAAATATTTTCTAATATGACTGTTATCCATAAAGCTCACCGTTGGCCTAAGGAGATTGCTAGGCATAGTTTAAATTAATTTCGTCAAAAATCCTTTTCCTGATATCAGTAAGCTTCGAATATGCAACCTGGCTGATGCATTTTGATTACTTTTTCCTAAAATATAGAAATAAGCTTTAGGATTAATCCTTGTTTTTTCAGCAAAACGAAATTGAGTCACAAACTTCAAATTGTTGGGGATTTTTTCACGAATTAGATGGAAGAGGAATCTTAATTTTTTGGAGCAACTTTCCGGTAATAATTTAGAAAAAGGTGCTGACGGTACTTTTCTTGTTATACGAATGCATGGCTTTCTGACACGATGCCGCCAACTAGCATTTCATAGGATAGTCGTACCGTTTTTGAATTGGAGAAGAACGTACTGATCGAATGGAGTTATGACGGTGGCAAATGTTGAAAGATCCAGACCAAAACTGATGATGACCTTCCAACAGAGCTGTGTAGACCGAGATTATACTTCAAAGCGTCATCATCATTTGATTCGAAGGCGATATGGATTGACAACATCAATCACCTGAAGACATAAGATTGATTGAAAGTTAGGTAACGTCTTCAAGGGAGCAGAAATGAATGAGAATAATTTTGCTAAGAATGCTAAATCGGCAAGAAAAAAGCTTCTTATCGGATACTCTGTTGGTTGGTTGGTACTGTTATTGATAATTATTTTTAGTATTTGATGTAGGTTATCTAGCGCACCATACAGACAAATATTTGACAATCAGACGGGTAAGGGTCCTCTAGGGCAACGCTCTTTAAACCTGAGCTACGAGCGCGTAGGGCGGAAGGATACGCTTAGCCTGAGGAGTCCGCAGCGTAGTTAGTCCCTGTAAAATACCTTTGGCACTCTCAACCTGGACACTTTATACTTATCTGCTGAGAGAAGATCAATTGGCATGAGGCTATCAATGAAAACGGTAATCACCGCGATCACTTCCTTAATTTCACTGTCTGCATTTGCTGCGAGCGAAGACGCAGATGTAGTTTTAGAGCGTCTTAAGCATCCTGCATTCGTTTGTGTTATGGGCGATCCATGCTCCGAAAATTTGGGTAAGGCACCAGTAGCCGCTGCTGCACGAACTGGTGACCAGGTGTACCTAAGTGCTTGTGCGGCTTGTCATACGAGCGGCGCTGCAGGCGCTCCGAAGACTGGAGACGCAGGTGCCTGGGGGGCACGAATGGATCAGGGCTTGGAGACCCTCGTCAAACATGCGATCGATGGATACAAGGCGATGCCTGCCCGCGGGTTGTGTGCTGATTGCTCAGATCAGGAAATCGCGGACGCTGTCGCATATATGATCGATGGCTTGTAAACTCTTATGATGATCGATCCCACGTTGGATCGATTTCATCCTGAATTTTAGTCACCGCTCTCAGTTTCGTTAATAGTCGCTGAACGTCAGAACCGGACAGTGGGTCTAATGAAATTGGATTATCACGGCTAACCCGTGGCTCTCCGGAAGCTTCGACAGCGGTTCTTCGCTCCTCGTCCGAGCCATTTGAAAATAGTGCAAGATCGACGCCTGCATCGAGAGTGTTTTCAACTCTCTCTTTGATCGTTCCAGTTATCGCGCCCATTGTCAGACAGTCAGAGATAATCAACCAATCACCAAAAGTCTTGCGGATATGTTGCATGGCTTTCGTGGATGTCGTGATCGGTAGGGTATCCCACTCAGGGATCACGATATGAGCAGTCATCGCCCAGCGCGTCCCTGATATTACTTGAAAGGGGATCCAGTCAGACTGGGCAAGTTCCTTGATGGCGGTCGAAATTACAGGTAATCCGTCATGGCTATCTGATTGAACACGGCCCATGCCAGGAATATGCTTTACGATCGCGATGACACCGCATCGACTTAACCCATCAATAAACGCTGTTGCTAGCGGGATGACTTCAGCTGGAGTGGTTCCGAAGGAGCGGTCACCGATCACAGGATTGGCACCGGTGATATGCAAATCGAGGACAGGTGCTGCAGCATGCGTGATACCGACTTCAGCAAGTTGAGAGCCAATGACTTGACCAAGGCTATTGGCAGCGTCGAGTCCGGCAAACTGGTGTCTACGCCAGTATTTTCCAATATCGAGTGCGGCAGGAAGAGCTGGCCAATTTGGATCCTTGAGACGTTGAACTCGCCCTCCCTCTTGGTCAACAATAATCACGACATCATTACCCAAGACCTCTCGAATTGATGCGCACAGTGCTTTTAACTGCGGTTGACTTTCAATATTGCGGGAAAATAGGATAACGCCATAGGGCCTTAACTCATGGAGCCACGAGACTTCTGAACGAGAAAGCACCTGCCCATTCAGTCCAACCACAATGGGTCGATAAAGATTCATACAGATTCGCCGTTTAACATAGCATGCAGCGCGCTTAACGTGTCCTGACCTTTTTGTTTTGTCATTTCAGGGTCTGCTTCGTCTTTACCATGCCAATGAATATGTTCGTTAGGCAACTCAGCTAAAAATCGGCTCGGTGTTGTCTCAATTAACTCACCAAACTGTTTCCTCCGCTTTGCGTAGGTCATGGTCAGCACTTGCTTCGCCCGAGTGATACCAACATACATCAGGCGTCGTTCCTCTTCGATGGTGGCAGTTTCAATCGAGTTTTTATGTGGTAATAAGTCCTCCTCGACTCCCATGAGGAATACCTCGGGAAACTCTAAGCCTTTTGCTGCGTGGAGAGTCGCGAGCTGTAC
>CACBSE010000031.1 GCA_902541775.1 uncultured Litorivicinus sp. | reverse complement strand
TCTGAGATCGCAAATTTCTCTATATGGGTACATAACAATATCGCATGGGTATTTATGGCGTCATTGGTGGCAATTTTTGTGATGTGGGTTGCCCACAACATTCCGACCAAGCTTGATCTCCAGTGGTTTGCCAAAGGTGGTGGAATTGTCGGAAACGCACACCCCTCCGCCAGAAAGTTCAATGGTGGTCAAAAGCTTATTTTTTGGATGACGGTGATACTCGGAGCCTCGGTCTCGATGTCAGGCCTCTCATTGTTATTTCCGTTTGAGCTTCCAATGTTTGCATCGACATTTGAGGTTATCAATACGATCATACCAGCGATGGGCTTACAGACCGACTTGCTTCCACACGAAGAAATGCAGCTCGCACACCTGTGGCATGCGATTGTTGCAACTACGATGATCATTGCGATCGTCGCACATATCTACATTGGAAGTGTTGGGATGGAAGGTGCATTTGACGCAATGGGCAATGGGCAGGTTGACCTCGAATGGGCGCGTCAGCATCACGATCTGTGGGTTGAAGAAGAAGAGGCGAAAGGTGCTCCGATTCAAAACGCTGGAGATCTGCGATGAAAACTATGTTAGCAGCGTTTGCTTTTACAGCAGTAGTGTCTGTTGGTGCCTATTTTGTGTTGAGTGAAATGGGTTTCTCGTCGGCAGAAACTCAGTCTGCGCCTTCGGTCAGACTTGACTGATCGTGCCCTTGTGGACCTGGAGATTGACGTGGTCGGTCTCCGGTGTCCATTACCAGTGTTAAAACTAAAAAAGCGAATAGAGCCTCTCCAGCCAGGTTCGACGATCCGATTGCAAACCAGCGACCCGACAACACTGAAAGATGTCCCTGCCTATTGTAAGCTCGCTGGCCACCAAATCGTCTCGATGCAATCAATTGATCCACCCTACGAATTCATAATACGGATGGCTAACTAATGGGAGAGATAACACAAGCTGAACTTGGGGATAGTGCCCGATTTGTGATTCTATTTTTCGTCTCAATATCATAATTATGGATGCTTAACTAACGGAACGGATAACACAAGCTGAGCTAGGAGATCAGTATGCGATTTGCGATCCTATTTTTCGCCTCACTATTAGTTGCAACCCCGTCGGCGGCGTTTGACCGTTACACCGCTCACGGCGGTCCAATCAAAGGTCTCGCGTACTCAACTGAGCTGAATCTTCTCGTGAGTACGAGCTTTGATTATACGGCTGTCGTCTGGGATACCGACTCAATGACCGAGCTCAAACAGCTGATTGGCCATAATGCGGCGGTCAACGCAGCGACTTTCTCTCCTAACGGTCAATGGCTTGCAACCGCTGGTGACGACAACCAAATCCTGTTGTGGTCTGTTTCCGATCTCAAGGATCCCTCAGTTGTGCCACGGCCTGTCGCTCTCAATGGACACACCGCAAAGGTGATCCATCTTGAATTTGATGATGCAGGTCAGCGTCTTTTATCATCAAGTTGGGATCGAAGAGTCGGTTTGTGGGATGTAGCCAACCAGTCATTGATCCGATTCTTTCAAGGACACAGGGGTCCTGTGAATGCCGCTCAATTCATGCCGAATGACGATCAGATTGTGTCAGCAGGCGGTGATGGTCACATTCGCTTATGGAATATCAGTTCAGGCGAATATGTTCGTAGCCTGGTTCGAAATGGATTTGGCATTAACGTGATGGAACTCTCTGCGGAGCTAAATGTCATCGCTTTTGGTGGATCCAATGGAGTGATGAAGAGCATCAGTCTGGATAATTCTGGACCATCCGTCGATCTCTGGGTTGGTGGCCCACCAGTGTTGGCAGTTTCGATTGACAGAGCGTCCGAAAAGCTCGCCTTCGGCACAGCGGAGGGGCGGATTGTGATTGCCGATGCTGTCGTGGGTGAGATTCAGCACGATTTTAATGCAGTGAAAGGCCCGGTGTGGGCCATGCAATTGGGTAACGCTGCCCAGACCCTTTATTTCGCCGGCCTGGACGACTGGATCACAAAAATCAATCTCAGCGACTTTATTGTGCCCCATCCCTTGGCTGACATTGATCGCCGGTTCCATCCGGATCAACCGATCGACAACGGTGAAAAACAGTTCGCCCGAAAATGTAGTGTATGTCACACCTTGACACCTTCAAGTAAGCGTCGGGCAGGCCCAACTTTGTACGGCGTATTTGGACGAAAGGTCGGCGCGGTCGTTGATTATCCGTATTCCAAAGAACTGATTGCTATGGACCTTGTTTGGAACGAGGAAACCATCGATCGGTTGTTTAAAGACGGCCCTGATGTTGTCACACCGGGCTCGAAGATGCCTGTACAACGGATTAACGGTGAACAAGATCGAGCGGACCTGATTAGTTACCTGAAGCGTGCCACATCGCCTCAATGAGGATCGTTATTTCACTGCTATTGGTCTTAAGCTCGACGACTGTATTGGCCGATCACGGTACGCATACCTGGGAGAACACACACCGTTCAGTCATCGCCGTCCTCCCCACTTGGCCTGGTTACGAAAAGCCAGGTTTTGGTGCCCCAAAAGGTGTTGCACCTGAGGGGAGTGGCATTTCGATTGCGCTTGGCTCCGAACGCGAATCGGATCTGGTTCTGACTGCAGCACACGTGGTTGACCGCGCGACGCGTGTTCAGATTCGTGATTCTGATAACGGTATTTTGGCCGATGCGAAGGTTCTGTGGATAGACAGCGATGCAGATATCGCATTGCTACGGACGCTGACCTCTCGACCGGCACTGAATTTAACGACTACAAGTGTTACTCCCGGTCAGCACGTTTGTGTTATTGCAAATCCCTTTGGTTTGGGCCTGAGCATCAGTTGCGGGGTTGTCTCTGGGACACATCGTAGTGGGATTGGCTTTAATCCAATCGAAGACTTTATCCAAACGGACGCAGCCGTCAATCCTGGCGCATCGGGTGGTGCGCTTGTCGACGCAAACGGCGTTCTAGTGGGTATGATCGCGGCGATTTTCACCAAAGATGCGGACATCGATGCAGGCGTCAATTTTGCCATAAGCAGTCAACTCCTTGTTGAGCGAATCAAACGCGTTGCGATTCCTTAATTTCTAACCGGGAGCTGGTGTATGCTATCACAATTATTGATTTGAAAGGATTCCATGCTTGTCCGAATTTTTGACGACAAAGGAAGTTGCAGGCTTACTCCGACTGAAGGAGCGAAAGGTCTATGACTTGGCTTCTCGCGGAGAGATTCCATGTGCTAAGGCCACTGGTAAACTGTTATTCCCTAAGCTTGAAATCACACAGTGGATCCATCAGAAAGCGGGGCTCTCGAGCATCTTGACCCAGCGTCCCGCCGTCGTTTTGGGCTCCCATGATCCTTTATTTGATTGGGCAATCAGTGCTTCGGGTTGTGGTCTTCCCGCTTCCTTGAATGGTTCGATGGATGGGTTTGAGCGATACAAGAATCGGGAGGGCATCGCCTGCGGCATCCATATCGAAAACTTTACAACTCCAGGTTGGAACACTGAGTTAGTTGAAGGCTACCTTAAACACTCGCCATCTGTCTTGATGCATTGGGCAAAACGTGAACGTGGCTTAATTGTGCGTCCTGATTCTCATATTCAACGACTGGCCGATCTTCAAGGTAAGCGATTTGTATCGAGGCAAGCGGGTGCTGCCGCGCAATTGTTATTCGAAACTCATCTTTCGAGAGCCCAGGTTGACCTACTCTCCATTCACTCTGTTCGAACCGCTCGAACCGAGACCGACGCCGCACTATCAATTGTTGAGGGCGAGGCTGACGTCACTTTCGGACTCCGATCTTTTGCTGATCGATATCGATTGGGTTTCGTACCAATTTGCGTCGAACATTTTGATTTGTTGATTGACCGATTCGCATATTTTGAGCCCGAAATCCAAATACTGTTGCGCTTCGCTCTGTCTGATGACTTTCAAGCGGAGGTTGACCGGTATGCAGGGTATGACGTGACGGACTTGGGTGTCATCCGCCTGAACGGCTGTTTGTGATGGCCTCAAACCCATTGTGCCTCAGATACCCCTGACCGACGTCGCTTAACAACCAATTGTAAAATCCAACCAGCTCCTGATCTGCGTTGGGCGAAATCCCGATACCATAGTATCCGTCGACCCGCACCTTTTCCGGAAGATTGCAAAACTGGAGTTGTGGATTGTCATCAGTGGCTTCAATCGCGTTGGATTGAAAGGTCAGCAACAAATCGACATCTTGAGTTTCCATGATCCACCCGTACTGATTCCGGCCTTGAGGTGAATTGGGGATCTCGCGACCACCTGTGATAATTCGTATCCGCGATCGCAATGACTGCGTATCCACGCCAGAATTTGCAGAGATTTTCCGTAAAATCTCTAAGTCATCTGCCGAAGGATCGAGTCCTGTGGTTGACATTCCGAGCGCTAAATTTGGGTCTAAAATCCGATGCACCGCAGACTCCTCAGATACGTTAAGTGATTTCTGATGAAGCAATACGGTCGAGTTCAGACCCAAGATATCCGAGGTTTTTAGAATTTGCTTTTCTACTAATGCGTCTGTGTGGACAGAGGTTGCGCTGATGAACAGTGCGCAAGCATGGCCCGCTTCTATTTTTGACCTGAGCGCGCCTGAGGGCCCAAACGATGTTGTGATTGCTGACGGAGTTGCACCGAAGTAGTTTCCTAACAGTTTCGGAAGCAATCTGAGCATGCTACCGGCGGCTAGAATTGTCTGGTGAACCATGCTCTTCCTTCAACGATCGACAGCTAACGGGCATTGGGGTAGAACAGTTGATTCCCGTTCACCTGATATGATGCGATGGCAGCTTGCCCTGTTTTTGACAATAACCAATCAATTAATTTCTGACCAGCAACCGCATTCACGTTTGGACACTTTTTGGGGTTGACTAGGATTACGCCGTATTGATTGAAGAGTTTTTGATCTCCCTCGACGTGAATTTGAAAGTCGCCCTTGTTACCAAATTTCGTCCAGGTTGCTCGATCGGTCAACGCGTAAGCATTCATTCCGACAGCGATGTTGAGTGTTGCGCCCATGCCGGACCCCGTTTCCCTATACCACTGTCCTGATGCTTCTGTAGGATCAATCATGCTGTCTCTCCAAAGTCTGAGTTCTGCTTTATGTGTTCCTGAGTCGTCCCCGCGCGATGCAAAGATAGCCTCGGTTGAAGCGATTTGTCGCAGAGCCTCAGAGGCTTCACTCGATCCCTTAATTGATGCAGGATCATGAGCTGGACCCACAATTATAAAATCGTTATACATGAGATCGAAACGTTCAATACCAAACCCCTGCGCGACAAAAGTCTCTTCTGACGTTTTCGCATGAACAAGTAGAATGTCTCCATCACAGCGTTGCGCATTTTTGATGGCCTGTCCTGTACCTACCGCAACCACGTTCACTTTGATGCCGGTGTCTGTTGACGCTTTTGGGAGAATGTAATCGTAAAGCCCGGAATTTTTTGTGGAGGTCGTCGACTGCACGATGATCGAGTCTGCGAATGAAAGGCTGCTGAAACTGCAAAGTGCAGCGAAGCAAAGCTTTCTAATGATTTTATGTCTCATGGATTTAAACTCTTTGATTATCTGAATTTACAAAACGATTTCCCCACTCAAAAAGGCTTTCGCCTCATTGGAGTGGGGAGCGAAAAAAAATGGAGCAGCGTCTGAATACTCAATGACCAGTCCACGATTTAGAAAAATAACGTCGGCCGATAGGCGTCTGGCCTGACCGATATCATGCGAGATGAAAATACTCTTGATGTGTTGTCGGGTGGCCTGTTGGATGAGCTTCTCGATTATCAGGACAGATGCTGGGTCAAGGCTCGCGGTCGGCTCATCAAGAAGCAGAAGATCAGGTTTCGTCAGCAACGCGCGCGCAAGTGCGAGCCGTTGCTGTTCACCGCCTGAAAGCTGCGTTGCAGGATGCTCCCTTTTTTCAAGTAACTGAACTGAGTCAAGCGCTTGTTCTAGCTCACTTTGGGTCTGTCTGTCTTGGTCCGCAAAACGCATATTATCCATAACAGAACGACGCAGGAGTACGGGCTTCTGAAAAACCATTGCTTGCTTGGGATTCCCGTTTAATCCATTGAAGCCGATGGAACCCTGTGTTGGTGATAACAGCCCGTGGATGCATTTCAACAGAAGGCTTTTACCCGCACCATTCGGCCCAAGAATCATCGTCACCCCGGGCTGATCAATTGTCAGGTCAATTTGATCAAGCACCCGAGAACCAAGCATGTCGAGGCAAAGATTGTTCACGCTGATTTGCAGATTGGGTTTTCCAGAATCTCGGGTTTCACGCACAACCGTAGTACCTCGCTCTGGAGCGTACAGTCGTGACTAATCCGTTGACGGATAATGCTAGGGCTAATAAAACAATTCCCAATCCAAGGGCGACCGAGAGCTCGCCTCTTGACGTTTCAAGCGCGATTGCAGTGGTCATCACCCGTGTGAGGTGATCAATATTCCCGCCGACGATCATTACGGCACCGACTTCTGATATCGCTCGACCGAAGCCCGCAAGGACAGCTGTGATCAGAGAATATCGGGCATCCCATAGGTAGGCGGCGACTGCTTTGTTGAGTGGGATGCTGAGACTGAAGAATAGGTCCCGGTATTCCTTATGTAGGTCGTCCATGACCTGGCAGGTGAGTGCTGCAATGATCGGAGTGATCAGCAACACTTGAGCAATAACCATCGCGCTGGGTGTGTATAGTAGACCGAAGACACCGAATGGTCCTGACCGAGACAAGGCTAGATAGACCAGCAAGCCGACGACGACCGGCGGCATTCCCATCAATGAGTTGATCACCGTGATACAAACATTTTTCCCCGGGAAATTTGCAATCGCCAACGTGGTGCCAATCGGCAATCCGAGTACGATTGAGACAAGCAAAGCTGTCAGACTAACCTGAACAGATAGCCATAAGATTTCAAAGAGATCTGCATCGGCAGACAATATGAGTCTAAAGGCTTCGGAGAAAGCTTCGGTTAGCATAATTATGTTTTTTTTTCACTTTATGGAAATTTATCGTATCATCTCAGGGTTGTAATACTAAATGCAATAACTATTACGATTAATGCAGCTGGCAACCCGATCCAGAGAAAGATTTGATGTAAAAACCGGGTTCACTCAGAGAGCTTTCGTCTGCGCTCGTGGATCTCGGTACCTTTTTGCCATTAGTACTAGGGCTCATTATCGTGGCGAGCGTCGACCCAGTCGGCCTTTTCTATGGCTTTGGCCTGTTTGCAATCGCAACAGGTGATATCTATCGAAGGCCCATCTCAGTCCAACCTATGAAAGCTGCAGTAGCAGGGGATATAGAAGGTCCAGCCAGCTACGACGTATTGATACCGACGGTGATATTGTTCGGTCTGACATTGATTATTCTAAAATGGCTGGCCTTATTTAGAGCGATGTCGTTCCTGGTGGTGAAAATCGAGGTCTCGAGATTTTAAAAAAATGAAACCTGCGCCAGGCGGTTGTTTTCATAAAACCTTTCCCCATTTGATTAATACCTGGGTCCACTACCCGCGTCTTTTTCGAAATGATCGGATATTGAATGTAACCTACCGAGAATTTATAAGATAAAAACCGATAATAGTGAGGAGCTTTCTAGTGAAGTTATTACAAACACTTTTCGCCTGTGTAACATGTCTCTATTCGGCATCAGTTGTCGCAAATACTGTCCCAGACATAAAGCTTGCCGCCTTGAAGTTTGGGACGGTGAAGTGGGAGTTGGAGACAATCAAACGTATGGGGCTCGACCAAAAGAATGGATTTAATCTCAAGGTTGTGGATGTAGCAGGTAAGCAAGCGTCTTCCTTGTCAATACAAAACGATGCCGTCGATGTCATAGTTACAGACTGGATATGGGTAGCCAATCAACGGAGCGCGGGTAAGGCTTACCAATTTACGCCTTACTCGAAAGCTGTCGGAAGTTTGATGGTAGGGCCGAAGAGTTCTGTCATTAGCTTGAAAGACCTAGATGGTAAGCGGATCGGTATCGCAGGTGGCCCGGTAGATAAGAGCTGGATCGTGATTCAAGCTATCGCAAAGAAGCGTTACGGTATTGATCTAGCCTCGCAAAACGAGCTCGTGTTTGGTGCGCCACCGCTCTTATTCAAACAGGCTATCTCGGGTGAAGTCGATGCGGTGATTAATTTCTGGCATTTCCTTGCAAAGTTAGAGGCGAAAGGGTTCAAACGAGTTGTCGATGTTCAGGACGCTGCGACCGAACTCGGTCTGTCTGCCGAAACCCCTCTACTTGGTTACGTTTTCAAAGAGTCTTGGGCATCTCAGAATCCACAGCTTGCTGCTGGTCTTAGACAAGCGTCTCGCGAGGCTAAGGAAGTTTTGAAGACAAACGACGCTGCTTGGGAGCCGTTAAAAGGTCTGATCAAGGCGAAGTCAGATAAGGAATTCGAGGCGCTTCGATTTGCCTGGAGGCAAGGTGCTCCCGGTGATTCGTTCGATTTTGACGCAGCGCAAAAAATGTTTAACTTAATGCGGTCCTATGGAGACGGTAAGCTCATTAAAACCGAAACTGTATTGGACTCTGGAGCATTCTTTACGACTCAGTGACGGCAGTCCGATGCGATTTACCGCTACAATTTCGCTAGTTCTACTCGTGATCACATGGATGGTTGCTAGTCACTTTGCGCAATCTGATGCATTTCCTGGCCCTGTTGCCGTGGGCGAGAAAATGATTCAGGAAAGTATGAACGGTGAATTATGGACTCACTTGGGCGCTACCTTCACTCGGGTGTTCGTTGCCTTTGGTTGCGCCTGGGCATGCGGAGTGGTAATCGGCGCCTTACTTGGTCGATCAGACGCCCTCGATCAATGGTTTTGGCCTTGGGTCAATACCTTCCTCAATATGCCTGCGCTGGTTGTCATTGTGATTTGCTATCTCGGGCTCGGCATGACCGAGTTGGCGGCAGTTTTGGCTGTGGTCGTCAATAAAACACCCCTGATCGCAGTGAATGTGCGTGATGGTGTGAGGCAGTTTGAACCGAGGTATGAGGAGTTTGCATCTATTTATCGTTTGTCCTGGATTCAGAAGATCCGACTGATTTGGATTCCCCAACTTGAACCGTTCTTGTTTACTGCCCTGAGAACAGGGCTATCGCTGACTTGGAAAATTATCTTGGTCGTTGAGTTACTCGGTCGGTCATCCGGCATCGGATTCCAGATTCATCTATATTTTCAACTGTTTGAAGTCGATATGATCTTGGCGTATGCCTTAAGTTTTATGATTGCGATGCAACTCATTGAGTGGATAGTGGTTAGGCCTGTGGAGCAGCATGTGCAGCGATGGCGGAAAGATGGTCAGTTGGCTTGACTGCTGGTTTGCCGATCAACTAATTATTCGTGCAGGAGCGCTGTCACTTGATTCCGAGGTGGCGGTAATTAGTGGGCCCTCAGGTGTCGGGAAAACAACTTTACTAAGGGGAATTTGCCGACATAATCAATTATTGAATCCGCGCTTGGTTTTCCAAGAACCAACTTTACTGCCTTGGCTTTCGGTGACAGATAATCTCCGCGCCGTCTGTCGCGAAGAAGGTCTTCAAAAGCATTGGCTCGATTTATTTGATTTGCCGCAGGTCGGTGCTCTCCGCCCTGGCCAGCTCTCTCTCGGTATGCAACGAAGGATCTCGATCATTCGAGGAATTCTCGCAAAACCAGGCTTATTGCTCCTGGATGAGCCTTCGGCGTCCCTTGATCCTGAAAACATTGAACGACTGATCATCAATATCCGGGTTGCCAGTCGTGAATCCTCGATTCCTATTCTCGTGGTGACACATAACCCGATCGATTTTAACGACCTCGAGCCGTCGTACTACCAACTCGTTGGTCGGCCTGCCGAAATATTCAGGTCGACACTATCAAATAGAATTAGGGGATCCAAATCGAGCAGATAATCCTTGACCCAGCATCAACTGTTAGGTCGATAGGTGATTTGCTCACTCGTCACGACTTCGCCAACTTGTGGGATTTCATCCGTCGCAATCACAAGTGAGTGAGGATGGGCTTTCGAGCAGACAGGATCAGCTGCCGACGCATCACCGAGGATTGCGAGTGCCTGACAACGACACCCTCCGAAATCGATCTCTTTCCGGTCACAGGACCTACAGATCTCCGGCATCCAAGAATCACCTCGATAGGCGTTAAATGCCAGAGATTCATACCAGATGGTGTTT
>CACBSE010000030.1 GCA_902541775.1 uncultured Litorivicinus sp. | reverse complement strand
CATCTTTCGCAAGGGATCAGTGTGGTTGACCCAAACCAGAAGCTGGTTGCTTGGAATAAGCGATATCGAGAGTTATTTGACTATCCCGATGAACTTTTAACGGTCGGTCGACCAATCGCAGATTTGTTCCGCTATAACGCAAAAAAAGGACTGATCGGTGACTTCACCGCCGATGAACAGATCGAGCAAGCCTTACAAAAACGCCTTGATCACCTGAATCGTGGAAGTGCCTATCGCCGTGAGTCGATTCTTTCGAATGGAATCACTCTCGAGATCATCGGTGAGCCGATGCCAAATGGTGGGTATGTTGCCAGTTACTCAGATATCTCTACGTATAAAGAAACAGAATCTGCACTGCGCGAATCCGAAAAAGCGATTCGCGTATACACAGATAACGTTCCCGCCATGATTGCTTATGTCGATAGTGATTATCGGATCCAGTTCATTAACAAAGCATTCGAGCGCACAATGCGAGTCTGGCGCGAGCAAGTCATCGGTCAGCCCAATAAAGAGATTTTCACCGACGCCGAATATCAAACGCGCCTTCCCTATCTCAAACGTGCATTCGAGGGCCGGCGACAACGTTTTGAGGTGGCAATCGACCGCGCTGGAGGGCATCGGGAATTCGAAGCACTCTACGTTCCTCATCGAAATGATAGTGGCGATGTCCAAGGTATCTTCGTCCTTTACCAAGATGTGACCGATCGAAATGAAGCAAAACGCGGTCTCGAGACAGCCAATGAGACTCTCGAAGCACGTGTCGATGAGCGAACCGAAGCGTTGCAAGCAGCAAATGAGGCGTTAGAAGCAGAAAATATTCGTCGAGCCGAAACGGAAACGGCCCTAACTCAGGCAATGCGAGCCACCGAAGAGGCCAATCGATCAAAAACCCGTTTTTTGGCGGCCGCATCACATGACTTACTTCAACCGCTCAATGCCGCAAGACTCTTTACAACATCGCTAGCGGAACGCGCCAAGACTGACGAAATCCGGGAACTGACTGGCCACCTCGAAGGCGCTCTAAATTCTGCAGAAAATTTGATTTCCACACTTCTCGAAATCTCAAAACTGGATGCTGGCGCGCTTCGTGCCGAACCGAAACCATTTGCACTGACTGAGCTTTTCGATCAACTATCACAGGAGTTTCAATTGATCGCCGATGAACGCAATATTGCATTCAAGGCAAAATCACGCGATGCAGTGGTTCATACAGACCCTAAACTCTTACGGCGAGTACTACAAAATTTCTTATCGAATGCACTTCGCTATACCGGGCCGTATGGCCGCGTTCTCTTTGCCATGCGGATCTTTGGGACATCCGTTCGCGTGGAGATATGGGATACGGGAATTGGCATGCACCCGGATGATTTGCCATCAATCTTCGACGAGTTTAAACGGCTCTCCGAAGGCATACAGACCGAGAAAAAAGGTCTCGGCCTTGGCTTATCGATTTCTCAACGAATTTGCGATCTCCTCGGGCTGACATTGAAAGTACACTCAACCCCCAACGTTGGGTCGTGTTTCTCTGTGACATTGCCGTGTTCAGATTTACGGCCCGAGTCACTCAACCCACGACAAGTGTCTCGCCGTCAAATGCTGTCTCAGCCACTTACCGGTCGGACTGTCCTCGTGATCGATAACGAAAAAGCGATTTTAGTCGGCATGCAGAGTCTACTTGGTGGATGGGGTGCAGACGTGATGACAGGAATGACTCTTGATGAAGCTAAAGAGGCGGTCAAAGCAAATGACAATATCCAAGTGGCTCTGATTGACTATCATCTGGATAATGATGTACTCGGTGTGGACGTGATCGCTGTGTTGAGAGCACTTCAGGGGAATATTGAATGTGCACTTATTACCGCTGATCGTAGCGAGGAAATGAAGCGGCAGGCTTCTGAAGTTGGCGCGATCATTCTCAACAAACCATTGAAACCGGCCGCGCTCAGATCATGGCTCACTCAGAAGCTTCGGGGGAAGCCGCTTCCACCATCGGCTTGAGTTCACCAGATTGGTACATCTCGAGCACAATATCGCAACCGCCGACCAACTCACCGTTAATCCAAAGCTGCGGGAACGTGGGCCACTCTGCATATTTTGGCAGTTCAGCACGGATGTCTGGATGCTCCAAAATATTCACAAACGAAAAAGGGCGACCACAAGCCATCAAAGCCTGAACTGTCTGCGAAGAAAATCCGCATTGGGGCTGGTTTGGGGTACCTTTCATGTACAAAAGTACCGTGTTTTCTTCAATTTGTGATTTGATTGTGTCAAGTGTGCTCATCTCTTCCTCTCTGTGCTCGCCTGAATGGGTCCTAAATGATACACTGCGTCGCGTTCCCGGAATACGGTCATGGCGAAAACAGACTTCCTCACGATCAATGATTTGTCTCAGCCCGCTCTTTTTAAAGTGCTGCAGCTTGCTCACTCGCTCAAAAAGGACTATCAGGCAAGAGAATTCACCCGATCACTGTCTCAACATGTGCTCGCCATGATCTTTGAAAAGTCATCCACTAGGACTCGCGTAAGTTTCGAAGCGGGCATGACGCAGCTCGGTGGTTCGGCAATTTTTCTATCTCCACACGATACACAACTCGGTCGCGGAGAACCTCTCGAAGATACCGCACGCGTGTTATCGGAAATGGTGAGCGCCGTGTTGATTCGAACCGACGATCACAAGAAGCTTGTGCGCTTTGCAAATGCTGCAACAATTCCAGTGATTAATGGACTTTCAGATAGTTGCCATCCATGCCAATTACTCGCCGATATCCAGACGATGCAAGATGTTTTTGGTGATGTTCAAGGACTCAAGGTTGCCTGGATCGGTGATGGAAATAATGTCTGTCATAGCTACTTAGAGGCAGCCGGTATCTTTGGTTTTGAGTTGATCATTGCAACACCACCAGGGTATGAACCAGCGGCTGAGTGGATCGACCAGGCAAACGGAAACGTCGTCTTTGTCGATTCACCGCAGGATGCAGCCCGTCATGCACATGTCATTACAACCGATGTATGGGCCAGCATGGGCCAAGAAGATGAGACCGATGAACGGCTGAATGCATTCGATGGCTACCAAATCACTCCTGAACTACTTGATCTCGCTGCCGATAACGCATGCTTTCTGCACTGTCTACCAGCACACGAAGGCGAAGAGATCGCACCGAATTTATTTTCCGATCCTCGGACGCACACCGTTTGGGCACAGGCTGGTAATCGTCTACACGCACAAAAAGCGTTGCTTGAGTATCTCATAATCGGGTGATTCCATTTGATTTAAAATACTGGTAATTTATTCAGTATGGATGAGATTAAACTGACCAAAGCCCAAATCCGCGTCTTAGATGTGATCCAACAATCGATTCGAGATGAAGGCAGACCGCCGACCCGCGCAGAAATTTCTGATGTACTCGGATTTCGCTCGATTAACGCCGCTGAGTCACATCTTCGGGCGCTCGAGAGACGTGGTGCCATTCGTTTGCAAGGAGGCGCGAGCCGAGGAATCCAATGCCTGATTCCACTGAATGACGACGAACAGCAGGAATCAGGATTACCAGTTATTGGAAAAGTGGCCGCAGGTGTCCCGATCGACTCGGTCGCACATATTGAAAAAACGGTTCCTGTCCGCTCTGAACTGTTCTCGCCAGCACCTGACTATCTCCTCCGAGTCCAAGGGGACTCAATGATCGATATCGGTATTTTTGATGGTGATTTATTGGCCGTTCGAAAATCGGAAACCGCGCGCCATGGCGATGTCGTTGTTGCACGGGTCAATGGAGAGGTCACAGTCAAACGTTTGGACCGAAATCCGAAAGGGGTGCGATTGCTCGCGGAAAACCAAAACTACGACCCGATCATCATCACACCGGACGCAGAGTTCTTCATTGAGGGACATGCGGTCGGAGTGGTCCGAACTGCGATCTAGGATTCGTCGAATCGATTTTGAAATTCGCTTATGAGATCAGACAGCTCATCCACCCATGCGGCGTATCGTGTATTCTTTAACTCGTCAAGTGTGCTGCTATCCGTCATCGGTATCCGGTTTGAATCAAACGATTCAGTGCTTTCTTCCGGACAGGATACTTTGGCGTGATGTGACCAAAATGCTGCGAGCCAACTGTTTGGATCAGAAGCCAAGGATTCAAGCATATCCGCCTCAAGCGACACTAATTGCCGCTGGGATAGTTGGCTCGTCAGGTCAATCAACGATTGGATACCCTCAGGCTTTAAACCATGCGCGTCCCCAACTTGTCGGATGAGAGCCACCCAAGTGGCTTCGATCTGATTGAGTACCGCTTCACTTAACGCATGATGTTGAAGTCGAGTCTCCGCCTGGATGATCAACAATGCCTTGGCTTTGGCCAGCGATTCCAGTACCCGACGGCGTGCCCTAACTGGTCGCATCAGCCTTCAGACCAACGCCCGTTATCATAGACCATTTTCCACTTGGTTGCCTTTCCATCGACTTCGCTCATCACATATTGTGCATTCGCTTTCCGAGAGAAACGCACCTGTGCTGGATTCCCCTCTGGATCTGTCGTTGGAGCAGCCAGAATAAATTGGTATTTGGGATCTAAATGATCCTTGACCTTTAAGAGCTCAGACACCAACGGCGCACGTGTCTCACGATTTTTTGGAAACCCGTTCGCAGCTAAAAATAGACCACTCGCACCATCCCGCAAGACGTACGTATCATCCACCTTTTGACATTTCAGCCACGGCATTGGAATCGGATCCATCTTGGGTGGCGCAGCTTGACCATTCTTCAATAACTTGCGGGTATTTTTACACTCCGCATTGGTGCACCCGAAAAACTTACCGAATCGACCCGTTTTCAATTGCATTTCGCTCGCGCACTTATCGCACTCAATCGAAGGTCCTTCATAACCCTTAATTTTGAACTGACCTTCCTCAATCACATGTCCAGAACAGTCCGGATTATTTCCACAAACATGGAGCTTCCGTTTCTCATCGATCAAATAGGAATTCATGGCTGTCTGACAAATCGGGCAACGCTGTTTCTCCATCAGCGCGACTGTTTCCGCCTCATCTCCATCGGCAATCGCTTCATCTCCAGCGATTAGATTTATGGTTGTCTTACAGCGTCCTTTCGGCGGTAGTTGGTATCCCGAGCAACCCAAAAAAACACCGGTTGTGGCAGTCCGAATCATCATCGACCGACTGCATGTCGGACAAGCAATCTCGGTCTCAGTCGGCGTATTTGGACGCATACCGTCGGGGGTCGCAGCCTGATCCAGAGTCTGCTTGAACTGATCGTAGAACTCATCCAAAAGACCCAGCCAGTCCCTACGCCCCTCAGCCACATCGTCGAGTGAATCTTCCATTCCAGCGGTAAAATCGTAGTTCATCAAATCACTAAAATTCTCCACCAGACGATCCGTCACGATTTCACCCATCTTAGTCGCAAATAACCGGCGGCCCTCCATTTCCACGTAACCTCGATCCTGAATCGTCGAAATGATTGCAGCATAGGTCGATGGCCGACCTATTCCCTGTTTTTCAAGTTCACGCACTAGCGATGCTTCATTGAATCGCGCCGGAGGTGAGGTAAATTTTTGTTGCGGGTCTAAGGCGGCAAGGTCAAGTTGATCGCCAACCTGCACATCGGGAAGTTCGGCAGCATCATCACCCTTACCACCCGGTGGCAATACCGCTTGATAGCCAGCAAACGTCGTGACCTTTCCGCGCCCCTTCAACCCATATCCATTCGCTTCGACCTTGATGGTCGTTGTGAGGTATTCGGCAGGGGTCATCTGACATGCGACGAACTGGCGCCAAATGAGCTCATACAGGCGTTGTGCATCCCGCTCTACTGACGTCAAATCGGATCCTTTCTTGCGGACATCTGAGGGGCGGATCGCCTCGTGGGCTTCCTGAGCATTTTCACGATTGGCGTAGAAGTTCGGTTTTTCTGGGATATAACGCGCATCAAACTGGGACTCAATCAGCGCGCGAGCCGCATGAATCGCATCATTTGATAAGTACGTTGAGTCGGTTCTCATGTAGGTAATCAGACCGGCCTCATACAGTCGCTGCGCGAGCGTCATTGTTTTTTTCACGCCAAAACCGAGTCTTTGACTTGCTGCTTGTTGTAGCGTCGATGTGATGAAAGGTGCGGGCGGACGTGTCTTACCGGGTTTACTTTCACGTTCGGAGACCTGGTAAATGGCATCGCTCAGTGCTGTCGTCGCCACCGACGCCTGATCTGCATTGACGGGCTTAAACGCCTTACCTCGGAACTCAGTGACCTGGAAACGTGACTGCGTTTGCTGGTGGATCAAATCCGCAAAGATTTCCCAGTATTCTTCAGGGACAAATGCGCGAATGGCACGCTCGCGTTCGACAACCAGACGAACAGCGACCGACTGTACGCGCCCCGCCGATAGCCCTCGCGCAATCTTTGCCCATAACAGTGGTGACACCATGTAGCCCACGACTCGATCAAGGAAGCGTCGCGCTTGTTGGGCATTCACTCGGTCAATATTCACCATCGAGGGTCGATTAAACGCGGCCTCAACAGCTGATTTAGTAATCTCAGAAAATGTAACCCGCTGATATTTCGATACCTCACCACCGATGGTCTCTTGGAGATGCCAAGCAATGGCCTCCCCCTCTCGATCTAAATCGGTTGCTAGATAAATATTATCCGCTTGCGCCGCGAGCTTTTTCAGCTCAGCGACGACCTTCTCCTTTCCCGGTAGGATCTCATATCGCGCTTTCCAACGGTGCTCTGGATCCACACCCATGCGGCGAATCAGTTGCTGCTTTGCCTTCTCTTCTTTCGACAAAGTCGCGGCTTTCGGGGTTTTCTCAGAAGTTGCTGATCCAGAGGTTGGCAAATCACGAATATGACCGACACTCGACTTCACTACATAGTTGGAGCCGAGATACTTATTAATCGTCTTCGCTTTCGCTGGAGACTCTACTATAACCAGTGATTTTCCCATGGAATTCAAAATACTCTCAATCAGCAGTGTGGTTTCAGGCATGCATTGAAAAAGCAAATAACATCTCGATGCAAGCGTCTCGTTCTTTTTTAGCAATACGGGAGAACGCGAGGAGACTCAAGTATTCAATAAATAAATTCATCCGTGATGCAACAGAGCCACCAAGATTTGATCAAGAATTTGCTTGATTGTATCCGGTTCGATACCTGCCTTCGCATCGTCAAGAGCAACCCAAACACATCCGCTGTCAGCGCCGACGCCCACAATATCAGTTGGAAGCGATCTGAGAAGTTCATCAAACTCTTCCGATAACAAGTCCCAGCTCTTCGCCTCGGGAGGTGACGCCCAAGGCTCGGTTCGATCGGGTACCCGCCATAATGAGGTTTGTCTCGGTTTCTTGTCGGTCCAAATCAGGTACTGAGACAACTGCACGACATCGAGTCGTTCTTTAACCCATTTATCAACCGAGAGAATCCGTACCTTCATACCTAGCTTTAGTGCAGCCATCCGGCGCTCACCCTGACGACGCTCCATTGGTGACGGAAGGATCCAGGTGATCGATCCCACCACAGCGAGTAATCCGAGTACAATCCACAACCATGCCATCGAGTGATCTCCGAATCGACCAAATAGCGCTGTTAAACGCTGTTCGTCGTGCGTTAGAGCAAATCCTCCCAGAGCTTCGCATTCAGGGCGGTGCTCGTGAGCCTTTTTATCAAGCACCAAAACATAGCAATCCCGCAATTCTTTTTTTCCGAGAGGACTATATCCGTAGTCTTTTCCACGAGGTCGCACACTACGCACTCGCTGGTCCGATGCGCAGATCAATCGATGATTTTGGCTTCTGGTATACACCCTGTGGGCGAAATAGCGACGAACAACAGCGATTTGAGGAAGTCGAGTCACGACCACAGGGACTCGAAAAACGATTTTGTGAAATTTGGCGAGTTCCATTCTCGCCGAGTCGTGACGACTTTTCGGATCGTCCCGCATCACCGGTTTTCCTTGAGAACTTAGAAAACGCATACATAGAAATGAGAGAACAACCCCCATCCACAGCGAAACGCATCATCGAGGGTATGCAGGATTTTGTTGAGACTGATTTGGCTACTCACGATCTTTTTAGTCGGCTGTGATTGGTCGCAGAATTCAGTCGCCCCGACCCAGCAAGATCTCGACCGTATTGCAACCATCCTTGATCAAGATCGAATAATTCTCACTGATCCACAGCGAATCAGTGCACCGGTGCCCGAATTACGTCTTAGTAATACGCGCATCAGCTTTGGCGATGCATTAGAGCTCGGAGAATGCGGCTTGTTACCCTTGATCGCAGAACGAAACTCAAGCCTCGGCCGACAGAAACAAGAATCGATACGGCTTGTCTATGAATGGCAATTAAAAGTGGGCCTTGATCAATGTGCCCAGTTTGCAGATCAGGAATGGTTTCAGAAAGCGCGTGTTGCAAAAGCAAAGGACGTCGAGATTGCCGTTTTACATCTGCTGACTCGAAGTGAAGAAGCTGATCGGATTCACCTGAAGATCAATAGGCCCCTTGTGACCCTGAGCGATAGTCGGATGGCCTACATCAATCGCACACAGCCGGTCATCCAAGTACTGCTTCAGGCGTTACAATATCAGACTCCGCCTGAGACTGAAGCGATGACTCAGTTTGAGGAAGCGCTCTACGCTTGGAGCCAAACCCAGCATCACGGGACATTACATCAAGCCATCGTCAACACCCGAGATTGGCTCAATGCAGCCAATCAGTTACAGGTATCGGTGCTAAAACAGAACACAATTTGCCCGATGGGAACGCCCACAGAACAAGGACGCTATGTTCAAGCGTTTATTCGTGACTACTATGTGCCAACGATCCAGCCAAAGCTTTTGTCGATCAAGCAAGCGATCGATGAAATAGACTCCATCTGGTCGGTGCTTCCCACGACCCTTTGGACTCAAAACACGTTAATTGATGCGCTATTGAAACTCCCAAAGGGCTTTCGGGCTGAGCTTCAAACTGCGCTGACCGCGCACATCAACCATTGGCAACACATTCTTCAATTGTGCGGACTCAAAGTGCGCGCTGATACGACAAACTCGTAGCGACCATCCTTCTCATCCTGAGACACCAATTGATGGTGCAAGAAGCGGCACATCGTCGGGATATCGCGAAGTGTCGAAGGATCTGTTGCGACCAGTTTAATACAAGTTCCCGTGTCCACTTGTCTCAGGGTATTTCGTAACATCATGACTGGTTCGGGGCACTTTAAACCCGTCGCGTCAATCGTCTTTGCGACTAATGGAGTGGGCAACTTTGGGTCAGACACACTTGCATCTCTCTTAAATCCGTTTACTAATAGTACCGCGTTATTTAAAGGAACTGCACGGAGCTCAGCATGTCGAAGCATATTGCACTAGTCACAGGCGGTACTGGTGGTATTGGAACGGCAATTTGCCAAGAACTTTTTACTCAAGGGTTCACAGTCGTCGCAGGCTATAACTCCGGTGGCAACCATGAGAAAGCCAAAGCATGGCAAGACGAACAGCGTTCAGCGGGCTTTGAATTCGATATCGCCTATGGCGATGTTTCTGATTCAGAATCAGCACGGCAATGCGTCGAGGGGGTTGTCGAAAAGCATGGCAACATCCACTGTCTCGTTAATAACGCTGGAATCACACGTGATTCGACTTTTCGTAAGATGACACTCGAGCAATGGGATCAGGTCATGCATGCAAACCTGCGTTCAGTCTTCAATATGACTCGCCTTGTTATCAACGGAATGCTCGAGGAAAAGTGGGGTCGCGTAATTAATATCAGTTCAGTCAACGGTCAAAAGGGACAATTCGGCCAGTCGAACTATGCCGCGGCAAAGGCGGGGATGCACGGGTTTACAAAATCACTTGCTCAAGAAGTCGCATCGAAGGGTGTGACTGTGAATACAGTAAGTCCTGGCTACATCATGACAGCGATGGTTGCAGCGATTGGTGATGAAATACTCGAGAAAATTGCATCAACAATTCCGATCGGCCGGCTGGGTAACCCAGACGAAATAGCCTATGCAGTCGCTTTCCTTGCCTCGGAACGCGCTGCCTTCGTCACAGGATCAAACCTTGCAATCAACGGTGGACAGCACATGTTCTAGGGCCACCGCCCTAGAGCCGACGCCGAATTCTAGTTGTCGGCTTTCCTTTTTTTGCGCTGCACAATAAACTATGGACTTCATTTTAAAAGGGCACGGACGTGAGCACTGAAAATCAGCAAGCACCGGAACAACTTTTCGAATCCATGAATCTAGAAAGTAAGCGCCTTCTGCAGGGTTTGATTCGCTCTGAAGATACTTCAGATATTGTTAAAAATCTCACGGACGTTTGGACTCAGTTGGTCATGCAACCTTGGACAAATCCCCAAGGCTGGCTCGAAATGGTCACCAAATATCAGCACGATCAATTCAAGGTATGGACTGATCTGATGAGCGGGACAATAAATATTCAGCCTCAGAAAGACCGTCGCTTTGATTCAGATGAATGGTCAAAACTTCCTGTCTTCGATTTTATTAAGCAGTCCTATCTGCTCACAGCTGACGTACTGAGCAAGTCCACTGACGCCATTCCAGTCGAAGGGAAAGAAAAAGAGAAGCTGAAGTTTTACACTCAGTATTTCATCGATGCGATGAGTCCATCTAATTTTGTCACCTTAAATCCTGACGTACTCAAAGAAGCGATGGAGACCAATGGTCAGAGTTTAGTTGATGGACTTCAGAATCTCATGACTGACCTTGAAAAAGGTCGTATCACCATGACCGATGAATCAGTCTTTGTTCTCGGTGAAAATATTGGGGTGAGTGAGGGATCGGTTGTCTTCCGTAATCACTTGTTTGAATTGATTCAATACTCTCCATCGACAAAGACCGTTCATCAACGTCCCTTAATGATCGTACCTCCGTGTATCAACAAGTTTTATATTCTCGATCTACAGCCGCAAAATTCATACGTGAAATGGTGTGTGGATCAGGGGAATACCGTGTTCTTGATTTCATGGGCCAACACCACACCAGACTACAGTCATATTGGTTGGGATGACTATGTTCGGGATGGCATTTTTGAGGCAACACGCGT
>CACBSE010000029.1 GCA_902541775.1 uncultured Litorivicinus sp. | reverse complement strand
TTGACGGGATGCGTTATTTGGAAGAAATAGACGTAGCCATCCCGCGTAATTTCGGTGACCACGGTTTGTTCAGAAGGTTTAGAAGCCATAAAATTGTGGCCGCTTCTGATGCAAACGCCGAATATGAGGGTTTGATGGAGATGAGACCCGTGTGGTGGAGTACACGAAGGATATTGCGAAACGCCGGCGGCAATGGTGAAAAATATCAATCGGTTTCAGGTTTTGGGATCGAACAGAATGTGATGCGAGCGGTTGCGCTCGTCGACTTTCTAGCAACCCATGATCCTGGTTCTCGTGCAATTTTTCCAGATGGCCAAGTAAGAACGATCCCTAAAATCGACGCTGTTAACCTAATCGGCTGGAGTAGAGGTGCCGTAACCTGCTTTAAGATCGCATATCAGCTCAGTCAGAATACTTCGACCAGAAATATAAAGGTACACATATTTGGAATAGATCCTGTAGCTGGAATGGGTCAAGACAAGGCGCATGACGTAGGGATGGTCGCAAGTAACGTAAAAAAAGTGATTACGACTCGAGCGATTCACGAAAATCGGGGAGGTTTTCTACCGACCATAATGACTATAGAAAATCCTACGGAAACCACATCGTGCATGTGTCCAATACCGGGAGTACATGACAATACTGCTAAAATGCAGTCCGCAGCGGGTTTCATAACAGCTTACATGGCAGGGAAATTTTTGATGAACGTAGGGACGACTGCAGAGCAAAATCCTGCCGTCGTCAACGCCGGCTACGTACTCGATGAAGAAAAAATTTGCCAATGCATCGACTCTTTAGTATGCGGTTCAAATTTAGACCAAGTGGCTTTTGGGTTAACCGTTAAAGGTAAGGAGATGAAAGCATATAAGGCCGGGCAAAGCGTTAAAAAAAGGATATTTGGAGGTGGACACCAATCGAGAAGTCAATTCGCTAACGCAGGAGCGTTCGGCAGTGGCGGATTGAAATTTACGAATGCTTTTACTCTAGCATTTGCGTCACACCATGTACTTAGTGATCTTGCTCGAGTAGGCAGGTTTTCCAACACCGCGTCAGCGGCTCTTGAAGCGCTAGATAACCGTGCTCACCTACCCGCGCATATGTCTGAAGATAAAGTTGGGGCTCTCTACCGAATGGGCGTTTTGGGAAGATCAACTTTTAATTGAATTGCTCAGCATGTCTCGCTAGTTCCTATGAAACCAAGTACATTAGAATAGGTTTAAACGGACAAATAAACTAACACGATCTAAGCTGGACGAACGAAGGAAAAATGGGCCAAATTTTTTAATCTAAATTAAAGTGAAAAGCACTTCTATACCATCTTTGGGAAGCAGCTATTTAAACGTGGTAACACGCCCCGAAGCCTCTTCTCAACTGATAGTTTCAAATAGTAACGTTCCACCTTGGTGCGAGGTATCCCAGACAACTCAATTGACAGGAAGTTAAATTCGTACCATTTCCATGACCAGTAATATCGGGTTACTTAAAACCAGTACGCGAACCCATCAACAGATTTAACACTCTCTCGATGTCACCTCCCTCGGCCTTGATTTCTTCTAAAACATCCGTCAGCGACATTTTGCCCCACCTGACCGCTCTCATAAGAAGATACGGTGTAGGCGAATGCGGCTCGAGGCGTTGAAGATGCTCTGCAATTGCAGTCAAGGCCGCGTATGTTCTGGCACGGTTCATTTTTGATATCGACTCTATATCGAGCTCGACTAAATCTGTGGTCATTCCACTTTCGATCAACGCACCAGTTGAGGGATCAACACCTTCTGCCACCGTGAACTCCTCCAAATCTGAGTTTTCAAAAATTTTCTGAGTTTCTGTCTCTCGATCTTTCCTAGCTAGAAGCTCGTCAACAGAAAATTCAATGAATTCAGCGTGTGCCTCCCTTTTAAGAGAAGCTAGGGCATATAAAATCCGTTCTACCTCCTCTATCACCCTGCCTATACTGGGCCCATCAGAGCTAATAAGAGGAACAAGTTTCTTGTTCAATTGCGAAAGCTCTTCAGTAACTAAAAGAAATTGATCGATCTGGTCGTCGATATACATAACAAATTGGGCATTATTACCAGCTGCTGAGATTGCGGTTTTGGCCTCCTCCATCGATTGTTGTTCGCCCTTAGAGAGCGTTATCTCGGAAGATCCGTCTAGCTTCCGCTGATAATCCTTATACATGATGTACTGCGCGTAGTTCACGGGATATTCTGTCAGTACGTCTGGGACGAGCCAAACCGCGCGCTTCAATACTTCGGGTATTTCAGTCGCGAACCAGACAAAAGCACTCTCCCGGGCCTCGAAATCATCTTTAGACCAAGAGGGATAGCCATCATTCCAAAATTCCTCAATCATACCCTCCAACACTCGCAGACCCGCGTACAAACCTTGGCTACCATGGCGCATAGTCCAAGCTTCGAGAAGCCACATAACGACCTGAAAATCCTTCGACTGATTAGTAAGTATTTCGGAACAAAACGTTTCGAGCTGCCTGAAATCCGCTCTTATTGGCGCTCGCTGCCACGCACCTTTTGGAAGACGCTCATCTTCCTGCTTTCGCATATCCTGTAATTCATTCCAAATAGGCAAATACCTAATGCTCTGACCCGCAGGCGATCCTGAGCTAATAGGTTGTAAATAAACCCCTACTTCTTCACTCACGATAACCCTCGTTAACCTGTTGTACCGAAGAGCTCCCAGAAAAAGGAAGCTCACCAAACTCGGGAGGAAGTAAAAACTCACCGACGGGAAATTGTATTGGAGTAGCGTCACTGTAGCTGAAAAAATGAAGCTCTGCTGACAGCCTACCTGTCACTCTCTCGTTAGCTCGCTCTCCGGGATTGTGAAGAAAGAATTCAAAAACCACCGGTATTGAGGACTTTGATAGCTGCCCGCGTTGCGGCGCATAGGTCATCACACCGTTATCTCGAATTAGAGAGTAAATCGACCATGCATCACCATACTCTATGTTGAGCTCCTTCGCTTGTGCTAGAGGTAATCCCTGTTTATTGACGAACTCAAAAGCTGAGTCTGCGGCTAATCTGAGGCTAAGCTTGATTGGGTCACCGACCCTCCAAAGGGCAATCTCATTTTTATCGTTCTGTCGACCGCTTGGAATTTCCAACCCAAACCGGATTAACTGGTTTGCAAAACGCTCTTGCTTGCTTGCGGTCCTGTATTTTATTTCCACGTTCACACCATACTCTTCGTCCGCTAATTTCATTTGATCGAGCGTTTTTTCAAAATTCGACCACCCCGATATAAAAGGATGTGCCTCAATCTGACGAAATTTAGTGCCCAGTTTCAACTTAAAGACTTCGAAAAGTGATCGAGCTTGAACAATCGACGCAATATCTGCCACGCCGGCGAATTTTGAGTGTCCAAAAGGGGCCCGACCCCTTAACTTCTCATTAAAGAAATCAGTAAACGCCGACCAAGTATTTTGCTCATCCGTTCGCTCCAACTGCAGGCACATGAACTTGGCCTCAGACATCAAGTCTGATGCAAGTGTTCCAAAATAGGGATCAATTTCGCCGCCAATCAACGTGGACGGCTCAAGCTTTCCGCAATCGATCGAAGCGGATTCCGCTAGGATTTCTGTGAAATCATACAAAAAACCAAGTCCACTACGTGGATCTCCTGCATCAAAAGCTTGAAGCCCGGAATTCAGAGCATCCCACTGTTCAATTCTTCCTGATATGAGGTAGGGGCGGACCAAATTTGCGGATTCGTTTAGATCTCGGACGGCCTCGACTTGCTTATCAACATATGTTTTTAATTTAAGCGCGCTCCAATTACTACCGAAGTTCATTCCTGAGCCGTCTGATCGCTCCGGATCTCCTATATTTTTTAATGCTGCAAAAGGCGCCGCTAGTTCGAAAGCCTCATCGAGGTGAGTGAGATACTCCAATGCAACGTCCGCTAGGAAAAATTCTACCGTAGAGGCAGCATCATAAAATTCAATATCGAATAAATAAGTTGAAGCTTGTGCAAGGAGATTAGCCCCCTCCGAAAATCTCACATAATCTTGGTCGGTAAGCTTTCCAACTGGCACTTGAGACGACCTTAAGTTAGATAAAAATTTTTTAACCCCGAAGCGAACCTTTCTCAGCATGAGTGCATCATTAATATCGTCGTCAGTTCGTAGATATTCTCCTTCGTAAGTCGTTTCCTCACGTAGCTGATTAACAAGATCACCCAACCGTTTTACGTCCAACCGCACGAGACCGTTGGAAGCGAGTAACTCGGCAGAATCGCCTAATGCAAAGTTGACTGGGTCTAGGCGGACTTGCCTCAGTTCATTTAATAGACGAAGCCTTTCTTCCGTGCTTACAAGGTTTCCCTTCTCGTCAAACCTAATAAATGTTCTTACGGCGTGATCAAAATCGGAAGGAACATCAGACGATAATTCAGTTAATAGTCCGTCTACTGATGCCAGGGCTTCGTTCATATTTTCTTCGGATACGAAACCATTCTTTCCGAACTCAGAAATTTTTGTCTGCACTGCCTCAGCGAATTTCTTTAACTGGTGGTCTGTCTGATTAAATTGTGAAATAGCCCGGTTCTGATTGCTCAAAGAAGTGATAAGATCATCATATGCGCTCAATATTTGACGTTTCGATACGGTACGACTTCGCAGCTTATCGATCAAAGCGTCTCTATGGGCTTGAACGTTGATCTCACTGTCCAGCAATGGTTGACGTTCGTTGAGCAATCTGACGCTTGTCGCCGCAATGTTATCGACTATACATTCACCAATTTTGTCCAATAAGTCTGAACGATTACTTATTAGGCGGTCGTCTAGAACCACATCCAAAGCTTGGTTCGATATAAACGATTTAGATGAAAAGTCTGGATACCTGAAATTTCCTCTCTTAATCAAAGGCAATAACTGCAGATGAGATACGTTCCCATCGGTTGTTACCAAGCCCCGCAGCTCATTTAGGTGTTGACGCATATCAAATAAGGTAACCAGAAGGTCGTCAGAATAAGTCAGCAAATCTGACTGTGTCATCGCTACCATGTCATCTTTCGAGCACTGAATGGCCCGTTTTGAACTCATGCCAGCGGGAAGCGTGTCACCCCCAAGTATTGACAGTTGCCTATCTAAATCAAGCAGCGAAAACATCGTCATAGCCACCAGATATCTCTCGAAACTCGCCTGCGATTGATCAACTGAAGGCTCGTACCAAACTGGCCAAGAACTGGGTATTGATAATGCCCAAAACCTTTGAGCCGATGTCTTATTAATAAGCAGCCGTGTCTCTTCGATTTCCAACCTGAGCGCCTCTGGTGTGCGCGCATCGAGTGAGTTCCCTAGTGATCTCGCTTGAGTTATCCATTCCTCGATTGAGATCGACCTTTTGAACAATTCAAATGCTACGACGAGACCATAAATTGCTGCGAACGAGCCAGCTAATAATAAAACTCTCGCTCTACGATTTTTTTTCTGCTCGACCAGGACGCGATTAGAACGGGTAACACCACGTTCAATGAATATTTTTTGTTCAAATAAGTCGCGTAAAAAGCCGCATTGAGTCGACTCACCTTGCGCGCGAGCCTCACACCCCATCGCAATGTAAAAACCCCTGAAAAAGAAAGCCTCATCTTGTGCGTTGGGGCGCAGAAGCTCTTGCAGGAATTGGCTCAAATTAGGATGTAAACTCCTAATACGTTTAGCTATAGTCAGTTTAGACAGATAATTTTTTTGCATCCCTGCATCAACAGATTGCTCTATAACGAGCGATAAAAATGAGCTAGCAAGATCCTGCATTGCTGGCCCAATATAGTTTGCTTGAAACTGCGTACCAAGGTCATTAGGATTCGACCATCCAAACATCACATCTCGTAGGGCTGGCGGAAATTCTTCGAACAGCTCTTTGGCCCCCAACCAATTTTCCATACCCGTAATAACCGCATAAACTGCTAAGCGCATTCCTAGTGCAGATTCGCAACTTTTAATCAATCGGTGATATCGTTGAGCTCTCTCTTTAAGTTTCTCCATATTGCCAGGTTCATTGGATTCTAATAACGAACATGGAATAGACACTACGATCGAATCCAGTGGTCTCTCTGGCCTGTATTTTTGAACCATCGAGAGAAAGGTTGCCAACACTCCTTCGCTCTCTGATCCCTTCGATATTGTGTTTACCTCAACCACAACACCCTGTTCTAATATATGCCACTGAAGACCGGGAGTTTCCAGACCCCTGGCTGCTTCGTCTGAAATAAGACTTGTACAACCCGCCTCCTCAAGCGGCACGTCAAAAGAATTGTCGGGTTCATCAAGCACCAAAACCCAGGGAATTTCATGCCGCTCTTTCCGGCTAACTAAACTCGATTCTATTTGTTGAACAGCACGCAGAAACGACGCTTTGACAGCGGCTAAAGAGGTATCCGTTGATGTCTCACTCGAATCGTCACCTTTGGGTTTTGATCGTGAAGCGACCGCCAGCAATAGTATTAATATCCCGATACAAATAAGCCCAAGTATCGATAAACTAATCAAAACTCCATAGGACGCGAACAGCTGACCCATTAGAACAACACCTTGTAATTTAGGAGTTCAATAGTTGTTGAATAGATGGCCTCTGAAGTATGCGACCAGGCAAAGGCGCCAAGAACGAGAACACCTGCACTCATAAGCCCGACAAACCAAAATGGCCAATTGGAAACTGTATCCCGGGATTGAACGATGCGACGTGCAGTGTGAAGGTACGGTTGATCAATAATCGTTCTCCCAACTACAGCTAGCGATGGGGATCTTTGGTAAACCGCTTGAAATAATTCTTTCTTATGATTGGTGACCGATCCTCCGTCATCAGAGCCGCGATAACGACCCTCAAATCCTAGACAAAGTAAACCCAAATATAGAAAACAGGACATAGACGGTGGATTCTGTGCATTCAAAAGCTGATTGATATTTGTAAAAACTCGATCACCCGCTACCGTCGTACCAAAAAAATAATCCTCCAGCAAACAATCAACCCAGCGATCTTGACCTAACCAGTCCAAATTAACTAGAACTTCGTCAGCTAAAGCGGCCGCGACATATCTGAAATCATTCACTATTTCTGCATCAATTCTTAGCATCGCCCTTTCTAAGTTTGAAGAGCAGACTGTAACCATATTAATCAGTGTTTCACGCACCTTTTGGCAGGACGCCTCTACATCAGGGCCACTTTCCAACTTTGCGGCCTCGCACGCGGCAGCGATTTGCTCGAGTAAGTCAATAAAAATCCATTCTGCGCCTATACCGCCATTTACCCCTGGGTCTGATCTCGGTCCCGGGGGGGCTGAAGTGGCAAAGCTAGGCAGCGAACTAGGAAGCATTGGTAACATCCGATCCGCTAGATGTGATTAGTACGATTTCGCCAGGCTGGAAGGCTGTCGACTGGGTAGATGCGTTTTTAATCACTATGCGCGGATCATTGGGCTCAAGATCAAAGTTACTCAACTCAAAAATTAGATAGCCACTTAGTGCTAGTTCCTCAGGCAAGTCGGATGGCGCCACGTACTTGCGATCGGCACCCAGAACTCGTCTAGACCGCACATTTTCAAAATTATTTCCTGTTGCTATCATTGCGCCGTCAATCCAAGTCGACAGAGCTTGTTCGACGCCCCCTTTTAAGCCAATTAAAATTCGTTGCTCGGTAAAGTCCTGCACTGTCAACACAAACTCACCATTCGTTTCGTCAAAAAGTAAGAATCTGAAAGACGTAGCGATCGCCGCGACGATACTCGTAATTTTATCGACCAGCCCGAACATTGCGGTGGAGGGAGCGCGATGTTCGTAGGTTGGGAGCCCCAAAGGCAATCCTCCGACGATCAAAGCCGACAAGCTAGTGTAGACCCTAGCCAAAGTTTCAAAAACTCTCACCGTGTGCATCGGTGAAATGGCTATACAGATATTGAATTCTGTAATAGCGCTCAATAGCGCTCCCAGCCGTAGGCGAGTTTCAAGGACATCGAGACGACTATCGTCGGATGCCGCAAAATTATCTAGCCCTCTAACCAAATAGCTGGCCTTGTGCCTCAACTGTTCGAGTAGTTTGCTTATTTTGTGGTAGAAAGCCCCGTTTTTTGGAATGTAAACAGATGCAGGCAGATCTTCGGCTAAAGTATATACATCGTTGACCTTCAACACTTTTGCTATGAACAAACTTTCGAAAGCACTTGACGGACGTTCACCCGCTGACAGCGAAAGATTCGGCTCTCCTATGTCGATTGAAGTAGGCACAGCACTTGTAACTTGATCTGCCACGGGTCCCGAAGAAGACAACCTAAACCCAGCCTCGTCGTCGGATTTGATCAAGCGTCCCCCTTTCGGTTTTTTTATAAAAATATCGAGATATTCTGATCCATTCCTCTCAAACTCGGGTCCGAGGGGCAAGGACAAAGTAAGGCCCCCGGACTCAGATTCATCCCACTCAAACCCTTGACCGTTCTCAAAATGACCCTCGGCTCCTGCAACGGTAAACATTCCTGTAGGAAGAGCCGCTAAATCTATGTCCAGCGAACTCATTCCCCAATAAAACGGATTGGACGCTAACGCCTTTTGATGGCTCGCCGAATCGAACTGAGACGAAAACAGTTGAAGGTGCTGAGGTGCTAGGAGTAACCCTTCCTGCCACAGCACTTTTGCATATTTTGAGCCACTCAACTGCCATCCTCCACTGAGATGTCGAAACCATCTGAAGTAACTGTCAACCTAAAGATTCCCTCCCTAGAGCGCAACGCAACACGATTTGGTGTTCCAAATTTTAAGCCTATAAATACTAAGATTACTGTCGGATTACGGGACAGCGATTTCCATCTTTCGTCCTTAATCTTCGCTCCCGGTGGAAGCTCCCAACTTGTGACAGTAATCAAGTCTGAGTTACTCGCAAGAAGTCCTTTCTTCGCAAGGAACCATGATTCCGAATTCAGGGCTTCGATCTGTCGTTTAAGCTGATGATCGTAAATCTCGACCACGTCTATCCGTGTTGGCGAATCCGCGTTAGCGTTCAATTCGGTCGTTATCTCAAAAGACTCAAGTTCAAATGGCTCAGGACCATCTGAAGTAAACAGGCTACAGCCAGTCATACCTGCCAAACCACAGACAATAGTTCCCACCATTAAAGGGGATGAATATTTGTATGCACTCCGGCGGAGTGATTTTGCGATCCACACTAATCCCATATGTTATTCCACCAGGAAAACTCCTGTTATGGCTATACTGTATCCCACGGCTAATGTCATCAGTATACTTAAGAAAACACACGTTGTGATTCCGAGCATCATGATGGGAGAGATATCCATGATGTATAGCTGCTCATCTTCTATCTCGTCGAAATCCTCACTCTTCAAACGATCTCCTGATGATCTTACTACTAAGACCACCACAATCATTACAAACATGATCGACAAAGGGCGAGCGAAAATTACGAGCATCGGTAAAAGAGCGATAATCAAAGGGATATACATACCAGAATTGAAACCGAATAATACCTCTAGACGCTGATTGAATTGGATCAACAATCCAGCTAAGTCGATAGGCAACGCCTGGGCTTGATCAAGAAGAATGAGAACCGGACTAATCAAATCAAGTAATGAACGGTTGCTTTCAAGCCTGTATTGTAGAGTTAGCGCCAGTAACAAAACGCATGACAGAACTATACCCATGTTGCATAGCAATAATGTTGATGGAAGCAACAACTGAATGCGATTTCTCGCAATACCTAGCCGTTGATCCAATATTTGGTGAAGTACGGGGAGCATTAAGAAAACACTTGGCGCTGCTAGAGAACTAAAACTTAACTGCAGAAGCTGAATAAAAAGTCTGAAAAACGGTCGGTTTGCCAAAAGGCTAATGAGAGTGGCGACCGTGATCAAAATTCCAAGTGTTATAAATACCAAAACGCCAATCCACGCGAGCATAGATACATCGGTAAAATTTACATTCAAATTTAAAGCCGCTACCAACCCGACGAAAAACGCAAAAAGGGGGAAAAACCGAATCAACCCTTTGAAGGTAGCGTCTGTGGACCAATAAATTTCGTCTATTAGGTCAAAAAAGCTGAAGTCGTTTGATTTAACCGCATAGATCACAAAACCGAGACCAAAAGCCAAGAAAATACCTATATCGATGAAGCCGTTGTCAACGCGATTCACCGTACCAACTATCGTGTCGAATATTACAGTGTTGTGTGTCCCGTAAGTGGCGGCTTCAAAACCGTCAGAATTTTTCAGTAACAGTTCTATATTATTTGCGAGAGCCATCTGCTCTTGCATCAAACGGGTTAAGCCGCCAATTATACTTTCTCCGATAATCTCAAAAATAGAAACAAACCCAATCACCAAAACATAGGCGTAAAGTATTGAAACACTCATGAAGGTTATGACTGACATAAGTAAAAAACGAGGCAAGTCTTTTCGATTGGGAAAGTACCTGATGCCAACGATGATCGAACTAAAGATATAAAGGGTAACGAACAGAAGAATTAGATTACCTAATAATGCGACGCTCAGATTTAACCAGTACAAGTAGGCTTTAAAAAATTCCGCAGATCCCAACGCGAATGCAATCGCAAAAAGACCAATTGATAGGTTAAGAGGTAGGTCAAACTTTTTCACAACTGGACTAGCCATTCAGGGGCTATATGTTCCACATTTGCAAATGCGAGGCAACGTAAGGCTAAACAATCCGAGGAGTCCACATATACTACTCCTATACTCTCGTTTTGAAAGACTACCGAAAACTCCGTGCACGCCAAAAGAACAGGAGTGCCTAAGTCATACTTAGATAGATGATCCATCGGCTCTGCCAATCGATCTCGAAAACCTGTGACTTGCCCGCGTTTAACGGACAAGATTATCTCATCGAGCATTGATTGAATTCGACTTGAGTGGGGTATGACTTCTATATTCAACGCGCTAAGATAACGCTTATAAATTCCGTAATGATAAGTGCCGTAGGTCCCCCAAAGATGGACTGAGTGGAGACCCGCATCCCTCATAACGTTACCGGTTTCGGTGACAATATTTAAGATGGGCACCGAACTAAAATCTGATAATTTTTCAAACCAGTACATGGCTGTATTGCATGGAATCGCTATGAAGTCGACGCCGACCTTTTCGAGGCTAGCGATACCTTCAATCATTGCAATGAGTGGGCCATCGTCGTTTCGAGAAATTGCTGACGAGCGATCAGGTATGTCGCAATTCATAACTGTCACTGATTTAAGATGATTCTGATCAACAGATGCGGTAGAAAAACTCACTAGCCGATCGAGAAACAAAACGGTTGCCGCCGGACCCATACCGCCTAAAACGCCCAAGACAGGCTTCATGAATCAAATCCTGAGTGGCCTTGGACAAACTATACTTGAAAACGCCATGTTCCCAATTACCAACACTACTGTCCGTAGAGTATCACTTATGACATCAACAGTAATAAAAAGAATAAGTACAGCCTCAAACGGCAGTTGTAGATAACCACACGAAATACTAATCATGGACAAAGCGACTACGCCTGTAGCACCTGCGCTAGCCATACCCGCCAGGAAGCAGGCGAAGCCGACAAGAAAAAGGTCGGCCGCCAGCAGTTCACGGCCGTAGAGTTCTGCGATAAAGAGGGTAGCGGTCACGTAAAACATTGTTGGCCCAATTCTCGCCAGTGAAATCGATAAAGGAACCATCAGCTCAACTTGAAGCTTCGGAAATTGCAGTTTCTCTAGGGCCTCCATCATTGGTGGCATACTCGCGATACTATTCCGGGTGGCCAACGCAACCGCAAATGGCATTTGCAACGAATTAATAACGGCAGAAAAACTAGCTCCCGAGCGAATCCAAATAACGATTATTGCTATAACTAATACGACTAGGGAAGAGACGGTCAAGGCCACCAGAAACTCACCCATTAGGAGAAGTGGCTGAATTCCGGAAGTAGCAAGTTGACTAGAGAGCGAGGCGATCAGAGCAATTGGGAGAGGAATTACTAGCCATGAGGTCATCAGTAAACACGATCGATAAACACTTTCCAAAACCGCAGTCAAGGTACCTTTAAGTCGCGCCGAAACCGATCCCAATGAGGCTCCAAATATTAATGCAAAGATCAACACAGGAAGAGCATCACCGTTTGATAATGACGCAAAAATATTTTCTGGCACTATTGACATTAGGATGGAATACAACTCGGAGTTGTCTTCGGAAGAACTCTCGCTGAACAATTTGACACTCGCAGCGTCACCTATTTCGTTCGTGCCAATAAGTGATCCCAGCGCCAGTTGCTCCTCGGAGGTTATCACTTTGCCGGGCGTTAGAATAGCACTTGTTATCAGTGACACGATTATGGCGGACGGTATTACAAGGATAAATGTTAAAATGAAGCGACGCATTAAGACAGGCGCCTCACCGTCACTCAACAATCTGCTGATGCTGAAGATGACGGCCGAGATCATCAAAGGAAGCGCAATCATTTTTAGAAGGCTAATATAAATTTCGGCGACTGGAGTTAACTTCAAGCTCAGAACAGGGAATTGTTGTCCTAAGAAAATACCCACAACAATTGAAGCTATAATGGTCGCTGGGTGCTTTAAAATTTGAACCAGATAACTCATGCTCTATCTCTTTATCGCTTTAGTCAACTCAAGAAGACGTTCGATCCTTAAAGGTCGATATTTTTGTTCCAAAAACAAATTCACAAACCCCAGCAGGGCAGGATTATCCAGTGAAACTGTTATCCCAATGGTGTCTACTAAGTCGTCGAAAGTTACGGGTCTTAGAATGAGACTCAGACTCGGATCTGACTGCAAAACCTTTTTGACCTCAAACTCGTCCCGATAACCGGCAACGACCTCACCATCGATAACTGCGTCAACAACGTCCTGATAGGTCGGATACTCAACGATTGTTGCCTTCGGAAAATTCTGTTGAGCGAATGTTACAAACGAGGACTTTGCGATTACGCCAATAGTTGCGTCGAAATTGATGAGGACATCGCGCAGTGATCGACCCTTCTCTATTTTTGCAAATTCCAGTCGATTTACAAGAAAGGCTTGCCGGAAAGTGGCGTAGGGGGCACTAAAAGATACGCGCTTACTTCTCGCAAGTGTTCTTGAAATTTTACTTATCGATAGATCTACGTCTCCAAATACCGTCTGATTTACAACACCATCGAACGAGTCAGCTGTTCTAACTA
>CACBSE010000028.1 GCA_902541775.1 uncultured Litorivicinus sp. | reverse complement strand
TAACATATCAGCGACCTGATGGATCGCAGACGCAGGTAGTAGTGGCTCATCCCCTTGAACGTTGACAATAATCGCATTAGCCGCCAATCCTAAAACATCTACAACTTCCGCCAATCGATCTGTTCCAGTTAGATGATCTGACGCTGTCATCAAACATTCGCCCCCAAACCCCCTTACGACGTCCTCGATTCGCTGATCGTCTGTTGCGACAACTACCCGATCTGCGCGAGACGACTGAGCGCGAGCGTAGACGTGCTGAATCATAGGTCGACCGCCGATATCGAGAAGCGGTTTCCCAGGGAGGCGGGTCGACCCGAAACGAGCGGGGATCACCGCAATGAAACTCATTAACGATCAATCCGCTCGTCAGTCGTGAGGGTGCGTGCTTCATCGGCAAGCATCACCGGAATATCATCGCGAACCGGGAATGCAAGGCCATCGGCTCGGCACCAAATTTCCTGGTCGTCCTCACGGATTTCAACCTCTCCTTTACACAACGGACAGACTAATAAACCCTTCAGTTGAGGCGTCAAACTCATAGTCTACTCCAGTCTTTCAAATGATCAATTAACCAATGCTCGAATTCGGGTTGGTCGCTATCAAGCGCAACCACCCAAAACGGTTCCGGCAACAAGTGCACCAATTTCACAGCATCCTTCTCTGTTGTTATCACCTGTTTCAACTCGGATATTTCAGCCACAGTGAATTGGTGATGATCTGGAAATGCATGTTCCTTGATTGATAATCCGGCCTGTTCCAATCCTTCAAAAAAAACCTCCGGCGATGCAATCCCCGAAATTGCGTCAAAATCACCATGATCGATCAGATCAGTGATCGGATGATGTTCATTTGGTGAATCTGATCGATATGCGTACCCCATCCGACTCACCGAAGCAAATACTGGGGTTATGGTTTCCACGCCCATTTCAATCAACATTTCTTTTGGGTATTCCGTTCCGCGAACAATAACCGCATCCAGCTGATCGACCGCGGTTAAAGGCTCCCTTAACGGACCAAAGGGCATTTCAAGACCATTACCAATTCCCTGTTGCTTATTAAACACACAAACCGATAGATCTCGCCATAACTGCGTATTTTGTAACCCATCATCAGCTAACACGACGTCCACGCGGTTATGAAAACATAATCGATCAACGGCTCTCGCACGATCGCGACAAACGATTACAGGACATCCCGTTCGAATTTTTAGCATCAGCGGTTCATCACCAACGATGTGAGGGTCACTGCTCTCAGTGACCTCTATCGGCAAATTCATCACCGAACCACCATAGCCGCGACTCACAATACCAGGCCTGAACCCTGCGTCCATGAGTCGTAGAGCGAGACTCATCACCAAGGGTGATTTTCCAGAACCACCAATCACAAGATTACCGATACACACCACGGGGATTTGATCAGAAATCTGGGGTGCGCTCCCAATTTTTTGGCGTTTTTTACGCATCCAATAGGTAATCATCGGAAGTAACGTACGACTCAGAGCACTTGCAGGTCGACGCCATCGCTGAGGCCATCCATCACCGCCCTTAAAGACACCAAAGCCAAATTTCATGCACTAATTTCCTCATTTCTGTGCAGAATACCGGTGAATTGAGTATGCTCCGCGCTACCCAAAAGGAAAAGGATGATTCGTGTCGATTGAAGGTTGGGGCAAAGCACCACCATCCACACCGCTTACTTTGTGGAAATCACTCAAAGCACACCTGGATTTATGGCTCGTAGATCATGGCTTCCTGCGATCGCTTTATTCCAACCTTTTCTGTCTTCCCGGTCCACTGTACAGAAGTAATCAGCCGAGCGTAGCACGAATCCATCGTTACAAAAGAGACTTGGGCCTGAAAACCATCATCAACCTGCGTGGTTACAACCCAACCCAAGGTCGATATCAGTTGGAAGCGAAAGCTTGTGAGGAAGCTACTATTACGCTTATCAATATCCGTGTTCACTCTCGCGGGTTACCAACTTCGAAGCAAATCAACTCGTTGAAGGAATTGATTGAGGAATTCGAAACACCAGCGCTCGTGCACTGTAAGTCGGGGGCCGATCGTGCCGGAATATTTGCGGTACTCTATTGCCACTTCCGATTAGGCCAGTCTATCGACGAGGCAAAGAAACAACTTCACTGGACATATGGTCATTTCAGAAGCGCAAAAACCGGTATTTTGGATAACTTTTTCGAGTCATATATCCGATACCGAGATAGACACTCCACCTCCTCGCAGAACCAGACAGCTCCAACTTTTCTGGAATGGGTCAACTCAGAGTATGATCGAGACATCATGGAAAAAGAGTTTAAACCACGAGGTTTCGCGAGCTTTTGGGTTGACTGGATCTTAAGACGCGAATGAAAGGCGATATGCACACTTACGGGCGTCTTATTCGGGAGGCGCTTCCGTATTGGAAAATCGCTGTAGTGGCGATGGTTTCGATGGCAGCAACAGCTGCAATGGAACCCATGTTACCCGCGTTGATGGCCCCTCTAATTGACGAATCTTTGATCGACAAAGATCCAAGCTCTTTGATTCAAATTCCTCTGTTAATCGTCGCGGTCTTCGTTTTTAAGGGGATCTCCGAGTACGTGGCGTCAGTCTCTAGTCAGTACGTTGCTAATCGTACCGTTGCTGATATCCGATCCGAGGTCTTTGCTGTACAACTCGATCTTCCAATGACCGAGCACGATGCTGAAGAAGGCGGTCGACTGTTATCACGTATTACCTATGATGTTGCTCAAGTTGGCGAGGCGGTTTCAACTGCCTGGATGGTCATCATTAAAGATACACTAATGATTTTAGGTCTCCTTGGGTTTTTGATTTACACCTCTTGGCAGATGTCTCTCGCATTGCTGGTTGCGGCACCTATCGTGTCCTTTGTGGTCAAAAAAGCAAGTGTTAAAATGCGTCGCTCCAACCAAGATTTGCAAACCTGGACGGGGCGACTGACGGGATTAATCGAAGAATCATTATTGGCCATCAGGGACATCAAAATCTTTAGCGGACACGATAACCAACAAACGCGTTTTGATGACATCAATAAGCGATTGCGCCATGAGCAAATGCGGGTGATAAAAATTCAATCACTGAATGTTCCGTTGGTTCAAATTTTAGCCGCTATCACAATCGGGATTGTGATTCTAGTCGGTACACAGATGAGCGCACGGGACATGTTAAGCCCTGGTGAGTTTGTTGCTTACATCACAGCCATGGGCATGATTTTTGATCCAGTTCGACGGCTCACCGGAGTCAATGCGACAATTCAGCGAGGTCTTGCTGCCGCAGAATCAATTTATGAGATTTTCGATCAGGCACTTGATAATCAACGTGGGCATTCGAAAAGTCATGCTGCGTTTGCCAACGCATCACTAGCTGTCAATGATGTCACCTTCAGATATCCAAACGCAGATCATTACGCACTCGACTCGGTGTCATTCGACATCCGCTCTGGGGAAAGTGTTGCCCTCGTCGGACCATCAGGTTCTGGTAAATCATCGCTCATCGCGCTTATCGCCGGTTTTTTAGACCCCAACAATGGCGAAATCTGCATTAACGACGAATGCACGACGGAGTGGCCGCTAGCTAAGCGTCGTCGTCAACTCTCACTCGTTGGACAACAAGTAAATCTATTTGATGCGTCAGTTGCAGATAATATTCGCTTCGGGTGGCCTGACGCTTCAGAAGAGGACGTGAGAGAGGCGGCGCGTCAAGCACATGCTCTGGAATTCATTGAAGCGCTTCCGAACGGTTTTGATACTCAGATTGGTCCTTTTGGAAATCGATTATCTGGTGGTCAACGGCAGCGCATTGCGATTGCTCGAGCATTCATCAAAGATGCACCGATTCTGTTGCTAGACGAGCCGACCAGTGCACTCGACCAAAAGAGCCGAAAAGAGGTTCTTAAAGGCCTCGAGAATTTAAAAGTGAATCGGACCACACTGGTGATTAGTCATCAACCGGAGAGTTTGTTATCAATTGATCGTACGATTTCGCTGAAAGGCGGTCGGATCGTTGGCTAAACTGGCGTTAGTCTGCCGAGGTTGAGGTTGGGTATTCACATGGATGTCAAATGTTTAGCTCAAATTTATTGAAATAAACGCCAATCAATGTATAACCATCGCGCGAGACCGCCGAGCTTTTCAAAATGCCAAAAAAGTTAGTTTCCAAAATCATGCCATCTCCACAGCGCCTGGAGCACATGCGTGGTTGGGGATTTCTCGGCGAAAAATTCTTTGCTCATGATCTGTGGCACCTAAACAGAAAAACTGTCAGCTATGCATTTCTAAATGGAATTTTTTGGGCGTGTATGCCGATACCTTTCCAAATGGTCGGTGCAGCAATTAGCGCATTGATACTCAGATGCAACATCCCAATCTCCGTGGGCCTCTGCTGGTTAACGAATCCAATTACAATGCCGCCTTACTTCGCGCTTGCATATGCGCTGGGCGCCTGGGTATTGAATTCAGAGCCTTTATCGCTTCCTGATACTGTGACGCAAGCCTGGATACAAGAGCAACTCTCATTAGTTTGGCTTCCTTTACTAACTGGCTCCCTTTTGATGGGCGTCTGCGCTGGGCTACTGGGCTTGGTGGGTCTTCGGATCTGGTGGCGATGGCGAGTAAACTATGATTGGAAGAGACGCCGCCAGTCTTCTCGACACCCTAAACAGGTTTCATCTCACCGTGGTGTAGCTCAAACTGTTGATCGGTCTGAGCAGCCACACGCCGATCGTGAGTCACAATAACGAGACTCGTTTGCGTCGTTTCCGACAAATCAATCAACATCGCCAAGACCTGGTCCGCTGTTGCCTCATCCAAATTCCCGGTCGGCTCATCCATCAATAAGACCTGAGGGTGACCCGCTAACGCACGCGCAACCGCGACACGTTGACGCTCGCCACCAGACAATTCTCCAGGCCGATGATCGAATCGATGCCCTAGACCAACCTGATCTAGAAGTTGGTGTGCCAACTGCGTCGATGCAGCCACCCTCTGGCCGCCTAAGATGGCAGGTAGTGCCACGTTCTCTTCAGCCGAAAACTCGGGTAGCAAGTGGTGAAATTGATACACGACACCAATCGTTTGACGACGTAACGCGACGCGCTTGGCCTCATTCAGTCGCGTAATATCAGTCCCTTGCCAGACAACCGATCCCCTTTCAGGCAATAGTAAGCCGGCCAAGATATTCATTAACGTACTTTTGCCTGACCCACTCCGCCCGAGTAGCGCGATGCGCTGTCCCGATTCAACACAGAAGTTCACATTGTCGAGAACTGGAACAAAGCTCTGTCCTTCACCATAGCCAAAGCTAACATCCTGAAGCTCTAGCAAAGAACTACCGCTCATGATTCAAAACCTCCGCTGGAACAATTCGACTCGCTTTTAGGGCCGGATAGAGCGTCGCAAGTAGCGATAGACCAATGCTCAGAGCAGTCACGAATCCAACATCTGACCAACTAAGTTCGGAAGGCAAGTCAGAAATAAAGTATGCGCTCGGATTAAACAGATAGAAGCCAAAAACAGACTCCACGAACGAAAGAATTTCTGTGATCGACAATGCCAGCGGCACACCCAAGATCACACCAAAGACCGTACCGATCACACCAACAAGTGTTCCCTGAACAACAAACACACTCATCACACCGCTTGGTGGGAGCCCGATAGTTTTCAGAATCGCGATGTCGGAGCGTTTATCGGTGACCACCATGACAAGCGTCGAGACAATGTTGAACGCAGCGACGGCAATAATGAGCGTCAATAACAACGCGATCATGGTCTTTTCGAGTTGAATTGCTTCGAAGAGGTTGCCTTGCGTTCGTGTCCAGTCTTGGTAACGAATCGGGCGACTTAGCGAGGTACTGACTTCTTGCGCAATTTGACGGATCAATTTGGGAGCATCGAACAGATTATCAAACTGTAATCGAAGCGCTGCCGCCCCCTTTCCGAGCTTAAAAAGTCTGGCTGCATCAGACAGTTCAACAAAGGCAAGCTGATTGTCGAGTTGCGCGCCAACCTCAAAGAGACCGACAACTTGAAGTCGTTTGAGTCGTGGTGTGACTCCTGCCAGACTCAGTGTCGCCTCAGGAATCAATAGCGTCACCTGATCACCTGGTATAACTCCTAGATTCGCTGCGACACCTGATCCCAAAATAATCGAAAACCGTTGGGCATTGAGGTCAGTAAATTCACCTTCTGTCATGTGTTCCGGAAGAATCGACACTTTGGATTCTCGCTCGGGGTCAACCCCAAGAACCGCAACAGATACGGTTCGTCCATTAGCAACTAACAGCCCCTCACCCTGGTTCAATGGCGCGACGCCGACGATCGATCGATTACTGCTCAATTGCTTGGCGATTGGATCAAGGTCGGTTCGGGCGTTTTCAAATTCCAGTAACGCATGCGGCACTGTCCCGAGAATACGAGTGCGTAATTCGCGATCAAATCCGTTGAGAACAGAAAGCACTAGAATTAAAACAGCGACACCAAGAGTCAATCCAGCCATTGAGACAGCGGATATGAAAGAAATAAAATGATTCCGACGCTTAGCGCGGGTATAACGAAGACCAATGCACAGAGTTAACGGTTTGAACATCCCGCAAGTGTAACTGGCTTCATGCTACAGTTTCTAAAACTTTAAAGGATTTTTCATGAATGCTCTGATTTTGGCCGTTGCCGCTCTTCTTTTCAGCCGCCTCGTTGCATCTGATCGTATTGAGCCATATCGCCTCCAAGTGGTCAGCACGATTGAAAAAGCCACTGACGCATTACCCAATACCTTACGACTCCCGATCATTGTCGGTGGAGCAGTGACACTCGGTGCGATCGTCGCCTATATGCCGTTAATCGGCGCCATCGTGACGTTTAGCGCGTTGGTGTTGATTCTTGAATACGGTCAGGTGACCGAGGATTCTAAAGCTATCTTGACGGAACTCCGGAGCGGTTCATTCTCGCAAGCACAGGTTAAACTCACAGAATTTTCGGGAACAGACGCGAGCCAACTCGATGAAAACGGTGTCGTCCGAATCACAGTTGAAACACAAGTATTAAAACTCGCCCAAAAAGTGTTCATTCCACTCGCCTGGTTTGCACTTGGGGGACTGCCAGGCATTCTTCTCTATTGGACATCGACAGTCGTTGCCGAGCGCTATGGTTCCGGTGAAACATCCGCGCGCTGGGTCTCGTTACTGAACTGGGTACCTGTTCGATTAATGGCCCTGACAGTGGGATTCATGGGGGATCGTGAGCGGTCACGGGCCATTTGGACTCGGCAAGCAAATGATTTCTCAAACCAGGAAGTCGGTGTATTGATCGCAGCAACGGCAGGAGCACTTCGAGTCAAACTTGGTGGCTCGCGTTGTGTCCAGGGTCTTATCAAACAGGAGCCCCTCGTTGGTAATGGCGACGATGCTGCGCGTTATCACATCGAAGAAACACAAGCTCTCGCCGAAAGATCACTCCTCTTATGGGCAGTCGCAGCACTAGTCATTACTGCATTTTAGTCAAACGATGAGTTGCAACTGAACAACCAATCTCTATACTCTTTCGCTCTCGTTGGGTGGCCGAGCGATCGGCATAACAGGGAATTCGGTGAGGCCTAGCCAAGTCCGAAGCTGCCCCCGCAACGGTATGTTCAGTCCTGAGTCCTCACGAATACCACTGTCATGATTGATGGGAAGGTGTGTGTGATTCGGCAAATGGAATTGCCCTGAACAAGCCCGGAGACCTACCTCACGAGTTCACACACTATTCGGCGTGCGGTGGGCTCGTCCGGGAGAAAAAAATGAGTCTACGTCGAAGCTACGGCGCGATAGCGCTGTGTCTCGTTTCCTTATCTAGTTACGCGAATGAAGCTGACATCGTCATTGAGATTGATACTAGATCACCCACACCGATCAACGAAGCCTCTCCTTTTTCAAAGGTCATCACGCGGGAGGACATAGCACAATCTGGTTATCAGTCTTTGAGCGAGGTACTAGCCGGCTCCGGGCTATTACACATCAGTGGCGCATCTAGTGGATACAATGCCGGTGGATCACCCGATCTAAGGGGGTTTGGTGAACGAGCCGCTCAAAACACACTTATCTTATTTAACGGAAGGCCTCTCAATAATGCGACTCTAGAGGGACCTGACTTGTCAACGATCCCGGTAGATGCAATTTCCAGAGTGGAAATATTAAACGCGTCGGCCGGGGTGCTTTATGGTAATGGTGCCGTCGGCGGTGTCGTCAACATCATCTCCAATCAGACCATGAGACGAGAGCATACAGAGTCAAAATTTAAGGCTGGGTCCTTCGGCACCTCAGAATTTTCATCTAATATCTCACGCGCTTTGAAGGCAGGCGGGCATTTATATCTCGCCGCCTCTGCAGGCACAACAGATGGGTATCGGGACTATACAGAGAATACGAAATCGTACGGTTCAGTCAGTTACTCGCTACCCCTTTCAGGTGGCAATATAAGTTTCGGACTCGACCAATCAAGAACAGATGGATACCTTTCTGGCGTCGTCGCAGACACTGCAGTTACGGCGAATCGTAGAGCATTTAGAGCCTCTAGCGTACAGAAGAAACGTAGCATAAGACAAACGATCTGGACGAAGCTTGAGAAGACGCTAGAAACCGGAAATACCCTTCAAGTCGACGCTGGGAGAAGACTCTCGGGCCAGGAAGGTCGCTACCTAACTGGAAGCAGTATTGATCAGCTACTTCGGGTCAACTCATTATCGCCAAAGTTTCTGGGGCAAACCTCGCTACTCTCGAAACCCGCTGACTATGTCGTTGGAATGGATCTTTCTCAGAGCCAATACCTCACCGGAACCTCTAACGTCAGGATCCAAGAGATAAGCTCCCTGTTTGGACGAGTAAAAATTACTGTGGCCGAGCAACTAGATACCACGCTTGGTGCGCGAGTGACTCGCGACACGAATACACTTCTCAACGGAGCGACGGTAGACAACGAGGTATTAGCTGTCGAACTGGGTCTCGAAAAATTGGTAGATAACCAGACCTTTTCCATACGCCTGGACCAGAATTTTCGGATCGCCACACTCGATGAACAGGTCACATATCCGGCACCCGCTTATACAGCGACGGATACCCCAATCGCTCCCCAGAAAGGCAATTCTATTGAGTTCGGCTGGAAGTCGGGCGCTACCCAGACAACGATTTACTATCTAGAGAATAATGATGAGATTTATTACGACCCAGCTAGTTTTACTAACACAACTGTGAATAAAACGAGGAGATATGGGGCCTCTTATGGAACAGATCTAAGCGTAACAAGTACTATCAAAGTCTCAATGAACGGCTCTTACACATATGCCAAATTTGATGATGATGCCTACGAGGGCTCTAATGTACCCTCTACATCAGGCTATCTCGGTTCTCTAAAATTAAAAAAAACTATTTCCGATCAATGGTCGGTAGACATGCTGAGCCGGTTCCAGTCGGCTCAATACTCAATCAATGATTGGTCCAATACCTATGGCAGACGAAATGCGTACTCTGTCACCAATTTGAACGTGAGCCACACGGGGAAATTATTCTCTAGCAAACTAACCATCGGGAATTTGTTCAGTAAAAAATATAACTCATATCATCTCAGATCAGGCGCAAACTTATTTAGGACACCAGCGGAGCCTCGGTCGCTATTTTTTGAAATTTCTGCTAGTTTCTAACTTATGAACCAGTTCGGTCAAAGCAGTTGCCTATTGATAACGCTTACACTAATAATGAGTGTGACCAGGGGCAGCCACTTCTCTGGTTTCAACGCATTACCTGAGGCTTCCTGGATGATTTTCATGGTAGCTGGAGTACTTTTGCCCGCCTGGTCCTTTGCTTGGTTTATGTCTCTCGCAATCGGCATTGATGCTTACGCATTCACCTTTGGCAGCGTACCGGGTACCTGCTTCTCTATTGCTTACAGCATGCTGATTCCAGCGTATTTCTCCATGTGGATGGCTGGTCGTCTGAGTAAGCCATACTTCTCATCCAATCTAGCGGGCTTCGCTGTATTTTTCGGCTTCGCAATGGTTGGTACGTTTGTCTGTGAGCTGATCTCGAGCGGCAGTTTCTACTTGTGGTCTGGGAACTTTGAGCCAACTTTCGCTGAGTTTGTCAGCCGTGAATTGGCCTACGCACCTGCGGCGTTCTCGAGCTCAGCGTATTGGGCAGTTGCATTCATCGTGGGTACGGCTGTTTACCGAATCTACCAGCAGGCAAAGGCACCCAACGCCCTGTAACACTAATCTATTGAAAAAGGGCTTCCGAGCAATCGGAAGCGTTTAGAGTCTAGGAGACTGAGCGCTTCGCCGCCTCGAGGGTATTGGCAAGCAGACAGGCAATTGTCATAGGACCAGGACCGCCGGGAACTGGAGTGATGGCGCTTGCTACAGTCGAGGCGTCGTCAAAATCGACATCGCCAACGAGCTTACCTTTCCCGTCCTCTGTTTCAATGCGGTTAATCCCAACATCTAAGACGACTGCACCGGGCTTGATCCAATCCGCTTTAACCATCTGAGGACGACCAACTGCCGCAACCAAGATATCTGCCTGACGGCATACTGCTGGCAAATCCTTGGTTTTTGAATGCGCAATCGTCACAGTCGCTGATTCATTCAATAAGAGTGCAGCCATCGGACGGCCCACAATGTTTGAGCGGCCAATGACAACGGCATTCTTCCCCGCGATATTCGGTTCAACTGATTTCAGAAGCCTCAGACAGCCGATTGGTGTACAGGGAATAAAAGGTTCTCCACCCGTCCATAACTCACCGACATTACTTGTATGGAATCCATCAACGTCTTTCGCTGGATCAATTGCCTCAATAACATCTCTGGAGTCAAGATGATCTGGAAGTGGTAACTGAACCAAAATGCCATGCACCTCTGGATCCGCATTCAACGACTCAATGATCGACAAAAGAGAATCTCGAGAAGTCGTTGTATCGAGAACATGGTGAAATGATTGCATACCACAGGCTTCGGTCTGCCTGACTTTATTGCGAACATACACTTGGCTCGCTGGATCCTCGCCGACCAAAACGACGGCCAACCCGGGAGTCACACCATGAGATGCTTTCAGAGCTTTCACACCCACAGCAACTTCTTCACGAACTTTTTCCGCAAACGCCTTACCGTCGATTCGTGTTGCCGTCATTTCAATACCACCGTTTTGTGTCCATTGAGAAAAACGCGATGCTCACTGTGTGCTGTCACAGCTCTAGACAGTGCATAGTTTTCCATATTTCGACCGGTTGCCAACAGTTGTTCCGGTCCATACGTGTGGTCAACTCGGGCGACCTCTTGATCAATGATTGGTCCCTCGTCTAAATCCGTAGTCACATAGTGCACGGTCGCACCGATCGCTTTGACGCCTCGCTCGAACGCTTGATGGTAGGGCGAGCACCCGTGAAACTCGGGAGAAATGAGTGATGGATATTGATACAATGAACAGCAAGATCCTGGCATGACTCATCAAAAAGCACCTGCATGTAACGCGCAAGTACAACCAGTTCCACGTGCTGCTCATCAATCAACTCTCGGATGCACTCTTCCTGCACAGCCTTGGTCGTAAGTTTCGATTTCCCGCTGGGAAGCACCACGTAGGGCGCCTGATGAAACTTCGCCAAAGGCTCAAATTCTGGATGATTTGATGCAACAGTTGTGACCTCAATATTCAATTCGTCTGAATGTTTTCGATACAACAGATCATTTAAGCAGTGATCAAATTTAGAAACCAAACTCAACGTACGGTGGGGTACCGTGCGATTAATGAATCGCCGGTCCATCTCAAACCGCGAACCAATTTCTGAAAATAAATCTGACAGCTCGACCGCGGTCAGGCCCGACTCAGGTTTAAACAATTCGGCGCGACAAAAAAAGCGATCGGTTTGAATATCATGAAACTGTGAGAACTCAGTGATGAAACATTGTTGATCGGCCAAGAAACCCGTAATTGAGGTGACCAGCCCTGTCCGTCCTGGACAGGTAATCCGGAGCAGATAACGTTGTTCAGTATTCATTCCTATCCTTAAGCTTTAGGAAGTGTGACTCCAGTTTGTCCTTGATATTTGCCTCCACGATCACGATATGTCGTCTGGCAACGCTCATCAGATTGAAAAAACAGCATTTGTGCAACACCCTCGTTGGCATATATTTTCGCGGGCAAATTGGTCGTATTCGAAAACTCAAGCGTGACATGTCCCTCCCACTCAGGCTCAAGTGGAGTGACGTTCACAATGATCCCGCAACGCGCATACGTCGATTTACCAAGACAGATCGTCAAGACATCCTCGGGAATTATAAAGTATTCAACCGTGCGGGCGAGAGCAAAGGAGTTCGGTGGAATGATGCAGACATCCGACTGAATGTCCACGAAGCTTTTGTCGTCGAAATGCTTGGGATCAACCACCGCTGAGTGGATATTTGTGAACACTTTGAATTCATCAGCACAACGCACGTCGTAGCCATAACTTGATGTGCCGTACGAAATCAATTTTTCACCATCACGCTCGCGTATTTGGTTTGCCGCAAATGGTGAAATCATATCTTGCGATTCAGCCATGTGCTGAATCCAGCGATCGGATTTAATAGTCATGAATTACTTATCAGTCCCTTGGGTTTTTGTAATTAAATTGCTCGAACCATCACGTTCAGCAAAGAGTGCAAGTCTGGCGCCCGTACGTCGAGCAATATCACGATACGATTGCGCGATTGAACCATCAGGATCATTGATGACAGTCGGTTTGCCAATATCAGTTTGGTGGCGAATACTTAAATCAAGTGGCAAAGCCCCAAGCAATTCGGTCTCATATTCTGCCGCAATTCTATCGCCACCGCCTTCACCAAATAAATATTCTGTATGACCGCACTTTGAACACTGATGCAAAGACATATTCTCAATGACCCCGAGGACCGGAACCTCAACTCGTCGAAACATCTCGATACCTCGACGTGCATCCAGCAACGCGATGTCCTGTGGCGTGGTCACAACCACGGCTCCGTTTACAGGAACTTGTTGGCTCAGTGTCAGTTGAATATCGCCGGTTCCCGGCGGTAAGTCGATCAATAAGTAATCGAGGTTACCCCAATTGGTCTGACGCAGCATTTGGGTGAACGCACCGCTGACCATCGGCCCACGCCAGATCGTTGGTGACCGCTCAGTCAGCAAAAACGCCATGGACATCACTGGGATACCATGTGCAATCACCGGGTTAAACGATTTCCCATCCGGTGTTTCAGGACGTTGGCCTTGAACCCCCAACATCAGCGCTTGGGAAGGTCCGTAAATATCCGCATCCAATAACCCTACGTGCGCACCCTCCGCTTGAAGGGCCAACGCAAGATTGACGGCTGTGGTGGACTTGCCGACTCCACCTTTGCCCGAGGCGACACAAATCACTTGGCGAACTTCTGGAATCGATTCAGTGCCCTCGCGTGCCGGGCTGACGGGGATTTCGTGACGGACTCGAATGAATGCTTCGTTGACATCCTTGACCTCTTCAAGCTTCGGTTTCAGCTGTTTAACCAACGAACGGGTCATGCCCGCAAGAGGGTAGGTAAATGTCAGCTCAATATCGAGCTCACCATCCTTTAGTTCACATCGAGTCAGGACACCACTGCGACCCAGATTTGCCTCATGATAAGGGTCATCATGCTCTAAAAGAATCGCAATCACGCGGTCACGAATGGAAGTCGACAAAATCATCTCCATTTTCATCAGAAGTCGGCCAAATATGCGGCCTTTAGCGGTATACTTGGGGACTTACTTGCACCGCAACAAGGAATTCATTCTGTGCCGACAGACAGACGCACCATTTTAGTCACAAGCGCTCTGCCCTATGCCAATGGTTCGATCCACCTGGGCCACATGCTTGAGTATATACAAACCGACGTCTGGGTCCGCTATCAAAAGCAATCTGGTCATCAATGCGTGTATGTGTGTGCGGACGATGCGCACGGTACAGCCATCATGCTTCGTGCGCAAACACTCGGGGTCCCACCAGAAAAATTAATCGCT
>CACBSE010000027.1 GCA_902541775.1 uncultured Litorivicinus sp. | reverse complement strand
GATGGACGATATTGCTGCGGGCGGATATGTTCTTATTCTTGCCTTAGTCTTTGGTATGCTTGGCGCCCACTCAGGATAAGACCATGACCATCAAACACGTCGACAATTGCCAACTCCCGACCAAATGGGGCACTTTTGATATGCACGGATTCGAAGAGCTCGACTCAGGTAAGGAGCATATTGCGCTTGTTATGGGCGACCCCGGACAGGAACAACCGGTTCTCATGCGTTTGCATTCGGAGTGTTTGACGGGTGATGCGCTGTTTTCTCAGCGTTGTGATTGCGGAGCTCAGCTCGAGCATGCGATGGCAGCCGTTGCAGCGAAAGGTTCTGGCATCATTCTATACCTACGCCAGGAGGGTCGCGGTATCGGATTACTCAATAAAATCCGTGCGTATCAACTGCAAGACGAAGGTGCTGACACAGTCGATGCCAATGAAGCCCTGGGATTTGCCGCCGACCAACGTGACTATTCTATCGTTGGGCCTATGCTGGCTCACTTCGACGTTACTGACGTTGAATTATTGACCAATAACCCGAAGAAAGTCGAAGCGCTTGAGGGACTCGGTGTCTCTGTGGTGAAGCGTCATTCCATCGAAACGGGACTCACCCCGCATAATCAGAATTACTTAAAGACTAAACTCAACCGCTTGGGGCACTTACTCAGTAAGTCTGAAAACTTTAGCTGAGTCGCTTTTCAATTGCCGCCTCAATGCCACTTGCATCGAGTCCAACACGTGCCAACATCCCCTCTGGTTTGGCATGTGCTTCATATCGATCGGGTAACCCGAGGCATAATAAATTGACTACAAGTCTCTGATCTGCGAAATACTCACCCACCGCGGATCCAGCGCCGCCCATGCGTTGATGTTCTTCAACGGTTACAACCACTTTTGCGTCGGCATATTGCCTGAGAATGGCCTCATCGAGTGGTTTGACCCAGCGCATATCGACCACTGTTGCGTCGAGTTTTTCTGCTACTTTAAGCGCAGCAAAGACGCGCGAACCAAAACCTAGGATGACAATTCCTGATTCTCCCTTGCGGCGAGTAAAAGAGCGACCGACCTCAACCGTATTTAAACTTGCATCGGGTAGTTCGCCAGGACCTTGTCCGCGGGGATATCGCACGGCTGCTGGGCCTTGGTGTTGATAACAGGTTGAAAGCAAAAGCCGACACTCAGCCTCACTGGATGGCGCTGCGATGATGATTTCGGGCAACGTTCTTAAATAGGCGTAATCATAGACGCCAGCATGCGTGGGGCCGTCTTCGCCAACAAGCCCCGCGCGATCGATGGCAAAAGTGACATCGAGACCCTGAACACACACATCATGAATGACTTGATCATACGCTCGCTGCAAGAAGGTTGAATAAATCGCGACCACGGGCTTGGTGTTTTGTGTGGCAAAGCCTGCTCCGAGGCACACGGCGTGTTGCTCTGCAATGGCTACATCATAGTAACGATCGGGAAATCGCTTGGAGAATTCGATTAAATCAGACCCTTCTCGCATTGCTGGTGTGATCCCTACAAGTCGCGAATCGTTATCCGCCATATCGCATAGCCACTGCCCGAAGATATTCGAATAGGATGGTTTGGGTGTTACTACTGAGTCAGATTTTGCTTCGAGTTTTCCGATTGCGTGGTATTTGATCGGATCGTGTTCAGCTGGGACAAAACCACAGCCCTTTTGAGTCACCACATGCAAAAACTGTGGACCCGGGAGGTCCCTCATGTTTTGTAATGTCGTCACAAGCCCGGATAAATCGTGTCCATCGATGGGCCCGATGTAGTTAAACCCAATTTCTTCAAAGAGAGTCGCTGGGCTCATCATCCCCTTTAAATGCTCTTCGGTTTTCTTGGCAAATTGTGCCAATGGTGGCAGTGGCTCAAGCAACTTGCGCGCTTCGTCTCGACTGCGGGTGTATGTTTTAGATGAGAGTAACTTTGCAAGGTAGTCGCGAATACCGCCGACGTTCCTAGAAATCGACATATCATTGTCATTCAAGATCACGAGGATATTCGCTTTTTCGCTTGCCGCGTGATTCAGCGCTTCGAAAGCAATCCCTGCTGTCAGCGCACCATCTCCAATGACTGCCACATGGCGACGGCTCGAATGGTTGATTTTGGCATCCAAAGCCATCCCCAGTGCCGCGCTAATTGAGGTACTCGAATGGCCAACACCGAAGGTATCGTAAGGACTTTCTTTGCGATCCGGAAAAGCGGCCAGGCCACCTTCTTTACGAATGGTTGGGAGTTGTTCGCGACGCCCTGTTAGAATCTTGTGTGGGTAGGCTTGATGACCGACATCCCAGACCAACTGATCGAAAGGGGTGTCTAAGCAGAAATGCAATGCAACAGTCAGTTCGACAACACCAAGTCCTGCTCCAAAATGTCCGCCAGAGATACCGGCTGAATACAGTAAGTATTCGCGTACCTCGTCAGCGACCTGACGTAGTTGATCGCGGTTCAGTAAGCGTAAATCATGAGGCGAGTGAATCCCTTCCAGTAGGGGAATAGGCGGGCGCTCGCCCGGAATGGTATGGAAGAGTGTCATTGATGGCATTAATTCGTTCGCTCCACGCTTAATCGCGCTAATTGTTCTAACATGGTGGTGTCTCCTGCCACTCGCGCAAGGGCTCCCTGAGCAATTTCCACCAACGCATAGGCTTCTTTTTCGCTCGCTTTGAGCCCGAGGAGACTTGGGAATGTCGATTTTCCGAGCATTTTATCTCGACCTTGCGTCTTCCCTAGCGTCTCCGTCGGGGCTGTCTCGTCGAGGATGTCATCTTGGATCTGAAAGGCAAGACCAATGGCTCGACCAGCTTGTGTCAGCGCGTCCCAGTCGTCATCAGATGGATTGCCACAGGCGGCACCCATCAACACGCTTGCGGTGATCAATGCTCCCGTTTTCTTGGCATGCATGGCTTTTAGAGCATCCAGAGACAGCGCCTTACCCTCAGATTCAAGGTCAATTGCCTGACCGAGGGCCATACCTCGAAATCCAACAGCCTCACCGAGCAGGTTGAGTTGTTTGACTCGCATGCGATCGGTTCGGATATCTGCCTCACCGAGGATTGAAAAGGCGAGTGCCTGCAATGCATCTCCCGCAAGGATCGCGGTCGCCTCATCAAATGCAATGTGTGTTGTTGGTTGACCGCGTCGGAGCGCGTCATCATCCATTGCGGGAAGATCATCGTGGATTAATGAATACGCGTGCAGTAGTTCAACAGCGATTGCTGCTGTATCTGCTGCATGTGGGCTCGCACCAGCCGCATCGGCAGCGGCGTACACCAAGGCAGGGCGCAAGCGTTTGCCACCACGAAGAACACTGTACCGCGCAGCATCTAATAATTTGGAATCGCCAAGATGTCTTCCGAGCGAATTGTCGAGTGCTTGGTCGATCCGTATCCGGATCTGTTCGAGCCAGTCTTGATCCAATGCGTTTAAGTCTCCGGATCAAACGGCGCTTGTTCGCCAGATTGCTTGATTTCGGTCACTTTTTGCGAAGCTGAATCGAGGAGTGTGTGACACTCTTTCGCCAGTTGAACGCCTTTTTCAAATGCATCGAGTGACGTGTCTAACGGCATGGATCCCTGTTCCATTTGTCGGACGAGTGCCTCAAGTTCCGCAAGCTTAGCTTCAAACGATGGTGTATTGTTTGCATCAGACATGGCTAACCCCTAATAGAAAACGTGTGGTAAAACAACCTAACAAGAACGCCCACGATCATTAATTCCAGGCCACTCGACTGATGATAAATTCTTGACGGGTCAATTGAAGGCTTCTCTGCCGGAAAAAGATCACGGCTTTCACATCACCAGTTCGCTTGATGTAAAGCACGAACGAAAAGACAACATTGAAGATGCCAGTGCCGAGAGCGCCTTGCTCTAGCTGAACGAGCCAATCCATGGATTATTCCCTACCCGCAATTTGCGGCATTGCGACCTGATTAAGCCGCGTTAACTTACCATTATAGCGCCACTCATAGATGACTTGTGCGGCCAGTACGCGCTGGACGTAGTTCCTGGTTTCGGTAAATGGAATTGAGGCAACCCAAACATCCAGCGGCATTGTTTCCTCTGGCATCCATTGTTTCACTCGGTGCGGCCCAGCATTATACGCCGCGGTTGCCAATGCTGGATGTCCGAAACGACTGAGTTGTTTTGCGAGATAGTAAGTACCGATTCGAATATTCGTCGATGGATTGACTAGTGTTCGATTACCGCGCCACTTCAAATTCAGTTCCTTGGCAGTTTGCCGGCCGGTTTTTGGCATCACTTGCATCAAACCAAGCGCTCCGGCCGGACTCCGAATATCGTGCATGTAGAGACTTTCTGATCGCATTAGGCCGGAAAGCCATGAGAGCGCAAGGTCATGCCGTTTTGCGGCTTTTTTCAGTGGTTTTTCGAATGCGCGGGGGTAACGCAATTCGTAGTCATCGGTGAGTCCCGACTGATGCGCTGTGACCGCAGAACGTGAATGCCAATTCCAACGATTTGCCAATATGGCGGCTGCTTTTTGCTCATCTGCAGTCAGCCTGCCGGTGACAAAATCCCATTGGCGTCTTGCCATGACCGTGAGACCCTCTTCGAACAACAAGCGGGCAACTATGACGTCGGTACGTTGGTTAACCCTGTCAATGAGTGTTTCTGGTGGGCGTTCTGATTTTGCCCGTAGGTCATATGGCATTCCCAAATAGTCGGCGGATAAAAAGCCATACCAAGAGTTAGACTGAGCGACTTTTTGGAATCCCTCCATTGCGAGATCATCGCTGCCAATCATCGTCAGTGCCCGCGAAGTCCAATAGTTCCATTCAATTTTTTCGCGCTCCTCTGGTGGCAATTTGGAGATCGCTCGCAATACATCAGGCCATTGCTGATAATGAATGAAATAGCGAACTCGCCAGTGGTTGAGAATTGGATGTGCCGGTAAATCTATACGCAATAATGGTGCGGCGGCAGGATCGAGATTGATCGCCATGGTCCGAGCCGCGCCCAAGATGGCTAGTTTTCTGACCGTATCTGGAATTTTTCGATCTTTAATCAGTTTCAATAAGCGATCTGGATTTTTTCTGGCAAGCCGCGAGGCGGCCATGTCAGTCCATTTCGGGAAGTTTTCAGCTTGTTCGATCAAGAATTTTTCAGGGTATCGCCGTGCTTGGGCCCAGGCATTAACACGTTGTTTTACTGATTTATCGAGTGGCTTGGCGAGCCAGCGAGCGAGTTGTAATTGCTTTTTTTCAAGCGCGTTATCGATTCGGCGCAAGCGAACTTCTTTGGTGATCAGTCCAAGTTTTTGCATTTTCGAAAAGAGCGCATCGCAGTCTTTGGGCTGGCTCCTACCGTGAGCCCATAATCGCAAGGCTTCACGATGATCACTCTCGCTATCCTGTTTGAGATGAAACTTCGCTTCAAGTTTGTAGCAATTGAGTTTCACATTATCTGTTTGGCGATAAAGGAATAAAAAATCGTTGTGCCAATTTGCTCGACCCAACCGGAATAATTTTTTCCAACGAAGCTTAGCGATCGCCGCACTGTCTGGGTATTGCTCGATCAATTTTTCGAGATTTTGAGCGGAAATCGATCCCAGTTTTTTGGCAGTTTGTTCAGCAATGAGTTCTTGATATAGCGGTGAATCGATCCATGAGTTCTTCATAGATCTACTGATTTTTCCGGTTCGCTCAACAGTGACCCAAGCCCGGCTAAACGAGTCCGCTGAGACGCCTGTGATGTGAGTGGCAGATAGGCAGATTGCGATTGCAATTACCTTGAATGTGTTACTGACGCCTTGCACATGCACCCCTTTGCCCAAACAGTGTCAGTGTGACGAAACCAAACGTCAGTCGCAATGGGGGGGCCGGTCATGGCGCAAATTCTTTTAACAGGAGCTACCGGGTTTGTGGGCGATGCACTTCTCCCCGCGTTAGTCAATGATGGACATGCACTAGTCTGTTTCACCCGAAATCGAATGAAAGCCGCGAAACGATTCGCGACGCTCGCCGCATCGATTCGGTGGATTACGTCGGTCACAGAAGTTGAGGTGATGCCGAACGCAGTGATTAATTTGTCCGGTGAGGGAATTGCTGATTCGCGCTGGACTGAGACACGGAAACGTATGCTTCGTTCGTCTCGCATTACTGTGACTGAGCAATTAGTTGCACAACTCAACACGCTCGACGGTGAGCCTGATGTGGTCGTTTCCGGTAGTGCGATCGGATATTATGGACCGCAAACTGACGCCGTGACAGAAGAGCAACCGCCAGGGTCGGATTTTTCAGCGAGGCTATGCGCGGACTGGGAAAAGGCGATCGATGGGCTCGATGTGGATGCGACACACATCTACACGCTACGCATCGGAGTGGTCCTCGGACGCCCTGGCGGATTTCTCGGTCGTTTGGAAACGCCCTTTCGATTCGGTTTAGGTGGTCCTTTGGGGGATGGGCAGCAAATGCTATCCTGGATTCATCGTGATGACTTGGTCGCGATGATTCGTTGGATGTTATCCGGCTCGCCAGAAGCAGGGGCGTACAATGCAACAAGTCCTCAACCGGTGAGTAATGAAGATTTCACGAAAACATTCGGGGACGTGTTGAGACGCCCAACCATATTTCGCGTTCCGGAAACGCCTATGCGTTTGGCACTGGGCGAATTGGCAGATCTATTGTTTAAAGGCCAACCGGTGTATCCCAAGCGTGCACTAGATCAGGGTTTTCAATTTGAATACCCCGAATTGAAGCGCGCATTGACAACGCTATTTGAGTGAGACGCGAGCCAGTGCACCCTGCGTGAGCACCCGAACACGTTGTCCTTTGGCGAAGGCATTGACGGAATCCACTTCTTGAACAATTGACAGTGTTTTCCCCGAGTCCATTTGAATCGTGAGCTCAAGACCTTGCGCACGAGTGGCTTTCTCCTCGATCATGCCGCCAACCACAGCGCCACCAACAGCACCCAGAATTGTAAAGATTTCCTGACCTTTTCCTTGTCCCACGGATGAGCCAGCAACACCACCGATGATGGCTCCAGGTAACTGTCCAGCCTCTGATTGCCTACCCTCAATGATAACAGGATTGGTGCTTAAGACCGTTCCAAATTCAACTTCTTGAACTTGTCGCGCTTCCGATCGCGAGTAAGTGCTCCCCTGGAGGCCTGAAACGCAACCGGTGAGGCCAAACGTCATTAGGCTGATTCCAGCGATAGTGGTAATTGATCGCTTCATTTTTGATTCCGTAGTCATGGCGTTCTCATTATTTGTCATATAGTGTCATCGCATCGTCTTTTAAACGTGACACTCTCAAATGATTACTTTAACGACTTGCCTGAGGCCTGCCATTTCATGAGCAAAAAAATCTTCGTACTTGATACCAACGTTCTGCTGCATGATCCCATGAGTGTATTTAATTTTCATGAACATGCAGTGGTCATTCCGATGACCGTCCTTGAGGAACTGGACGACATTAAAGATCGCAAGAAAAACGTAGCGGCAGAAGCGCGGTCTGCGATCCGTATGGTTGATGAGGTGCTAGGACAATCAAATCCGGGGGCGATTGCACGAGGAGTCGAAATTCCAGTCGCATTAAAAGGTGATAGCGGAAAACTATTGGGTACCCTTGCGATTCATCGCTCACCACTTGCAGATGAATCCAGAGGCCGTCTGGATGCTATTGAATCCAATGACAATCGAATTATTAACTGCGCCCTTGAGATTCAGAATCAAGACCCTGCCCTTGAGGTGATCTTGGTTACCAAAGACATCAATATGCGTCTGAAAGCGTTGGGTGCCGGTCTTAATCGGGTGGAGGATTATCGCCGAGACCAGTTGGTGAGCGATGTAGAGCTTTTGCCATCAGGGCATTTAGAGCTTGGGACGGAATTTTGGAAGCTTGTCACCGATGTCGACAGTTGGAGTGAGGGATCAAAAACCTATCACCGAGTGCCGCGGTCAGTGTTAGCAGAGGAAATCTATGCCAACCAATATGTGACTGACTCAACTGATGCGTTTGCAGCTCGTATTAGTCAGGTCGACGAGGAATCGGTGGTATTACTTGATATTGGGCGTCACCGGTTAGAAGACATGGAGGCATGGGGTATTCGGCCTTTGAATGTCTATCAGGGGATGGCGATGCACGCGCTGTTGGATACCGGACTCGATTTGAACCTACTGATCGGTGCGGCAGGTTCTGGCAAGACGTTGTTGTCGCTTGCTTGTGCGTTGGAGTTGGTCGTTGAACAAAAACGATATTCGAAAATTGTTGTCACGCGATCAACACCTCCAGTGGCGGAGGATATTGGCTTCCTACCAGGAACAGAAGAAGAAAAGATGATGCCTTGGCTTGCTGCGATTCACGATAATCTCGAGTCGCTTCACGAACATGACGAAAATCCGGAAGCGTCGATACGATTTGCACTTGAGAAAGGCAATATTCAGTTTAAGTCTCTTAACTTTATCCGTGGGCGTTCGATTCAGGACGCGATCATTTTGTTGGATGAATCGCAGAATTTAACACCACAGCAATTGAAGACCATCATTACGCGTTGCGGTAAAGGATCGAAGATTGTGTGTTTAGGTAATCTGGCACAGATCGACAGCAACTATCTCACTGCGTTAACCTCAGGGCTAACATATGTCGTGGAACGTTTTAAAGGATGGACCGGCGCGTCGACACAGCACCTTGAAGGGGTTGTTCGGTCACGACTCGCCTCCTATGCGGAGCAAAATCTGTAAGTGCGCATTTGGATACTTTTTCTGGGATTCATTGGCCTTGTGGCTTTGAGCTTGATCGCTGTTCCTGTTCATTTTGATGAAGCGCAGTACACCACCTGGCTTACATACCAGGATTTAAGTTATCAAACCAAAGGACCATTAGTTACAGCCGTTCAATCAGTCACGCATGGTTTCGAGTTTCTTCCGCAACTCGTTCAGGTTCGATTACCGGCGTGGATCGCTTGGTTACTCTCTGGATTTTTACTTCTTTGGCTCGGCCGTCTGGCTGGGTTTGACCAAGACGCCAGTCGACGTCTGCTGATTCTCTACGTGACAAGCCCAATGTTATTCGTGTTGGGCATGGTGCACACCACCGACATCTGGTTGGTGTTTTTTATGTTGCTGACGCTCTGTGCATTTGCTTCCATTCTTCACTGTCGCCCGAATCAGCAAACAGAGTTGTGGTGGCTGCTGATGGGCGCCGCGCTAGGATTTGGCGCACTTGCGAAGCTTTCGATTGCCTTGGTACCACTATCGCTTTTTGTTTGGGTTATTTTGAGAACGCCACGACTGATCGTGACGCCTGGACCCTATATCGGCGCATTGTTATGCGGTTTTGTGATGACACCCTGGATCCTCTGGAATATGGACCGCGATTTTGCACACTTGTCTCACGAGTTCGGGCATGTGAACTCGGCGAATGATCACTGGTTTCATACGGTTGATTGGATACCGCTTCTATTGCTAGCGACGCTGCCTGTGATTCTCCTTTCGTTATTTGGTGGGTTGCGAATGCGACTAGACGACCTTGCCAACGAGCGTGAAGAAGCCGTTCGAGACATGCTGCGTTTCAGTTTTGGTGTTTTGATTCTTTTGTTTGTCCTGAAGGGGATTTTCGGTAAAGTAGTCCTGAATTGGACCGTGCCGATGGTGCCTGTGCTGCTGATGATATTTGCTATGCGGATGCGCTGGTCTCCAGCAAGCACTCTGATAGCTGGCTGTATACAGATTGCGATATTGGTTGTGCTGATTTATCCCTACGCGGTTGGTCTCAGTATCAAGCAAGATCCATTTCAGAAGATCCGAGGGTGGGACCGGGTGGTACAAGACGCGGCCCGCTTGTCCGGACCAACTGACGTCGTGACGACTGATCACTATTCGATGCAGGCATGGGCTCTTTATTTTTGGCCATCTGACCGCAATGGCATTGATCGGTATGCGACGCCTGAAGGACAAGTGATCCCGACGGCCACACGTCGTCGCAATCAATATGACAATTGGGATGTGCTGTCGAGGCCAACTCAGTCTCTGGTGCATATTGGGCAATATTCTGAAGATCTGGCAGAACGATGTGCTTCGTTCGACGAGCTTGGTCCAGTGCCCCAAGTGATGCCGGATGGTACAATTCGTTCCATCTTGACTGTTTACCGTTGTCAAAACTTCAACCCTGAGCCTGCATGGCCTGTGATCAGACGGCACTAGTGCGAAATTAAACAGAGTGTTTGTGCGCTACAACATAGAGGCGGTTATCTGACGAGTTCGAAATGGGGAAAATGATGGCGGCCGCGGGATACGATTGCGTGGTTTGGATCATGGAACATAATGTTTCGGACGATGGCGCCAAAAAGTGCATCACTGTGATCGGGCTTGAAAAGAGTCGAGTTGCTCGGGAGCACGGTGATGGATCGCTCCGTTAGTAGTTTCAGCGTTTTTGGATGTCCTCTTCGGTGATACACCTTGATCAATGCCATGATGGTGTCGTTACTGACAAACAATGCTTTAGTCATCGCGCTGAGCTCAAATGGCCTCGATCTTAGGCATCGATTGCAGAGTATTTTTCTGATGGGATTCCGACAGATCAGGCAGTCTCGCTCGTCAAGTCTTTTAACCTTCATTTAATTGACGAGTCCTCTCATTTGTCCTTCAATGCATCTACAGCTTTGAGTTTAGAAGGAATAGATATGTTGCAGGCAAATGGATTGGTATTAATTGATTCACTGTTGGACAATGGGCGTAGCCAGTCCCGAACCCTCTTTTTGGTTTTAGCTGGCTCCATGTTGCTCACGCTATCAGCCAAAGTCCAGGTACCGTTTTATCCAGTTCCGATGACTTTACAAACGTTGGTCGTCTTGTTACTCGGCGTCGTTTTTGGTTGGCGAATGGGTGTCACTACCGTGCTTGCATATCTTGCTCAAGGCGCGATGGGTTTGCCTGTGTTTGCAGGAACGCCCGAGAAAGGCTTGGGTCTTTTGTACATGGCAGGGCCAACAGGCGGCTATTTGATTGGTTTTGTGCTTGCAGCAGCGGTAACAGGTTGGTTGGCTGAACGCGGTTTGGATCGTTCCGTGATTGGGACAGCAATTGCAATGGTTGCCGGTAACGTGGTGATCTATGCGTGTGGGTTAGTCTGGTTGTCGACCTTTGTTGGCATGGACAAAGCGGTGACCTTTGGCATGGCTCCATTTTTGTTCGGTGACTTGGTGAAGATAGCGTTGGCAACAGTTATGCTACCAATGGTCTGGAAGTTTCTGAACCGTCACCAACTGTGATGGCTAGAGGCGACTTAGCAGGTCGCCTCAAATTCCTCGAGTAATATTGCATGGCTTGCGAGTTCTGCGCGCGGACCATATTGCGTGATCAGATAACCGGATGTATGTACTCCAAAGCGTGCTGACTTCTCAAAGCCCCAATCATTCGATAATCCGTATAAAAATGCTCCAGCGAACATGTCGCCAGCACCATTGGTGTCGACAGGCGTCACTACACGACCAGGTACATCAAAGCGTCGCATACCATCGAAAACTGTTGCGCCATCTTTGCCACGTGTGCAGACCCATTGCGTTGCTGTGTTCGATAATGCGGTGAAGGCGCCTTCAATTGACTCTTCACCACTCCAAGTGATGGCCTCTTGTTCATTACAGAACAACAAATCAACACCATCACCAACTATCTCAGAGACTTGGTCTTTAAAGTAAGTGACTATGGCAGGGTCTGAAAATGTCAGCGCCACTTGAATCCCTGCTTCTTTTGCAATTTGATGTGCCCGGATGGCAGCTTTGCGAGCCTTATCGGAGCTTGCCAAGTAGCCTTCGATATACAGCATGCTTGATGCTTTTAAGGCTGTTTCATCAACTTCATGGGCACCAAGATCGCCGGTAATGCCGAGGAACGTATTCATGGTGCGTTCGGCATCGTCTGTCACCATGACCAGACAACGTCCAGTCTTTCCGCGCTCGCGGATCTGATCAAGATTGGTTGCGACGCCAGAATCCACGAGGTCCTTTAGATAAAGGGCGCCCAGTTCGTCATTACCCACTTTGCAGCTGTAAAATACCTTGGATCCGAAATTTGCCGCTGCAATGAGCGAGTTGGCAGCCGATCCGCCGGACGCTTGCTTTTTCAGCTCACCTCGACTGCGAAGCTGTTCTTCGAGTATCGCCAATTGTGCTTCATCGATTAACGTCATTACGCCCTTCTCGACACCCAGTACAACCAATAGCTCATCTGAGATGTGGTACTCGGTATCAACCAATGCGTTACCGAGCCCGTATATAGCAAAGTGTGCCATTAAAGAACCTTGGTCACTGCATCACACAGCGGATCGATGTTGGCAGGGGTGATGCCCGCTACATTAATTCGGCCTGAATCGACGATGTAAATGTGATTGTCAGCGCGGAGTTTCAGCACCTGCTCTTGCGTGAGACCTGAAAAGCTGAACATGCCTTTTTGGTGGTTAATAAAATCAAAATTGACCACCTGCTGACGATCAGTCATTCCTTGGACAAAGGCTTGACGCATCGCTTTGATCCGGGACCGCATCTCCGCAAGCTCCAGCGTCCACAACGCTTTTAATGGTCCGTCCCCTAGAATCGTTGCGACGATTTTTCCGCCATGAGCAGGCGGGCTTGAGTAAATCGCTCGGATGGCTGCCTGCACGTGGCTGAACGCATTGATCGCGTCATTGGTTGTTTCTTCGACAACGGTGATCGCGCCGATTCGCTCACTGTAAAGACCGAAATTCTTTGAGTAGGAGCTTGTGACCAATACGGGCAAGCCCGCATTGAGCAATACATGAAGGCCAGCGCGATCTTCCTCTAACCCTTCGCCGAAGCCTTGATACGCGAAGTCGACAAGGCAAACGAGATTCTTGGCTTTTGCTTGCGTTGCGATCGCCTCCCACGCTGTCTGATCAAGGTCGATGCCTGATGGATTGTGGCAACAACCGTGCAGAATAACGATGTCGCCTTCAGCGACGCCTTCGAGGTCTGCCATGAAACCTTCACCGTCGAGACCCTGTGATGCCTTGGCGTAGTAGCGGTAGTCTTTAATGGGGAATCCAGCAGCTCCAAAGATCGCTTGATGGTTGGCCCAGCTCGGGTTTGAGAGCCATACGGTTGCTTTCGGCGCGGCGCGCAAGAGGAAGTCAGCAGCGACTCGTAGTGCGCCAGTTCCGCCCGGGGTTTGTGCAGTTTTCGCACGACTTTCGTGGATGATCGCGTGACCTGCTCCGAACAGAAGCTCTTGTGTGTGGGTTGCTAATTCAGGGACACCCGGAATTGAGAGATATCCTTTGCTCGATTCGGTTTTCAAAAGATGAGTCTCAGCTTGCGTCACTGCTTTTAGGATCGGTGTCTTCCCTGTCGCGTCCTGGTAGACACCAACACCCAAGTTAATTTTATCGGGGTGAGTATCAGCGTTGAACGTTTCAGTTAAGCCAAGAATTGGATCGGCAGGGGCAAGATCGAGTTGGAACATTGAATGCACTCCGGAGACGTCGTTCGGAAAGGCCGCGATTGTCGCACAATTTGGTTTTAAAACGCGAGATCGATTCAGGTCTTAGGCAATCTGCCTCTAAGGGCGGCCCGTATCGGCCGCTGCAATCCCTCAATTGTAAGGTCGTCGTTATCCGGATCGATTGCATGTTCAAACGATTCAAATTGCATCCAGTCGCTTTTGCGCTGTTCATCATTTGTTGTGACTGACACATCGAGGCACTCGATTGACTCAAAACCGACGCGCCCGAGCCAGCGCGACAAGGCGGCCACTGAAGGAAGGAACCAGACATTGTTCATTCGGGCGTAGCGATCGGGTGGAACCAAACATGTGGTCTCGTCACCGTTGATCACGAGGGTTTCAAGAATGAGCTGGCCACCCGGTTTGATCCAGCGTTTCAACTGCTCAAGATGATTGATTGGATCTTTCCGGTGGTACAGGACACCCATCGAAAATACCGTATCAAAGTCTAGAATTCCCCCATCAAACTCTTCGAGTGTCACTGGAAGAGACACAGCGCTCGGGTGCCCCAGTATACTTTTGACGGCTGCAAATTGACAATGGAACAAAACGCTCGGATCGATGCCAAGAACTTCTTGAGCGCCGGCTTCGAGCATGCGCCAGAGGTGATAACCAGATCCAGATCCCACATCAAGCACACGGTGACGTGCGAGATCAATTTTTGCCTGCAAACGATCCCATTTCAAATCACTGCGCCATTCGGTGTCGAGGTTGATAGGACCAAACTTGAATGGACCTTTGCGCCAGGGCATAAGCCCGCGTAGTGCATTTTCGAGCTGTTGTTCTGCCGCTTCTGGAATGTGCTCGAGACCGACAGCATGACCTAACGTCCTGGATGCTGCATCCATGCTCGGGATGCGTGACATAGC
>CACBSE010000026.1 GCA_902541775.1 uncultured Litorivicinus sp. | reverse complement strand
AAAATGACCCAAACGGTCCCGTCGCGTATTTCATGCCGCGAAAAAATTATCTGCTTGGACGGTGGGTTCAGCATTCTGGCTGGAATCCCGATTACCGGCAGCCCCAATTGTTTCGACAAGGGCGCTTGAGCTACACGCTTGAAGAAGTCCACGAAGGGTTTATCTGTGACGGTCCAATTGGACACCTCACACAGTCGATTTGGCAGTTCCCTTTCGAGAATCTTGAGCAGATGCTACATAAAGCACAGCGTTACTCAACACTCGGTGCTCAGAAACTACTGCGGAGTAACAAAACCGGCGGCATGGGGCCAGCCCTCGTTCATGGTCTATCCATGTTTTTGAAGATATATCTGTTAAAAAGCGGATGGCGAGATGGTCGTGCTGGATTTGCGATTGCGATTGGCGGATTTATCGGCGCGTTTTATAAATATGCAAAACTAGCCGAACTGCAAAATGATTGGACGGAACCAACCATGCCAAAAGTGGGTAAGCCAGACTCATGATCAAACACGCGGCACTTGCAACAGTGGTCGCGACCGCCGGGTTATTGTACACAGCGCTAACCCATGAACCAGATTTAGCTGAATTTGATCGAAAAGAACTTAAATCGCTCATCGAGTCACAACGACCGGCGTTGCTCGTGAATGCATCGATCGAGGACCGACGGCAGCAATTCGCGCGATTGATGATGGATTACGCCGAGCAAGAAAATGAACGGTTGCGCGCTGTACGTGCATTTATTCCCGGCATCATCGAGCGGCAAACAAAACATGTGGATAGGGATCGAGCCCTTGCTCTGTTAATCGAGCATTTCGAGCTCGATCCAAATAGTTCGCTTGATCATCTCGAGGCAGAGCTTTATCTTCGCGTGGATGGCTTGCCGCCTGCGCTGGTTGCAACACAAGCAGCCATTGAGTCAGCCTGGGGTCAGTCCCGGTTCGCAATCGAAGGCAATAATTACTTCGGTCATCAGTGCTATGCACAAGGCTGCGGAATCAAACCGAAAGGCAACACCAACAAAAATTTAGAAGTTCGGCGGTTTAATACAGTGGGTGACTCAGTCGCTGCCTATTACCGGAATATCAATACTCACAAGGCCTACCGCAAACTTCGACAGGTGCGACTGAATCTCCGAACTCAAAACGAACCTCTGACGACCAAGGCGCTGATTCCGACACTCAGCCGGTACTCTGAACTGGGGAAGCAATATTTAAAAATTTTACGCTCAGTGTTTCACTCGGATTACATTCAGCTCGCACAACAGTTCGAACCACATGCAAGTCAGTAGTGCACCCATATGGAAGAGATTGCTCGCATTGATTTATGACGGGCTTGTGGTGACCGCCCTTATTCTGATCTCCGGACTGGTTTCGTCTGTCATTGCCCGAGGTGAGGCGCCAGCCTGGCTGACACAAATGCTCATTGTATTGTCTGTTGGTGGTTATTTTTGGTTGTCTTGGTCACGTGGTGGTCAGACTGCTGGCATGCGCGCGTGGCGCCTTCGTCTGGTTAAATTAGATGGCGAAGCCATTACCAACGATGTGGCCTTTAAGCGATTGGCATGGTGTGTCGTAACACTCGCGCCAACGGGTGTCATGCTATTCACTGGGTGGTTATCACCAATCGGTCAGACAGTGTACGACCGTCTCTCAAATACTCGGGTTGTTGCTGAACCGAAGCCCCGGAAATCAACGCAATAATCTAGGCGTTAACAGAAGCGGGATCAAAAGCGGAAGAATAATCGCAAGTGACGGGTGACCGCCTGCAAGAAATACTGCAGGAGATGCCATATCCATGGCGTATTTAAAAACAAGACCCAACAACACTGCCAAGAATACGCGCGTCGACATCCCAAGCGAGCGCATCGATCCAAAGGCCGTGGCCGATGCGAGGAATGCGAGCGCAATTAAAGTACCAGGGAGTAAGAGTCGCTGCCAAAACAGTTGGCTATGCGCACGCGCATTCAGTCCCTCGACACTTAAATAGCTGGCAGCATCCCAAAGCTCGCTCAATGACAATGCGTCCGGGTTTTGTACCAACCACCGCACCTGCCGCTCGGTCAGCTTAGTTGCTTGGCTCAGATTATTGGTTTGTTGGCGAATTTGATTGCTCTCAAATGCCAACAGACGGGCTTTTGAGAGTATGACTTGATCCGCATCGAATCGTACGTTGGATGATGCGATCAACCGCTCAATCTCAACACGAGAATCTGCCATTTCAATCTGCTTCCATAACCGCACCGAACCATCTGGAGCACCCTCAATAAACAAATAGCGTCCAGACTCCCGCGTCCAGACCGAGTCTTTCACACCACCAGAGACATTGGCATCCTTTAAAGCCTGACTAAAACGTTCAGCTTCAGGCATTCCAAATTGAGCAACGATAATCGAGCCGACCAAGATGGGGGAAAGCGTTAACATGACCTTCAGAAAAATCTGCCAAACGCTGAGGCCAGCCGCACGTAGGATCGTGAGCTGACTCGATTGCGCCAGACCACCAAGCCCCGCCGCAACAGCAATCAATACCATCAGCGGCAAATCCAAATACAGTCGTCTCGGCATGCCAAAGATAGAAACAAGCGCTACTTCGTCAGCGGTGTAGTTTGTGTGCGGTAATTTAGCTTCGTCTAGTATTCGAAATACCAGTTCAAGCCCAGCGAACACCAAAAAGACAATCGCAAATGCAACCCAGATAGCACGTGCTATTAACCAGGTTGAACGTTTCATAGCCAACCCCGCCCGCGCGCAAAGGATCTAAGTCCAATAATCAAACTGACAGCGCCAATCAATACCAGGTGCACCCAAAATAGACCAGGCCAGGGTGACCACTGACCCAAAGTCACCGCCTTTTGTGCAAACGACAGTGCCGTAATGTAGCCAAACTGAATCAAAATGATCGGGATCACCCAGATAAATCGACTTTGCCGCGGCGATCCACATCCCATCAAAAACGCCCAGGGCAACATGAAGAGGCACGCAATTGGCAGCGAAATACGCCATGATGCAATGGCAAGTTCAGGCGCCTTGCCCGATGCCATGAGGGCCTCGGTGGATCGGGTATCCAGCGAATCGGGACGGTTTTCAGTCTCTGGATTGAGACGAATCAAATATCGATCGAACTTGGAAATTTCCCAATCGAGCGACGTCTCTGTACCGATATGACGATAACCGTCAAACAGAACGAGATATTTTTCACCTGAATTCAGCTCCTGACGTGCGGTTTTACCGGTTAGGAACACTTCAGTGTTTTTCTGTTTCGATGGCTCAACAATAAACACATCGATCAACGATTCACGGTCATCTGAAATTGCTTCTGCATAAATAAGACGACCCGATTTGTCGGTTTGGAAGCGACCAGGAATAACAGTATCAAAGACAGTCAAATTTTCTTTGGCGACAACCTGACGGTCGAGCTCTCGCGCTACTTCTGGTGACAGCACCATCGATAACCAACCAACAAGAAGAGCGATCAATAGTGCAGGAACCAAAACGATCCCAAACAGACGCCGATTGGAATAGCCAGCCGCACGGAGAATGCTGAGCTCTGATTCCTGGTTCATCCGTCCCATCACCAAGAGCACCGACAGGGTCAGAGCAAGCGGCAGAATCAGCTCGAGGGATGACGGAATCCGCCAAAGAATCATGGTGAGCATCAATTCAACAGATAATTCTCCGTTAGCTGCTTTCTCCAAGAACTGGATAAATCGACCACTTAACACTACTAATAGAAGAATGAGGGAAACACCCGCGGTGGTTTCCAGAATCTCGCGACTGAAGTACCTCAGAATAATCAAATGTCCTACACTTCCACGCTAAACGAAAATTAAAGGAGCCACCCATGGAGATTAGCCTGACTTCAACTTCTCTCACTGATATCAAAACCGAATGTTTGGTCGTCGGTGTCCCTGAAGATGACAGTGTAGAGGGAACCAGCACGGAACTCGACACGCTGATCTCAGATTTAATCGATTCTGGCGACTTTAAAGCAAGATCCGGATCACAAATGACGTTGCGAAATCCGCAAGGTCTGAGTGCCAAGCGACTGGTGCTTTTGGGTGTTGGCAAAGCAGACTCCTTCGACGCGCTGGCACAAAACGACGCCTTTGTTGGACTTGGTAAAACGCTCAAAGGCCTTCCGATTACAGAGGCAACGCTTGACATCGCATCACTGACGCGAGGTGATCAAGGTGCGCAGGAACGGCTAGGCTATGGTCTTATTTGGGCGGCCTATGAATACACCACAACTAAACCAAAACCTGCTAACGATGATGCAAAGGTATTGACAGCGCTGACACTCAATGGCTCAGACAGCGATCGAGCACATATTACCACTGGGATAACAATCGGTCGGGGCGCAAATGTCACTCGTGAACTCGGTAATCTGCCTGGCAATACATGCACCCCTCGGTACCTCGCAAACCAGGCGGTGCAACTGGCTGAACAATTCAGTAACCTCTCATGCGAAGTGTTTGACGAAGACGCGCTCAAGGACATCGGAATGCATTGCATGCTGTCTGTGTCACGTGGTAGCGATGAGCCCGCACGCTTCATTGTTTTGAATTACCAAGGCGCGAAAGACGCAGACACCAAACCAAAAGTTTTGGTGGGTAAAGGCGTGACCTTCGACACCGGTGGCATAAGCTTAAAGCCTAGTGCAGCCATGGATGAAATGAAATTCGACATGTGTGGCGCAGCAACTGTCATGGGTTGCATGCAAAGCATCTGTGAAATAGGTCTTGAAACCAACGTCATCGGGGTCATTGCAGCTGTTGAAAACATGCCATCGGGTCGCGCGACAAAACCTGGTGACGTGGTCAAAACGCTCGCCGGTAAAACAGTCGAGATCTTAAACACCGATGCCGAAGGTCGGCTGGTCTTGTGTGATGCCTTGACCTATGTTGAACGATTCAACCCAGAGGCCGTGGTCGACATTGCAACGCTGACAGGTGCATGTTTGATCGCACTCGGTCGTCACAACACCGGACTCTTAAGTACCGACGACCAACTTGCGGAAGAGCTCTCTAGTATCGGTCGTGAGACCGGTGATCCCTGCTGGAGACTACCGATCGAGGCACCTTACCAAAAGTTGTTGGACTCCAATTTTGCGGACATCGCCAATATCGGTGGTCGTGATGCAGGAACCATTACGGCGGCTTGTTTCTTATCACACTTCACTGACAAGTACCGTTGGGCACACTTGGATATCGCGGGTACAGCGTGGTTCAGTGGCGGCAAAGCAAAAGGCGCCTCTGGACGGCCAGTTCCACTATTGGTGAATTGGCTCAGGGCGTGACCAAGGTCTCCTATTACATTTTAAGTGAGGATTCACTGGAGGCGAGAGCACGCTTTGCGGTGAAGTTTATGCGACAATCCTTTCGCAAAGGTTTGGATGTGCACTGCCATGTGACCTCCGAATCTGAGGCTCAAGCTTTGGATCAGCTTTTGTGGGACGATGACGAAAGTTTCATTCCGCATGAAATTGACCAAGGCGACTCGCCGACAGCTCCAGTTGGTATCGGCTGGCAGGATCCTCCCGATCGTCACGGTGTCTTGGTGAATTTAGGTGGCTCGCTACCGTCATGGTTCTCACACTTTGATCACTTAGTGGAAATCGTGGTGCAACAATCAGCGGTGCTTAAGAGTACACGTGCCAACTGGAAACAATTGAAATTTGACGGGTATCCGATCACACAACACGATCTGCGTTCATGACTGACACTTTAGATAAAACATACGATCCTTCGACCATCGAAACTCGTTGGTACAAATTCTGGGAACAAAACAGCCACTTCGAACCATCTGGCGAGGGCTCCTGCTATTCCATCATGATTCCACCCCCGAATGTCACCGGCTCATTGCATATGGGCCACGCATTCCAAGACACCATAATGGATGCATTGATCCGGTATCACCGGATGCTTGGTCACGACACACTGTGGCAAGTCGGAACTGACCATGCTGGGATCGCAACGCAAATGTTGGTCGAGCGTCAGTTACTTGCTTCGAATATTTCGCGTCATGATTTAGGCCGCGAAAAGTTCTTGGAAAAGGTTTGGGAGTGGAAACACACCTCAGGTGGAATGATCACCAAACAGTTGCGCCGAATGGGAGCCTCTGTTGATTGGTCTCGCGAACGCTTCACTATGGATGATGGTTATTCGCGTGCCGTGCAGGAAGTGTTTATTCGTCTATTTGATGAAGGTCTCATCTATCGTGGTCAGCGCCTGGTCAACTGGGACCCAGTACTGCATACAGCGATTTCTGATTTAGAAGTCGTCAGCGAGGAAGAGCAAGGCTCACTTTGGTACTTTAAATATCCCTTGGCTGATGGCTCTGAGCATTTAGTGGTTGCGACTACACGACCAGAAACCATGCTTGGTGATACTGCCGTTGCAGTACACCCGGAGGATGAGCGCTACAGCCACTTGGTCGGTAAAACCATCGCTTTGCCCCTGACCAACCGAGAAATTCCAATCATTGCAGACGACTACGTCGATCCAGAATTCGGAACCGGGTGCGTCAAGATCACTCCGGCGCATGATTTCAACGACTATGCGATGGGCGAACGTCATAAACTACCGAGGATCACTATCTTCAACAAGGATGCAACACTCAATGATGCCGTTCCTGAAGCCTACTGCGGAATGGATCGCTTTGAAGCGCGCGAGCAGATTGTTGCCGAACTGAATGCGCTTGGCCTCATCGAAAAAATCGACCCACATACATTGAAAGTGCCACGAGGCGATCGGTCGGGGGTGATTGTCGAACCACTGTTGACAGATCAGTGGTTCGTGGCTGTCGAAACACTCGCGAAACCGGCCATCGAAGCAGTCGAAAATGGTGCGATTCGGTTTGTACCCAAGCTATGGGAAAACACTTACTTTGCTTGGATGCGCGATTTGAAAGACTGGTGTATCTCACGACAGCTTTGGTGGGGCCATCGGATTCCAGCGTTTTATGATGATGCGGGTACCATTTACGTGGCTGAAAACGAGGCGGCTGCTCGGGCCAAATATCAGCTTAATTCCGATGTACAGCTCACCCAAGATGATGATGTGCTAGACACCTGGTTCTCATCGGCGCTGTGGACGTTTTCAACACTTGGGTGGCCAGACGATACCAAGGCATTAAAACGCTATCATCCAACGAGTGTTCTAGTCACCGGCTTTGACATCATTTTCTTCTGGGTTGCCCGAATGATTATGATGACTTTGAAGTTCACCGGTGACGTTCCGTTTAGGACAGTTTATGTGCATGGCCTGGTGCGTGATGCCGAAGGCCAGAAGATGTCGAAGTCCAAGGGTAACGTCTTGGATCCAATCGATCTTATTGATGGGATTTCGCTGGATGACCTGTTGGAGAAGCGGACTAGCTCACTCATGCAACCGCAGATGCGTGAGACCATTGCCAAGGCAACTAAACGACAATTCCCTGATGGTTTGCAAAGCTACGGAACCGATGCGCTTCGCTTTACGTTTTGTTCACTTGCATCAACGGGCCGAGACATTAACTTCGATATCGGTCGAATCGAGGGCAGCAAAAACTTCTGTAATAAGCTCTGGAACGCAACACGGTTTGTGATGATGAAAATTGACGGTCATACCCTGGTTGATCTCAAGGCCACACACATGACTGTATTTGACCGTTGGATTCGGTCGAGCCTGCAAGCAACCGAAGCTAAAGTAGTGCAAGCGATCGAAGGTTATCGACTCGATTTGGCGAGCCAGGCGATCTATGAATTTGTCTGGAATGAGTACTGTGACTGGTATTTGGAACTGACAAAGCCAATCTTGGCCGATGGCGGGGCAAGTGCTGAAACGCAGGCTGCAACACGACGGACATTGGTTGGGGTATTAGAAACGGTTTTACGTCTCGCGCATCCGTTGATGCCATACATTACTGAAGAGCTCTGGCAACAAGTCGCACCGCTCATCGGTGGTGGTGGTGATACCATTTCAAAAGCGTCGTATCCGGTGTGCGATGCATCCAAAAGAGATGCTGTGGCTGAAAGTGACGTTGACTGGATGAAATCAGTTATCGTCGCCGTTCGAACCATCCGAGGTGAAATGAATCTGTCGCCAGGCAAAAAGATTCCAATGATGCTCGCTGGTGGCAGTAACGATGATCGCGATCGTCTGGCTCGACTGAAGTCACTGATCGTGACGCTTGCGAAACTCACAGAGGTTACATTCGTGGGTGTAACTGAACCGATTCCAGCCTCATCAACCCAACTGGTTGGGCAGCTGGAAGTGCACGTACCAATAGCTGGATTAATTGATGTAGAGGCTGAAGTCGCGCGCCTGGAAAAACAGCTGAAGAAGCTTGAAAGTGGGATGAAAGGGCTCAGTGGCAAACTCAACAACCCAGGGTTCACCGACAAAGCGCCAGCCGATGTGGTTGAACGCGAACGAAACCGACTCATTGAAGCGGAAACTCAGCATGCCAAAATAACAGTCACAATTAAAGAGCTGAGACAGGTATAAAAACCGACAAAAAAGAAAATCGAAACCGTTTGTTCAATGAAAAAAATCAATTAAAAGGGGTGACCCTAGATTTATCCACAGCTGAATAGACCTCAAAGCCATAGAGACTCTAGCTTTAGTGTTTCAGAAGCCAAGTTCTCCCCAATTTATCCACAAAAATTTTGGATTGACTTACGACCAAACCACAGTATCTTGTGTTAAGTTTTCAGTGATACCCCAACATCTTGGGGTGAGACTCAAAAGAATAACCACGGACTTAGTGGAGACCGTATGTATCAATTAAGCCAAGTCAGCGGACAACAAAACGAACAAACAGTGACGCCGAGGGCCGCCCCCGTAGCACCTGATGTGACACCGACTCCAGGCGAAATCCGAGTCATGAAGCGCAATGGTACCGTTGTCGGTTTTGATGCGACAAAAATCGTGGTTGCGATGAGTAAAGCGTTTTTGGCCGTCGAGGGAAACACGGCCGCCGCCAGCAACCGGATACATGAAATTGTCGAACGGCTGACGGCTCAAGTTGTAGACACCTTCCGCCGCCGCATGCCATCAGGTGGCATCGTCCACATCGAAGACATCCAGGATCAGGTCGAATTGTGCTTGATGCGGAATGGAGAACATCGCGTTGCTCGTGATTATGTGCTCTATCGCGAAGAACGTAAGAGAGAGCGATCTGAAAAAGTGGGGGCACCACGCGAGGAGCATCCAGAAATCCGAATCGCGAAAGATGACGGTACTAAGGAGCCATTGGATGTTGGTCGACTGAAAACCGTGATCGCTGAGGCTTGCGATGGACTTACTGATGTCGATGGAGAAACTGTTCTGCGAGAGACTCTGAAAAATTTGTATGACGGCGTGACACAACATGACGTGAATACCGCGCTAATCATGAGCGCCAGGACTCTGGTCGAGAAGGAGCCTAACTATACTTATGTCACAGCGCGGCTGTTACTCGATGATATCCGGGCAAAAGCGCTGACACGCTTAGAAGTCGCTGAGAAGGCAACGCAGCTTGAGATGGAATCACTCTATCCATCAGCCCTTAAAGCGTTTTTAGAGTTGGCTGTTGAGAGCGAGCTGGTTTCCAAAGATTTGCTGGAATACGACCTGGACCGAATGGCGAGAGCACTAATTGCAGACCGAGATAGCCAGTTCACCTACTTGGGTCTTCAGACACTGTATGACCGTTATTTTATCCACAAGGATGACGTGCGAATTGAGTTGCCACAGGTCTTCTTCATGCGGATAGCGATGGGCCTTGCACTTCGTGAAGAGAACCGCGAAGAGCGCGCGATTGAATTTTATCAGTTGCTCTCAAGTTTCGATTACATGGCATCAACACCAACACTCTTTAATTCAGGAACACTGAGAAGTCAGCTCTCAAGCTGCTACCTCACAACAGTGCCAGACAACCTCGATGGGATTTATGGAGCAATCCGTGACAACGCGATGCTCTCAAAATGGGCCGGTGGCTTGGGTAATGACTGGACTCCAGTCCGATCACTTGGTTCGTACATCAAGGGTACCAACGGCAAGAGCCAGGGTGTTGTGCCATTCTTGAAAGTGGTCAACGACACGGCGGTCGCCGTGAATCAAGGTGGTAAACGTAAAGGTGCGGTGTGTGCGTATCTTGAAACTTGGCACATGGACATCGAAGAGTTTTTGGAGCTGAGGAAAAACACGGGGGACGATCGTCGTCGAACCCACGACATGAATTCAGCAAACTGGGTTCCCGATTTGTTTATGAAGCGTGTATTTGAGGACGCCGAGTGGACACTCTTCTCACCATCAACTTGCCCAGATCTACATAATCTCTTTGGTCTGGCATTTGAGAATCGCTATCAAGAATATGAATCGATGACGCAGACAGGTGAAATTAAACACTACAAGCGTGTCCAGGCGAAAGATCTTTGGCGGAAGATGCTTTCGATGTTATTCGAAACAGGCCATCCTTGGATTACATTTAAAGACGCATGTAATCTCCGTAGTCCACAACAGCACGCAGGCGTAGTTCACTCATCAAACCTCTGTACAGAAATCACTCTCAATACCTCGGTCGACGAGATCGCAGTCTGTAACCTGGGCTCAGTGAACCTTCGTCAGCACGTCACTAAAAACGACGGGTTAGATCGCGAGAAACTCGGTCAAACCATCAAGACAGCTGTTCGTATGCTCGATAACGTGATTGATATTAATTACTACGCAGTACCGCAGGCTGAAAACTCAAACATGAAGCACCGTCCGGTGGGTCTCGGCATCATGGGCTTCCAGGATGCCTTGTATGAGTTAGGGATTCCTTATGGTTCAGATGAAGCGGTCCAATTCGCTGATGAATCCATGGAAGTGATTTCATACTACGCGATCGACGCGTCTGCCGAACTGGCCCGTGAACGTGGTGCCTATTCGAGTTTTGATGGAAGTCTCTGGTCACAGGGCGTCCTGCCAATTGATTCAATTGAAAAATTGAGGGAAGAACGTGGAGCCAATTATCTTAACGTGGACACCTCCGCTCAGCTCGACTGGACGGAACTCCGAGGAAAAGCCAAAGATGGTATGCGGAACTCAAACGTCATGGCCATCGCACCAACAGCCACGATCGCAAACATCACTGGCGTGTCGCAATCGATTGAACCCACGTACCAAAATCTCTTCGTAAAATCGAACCTGTCAGGTGAATTCACGGTTGTAAACCCTTACTTGGTCCGCGACCTGAAAGAGCGTGGATTGTGGGACAACGTGATGGTCAACGACCTCAAATACTATGATGGATCTGTGCAACAAATCGCTCGGATCCCGGACGATTTGAAAGCGCTCTATGCGACCTCGTTCGAAGTGGAGACGCGTTGGATCGTCGAGGCGGCAGCTCGTCGTCAAAAATGGATTGATCAAGCTCAAAGCTTGAACATCTATATCGCAAATGCGAACGGTAAGAAACTGGATGTCACTTACCGAATGGCTTGGTTCAGTGGATTGAAAACAACGTACTACCTGCGTGCTCTCGGCGCTACGCAGGCAGAGAAATCAACCATCAACAAATCGAACCTGAATGCGGTCTCCGCAGCTCAGACTGCGCAGGCGGTTGAACCTGCTACCGTACCCAAGGCGTGCAGCTTGGACGATCCAGACTGCGAAGCCTGCCAGTAATCAAGACGATTTGAAGGAGAAAAACAACAATGCTGAATTGGGATGCGTTTAACGAACCAGAAGAACAGATTGCCCCACCACCAGTTAAGGCGAAACACGATGAACCTCAACGGCAACTGGCGATCAGGCCCGAGCCTGGGTCAGAGATATCGGACACAACACGCTACGAGCCAACAGAGTCTGCTGCCTATGAAGCAGCGCAACAGGCTCTTGAAAATTTGGATGTTGCTCCCGGTCTTGAAGAACTCGAGATGGGCGCCGAGCGGGTACAAGTCGACCAAAAACGGATGATTAATTGCCGCGCTGACCTTAACCAACTCGTACCGTTTAAGTATGAGTGGGCGTGGACCAAATATTTGGATGGCTGCGCTAACCACTGGATGCCACAAGAGATTAATATGACGCAAGACATTGCGTTATGGCGTTCAAATGATGGGTTGTCTGCCGATGAGCGGAAGATCGTCATGCGTAACCTCGGATTCTTTTCAACCGCAGATTCGCTGGTTGCTAATAACCTAGTCCTCTCTATTTATCGTTTGGTCACAAACCCAGAGTGTCGGCAGTACCTACTACGTCAGGCGTTTGAAGAAGCGATCCACACGCACGCATATCAATACTGTATCGAGTCACTCGGGATGGACGAAGGTGAGATCTTCAACATGTATCGCGAGATTCCTGCAGTTGCAAGGAAAGCAGCCTGGGCACTCAAGTACACTCAAGCAATCGGTAACCCACAGTTCCAGACAGGAACCACTGAAAACGACCAGGAACTCCTTCAGAACTTGATCGCGTTCTACTGTGTCCTCGAGGGTCTCTTCTTCTACTGCGGTTTCTCACAGATCCTATCGATGGGCCGTCGCAATAAGATGACCGGTGTTGCTGAGCAGTTCCAATACATCTTGCGGGATGAGTCGATGCATGTGAACTTCGGTGTCGATGTGATCAACCAGATAAAAAACGAGAATCCGCAACTCTGGACTGAAGAATTCCAGGCGAAGATGACACAAATGATTCTCGAAGGATTGGCGCTTGAGACCGAGTACGCGCGTGACACCATGCCTCGCGGTGTACTGGGCATGAATGCTCAAATGATGGAAGAGTATTTGAAATTCATCACCAACCGTCGTCTCACGCAGATCGGCTTGCCAGAACAATTTCCTGGAGTAGATAACCCATTCCCATGGATGAGTGAAATCATGGACCTTCGGAAAGAGAAGAACTTCTTCGAAACCCGAGTCACTGAGTATCAGGTTGGCGGAGCACTATCCTGGGACTAGACCTGCACCGCGGATGATTTCAGCCCAGACTTCGGTCTGGGCTTTTTTATTTCTAGGCCAAAAATCTCTGTATACTCCTGCGCATGAATCTTTTCCTCGACGCAGCAAACACTGACTGCTGGGCAGACCTGGCAGGCACCGGACTATTTTCTGGAATCACAACCAACCCGTTACTGATCCAACGGGCAGGTCTGGAGACATCGATTCAGACATACCAAACCCTCTATGACAAAGCAACGAAGCTTGGTTATCCATGTATTCAGTTTCAGGTTTTTGGTGAAAATTGGCTCCAATGTGCACAGTCAATTTCGTCGATTGGACCTAAGGTGTTTATTAAGATCCCGGCCAACAAAATGGGCTTTGAAGTGATTTCGAAGCTGAGTCTTCCTGATCGGATAACACTGACAGCAGTCTATTCAGTTGGTCAAGTCATCGCAGCTGAGGCTCTTCAAGTTGCGTACACGGAACCCTATTACGCAAGACTCAGGGACGCGATCGAAAACGCAGATGAGTTATTTGATCGGATGCATGATATCGCATTTGAAACTGAACTCTTAGTTGCGAGTCTGCAATCGAAAGCACAGTTCCTCGATCTGGCAGCGCGAGGTTTTTCAACCTTTGCACTTCCTGAACCGATTGCCCGAGCCTTCTTTCAATCAACACTCGCTGACGAATCGATTGCCGATTTTGAAAACGCAGCCCGCAGCTAGTCAAAAATCTCGGCGACCTCTTTCCGCGTCGGTGGTTGGCAGCCTGCGCGTGTACAGCTCACACCCGCGACACGAGAGGCCAAGAGTAGTATTTTAGTTAATTGTGACTCATTGAGTTCAGACAGTTGCTGCCCGACTAAACCCAGACGATCAATCTCGGAAAGTAATGTCCCGTGAACTGAGTCCCCTGCTCCGACTGTATCTGACAGAAAACCTGGTAAAAATGCAGACACCTGCGCTGAAACACCAAATTTTGTGGATGCCCGAAGTCCCTCTGCACCTTGAGTGTAGACGCACAATTGCGGTGAATAGGTCTCAATAAAGGTCTCAACTGCACGATCGGTCCATTCAGGATGCAGATACTCAAGATCGCCATCACTACATTTGATAAGATCCGCAAGCCGAAAAAAACGTGCAATTCCCTCTCTGTAGGCAATCGGGTCTTTTGTCATCGACGGGCGACAGTTCGGATCGACGGAGATCAGCGCACCGCGGTCTTTGGCTGCCACGACCACTTGAAGCCATGCATCTTGATCCTCTGAAGGAATCAATGCACAAGACCCTACGTGAAAGATCGACATCCTTTCTGGGAATGAAGCGACGATATCAGCGATAGGAACGTCCCGGTCGGCCGTCCCATCACGATAAAAGGCATACTTCGGCTGATTCATTTCATCAAAGGTGACAACTGCCAGCGAGGTATAGGCCGAGGAACGTGAATTAGCTCTCAATTTGACGTTGCACTGGGCCAATCGATTAGCGAGCAAATCACCATAAGAATCTGAGCTGAGTGTTGAGACATACAACACTTTAGATCCTAACTGACCGGCGGCCAGCGCGCAGTTCAGTGTCGAACCACCGGGAAAAGCCTCAAACAGACGCTGTCCACGGTCAATTAAATCAATGAGCGTATCACCACCAATCACGATCACGCTCAGACTCCTTTGGTACCATTGGTAGAACGATATTGCTATAAAGCGCTGGGCCTGCCATCACCACGATCGCAAATGCATCTTTAACTGTTTGGTAGAAGATCTCATCATTCGAGAGCTCGATACTACTACCAGATGCCGATACGTGTTCTCACAGTCTATGACAGATCATCGAAGCTTAATGAAAGCACCTACCTGACGTGGCAATGTAAACGAAAGTCCTCGAGCATAAATTCGACATCCCTGTCGATGCCCGAATCCTTCCTAAACTTGCCAATCCTTTGGCATACCGGAGACCGGCATTTGTCCTATTTCTGAATTATATCACGATAATTTTTTGGACAAAAAGACCGATTCAAAAAAAATTGGTGGTTCTTAATATTAATTAACTATCAATACTGATGTTTTTTATTCTTTTATGCTATAAAAATTGTTGCGATCCCAGATTGTTTGGTGTCCAATTCCATCATTGATGTTTCAAGATCTCAATTGACTTATCCTCGGTGGCCTCGATACCAATAATCGGAAGCCGCTCGAA
>CACBSE010000025.1 GCA_902541775.1 uncultured Litorivicinus sp. | reverse complement strand
CTATTCAACCCTCATGATTAGTCGATCCCAAGGGAAAGGAATATTGATGAGAGATGCGTCGCAGGTTCTCACGGTGGAGGGTAGCGAGGTCGATAAAATCATGACTCCTTTCGAATCAGCTCCATCGACGGTTGATATTCCGAACGCCAGATATTGGCCACTGCCTCCGGCCAATAACGGCAAGGGAACCTTCAAAGTGTTCGGCTAAGTCACGGATAATCCCCGATCTCCCGTCAACTACCGTCTCAAAAACATCAATCGGTAATGTTTTGGGGCTCACATATCTTGTTCCATGTGAGTAAGGAGATCGTTGAAACGCTCGCCTTGGATCATGACCTGTTGCCTCGATACCAGATCGGCTTGACCCGCATCACCCGATCGAATTGCCTCGATGATTTCAGAGTGCTCATCTAATGACTTTAACATTCGACCCCTGACGCGTAATTGCAGACGCCTAAATGATTGCAGCCTCCGCCGCAGCGAATGGGTTTCTTCTGCGAGAAATACGTTGCCGCACGCGCTGTAAATACACTCATGAAACTCCACATGCTTCTGATAGTACAGATCACTATCGTTGGCCTTGATTGCGTCTTCGCATTCTATATTTGACTGTTGCAGCGCGAAGAGCTGCTGGTCGCTAATACGGCGCGCAGCCAGCCGTGCGCACATCCCGTCAAGCTTACTCATGACTTCAAACATCTCGATCATCTCTCGAAATGATGGCGCTCTCACAAAACAGCCTCGCCTCGGTATCTGAGTTGCGAGCCCCGAACCAACTAACTGCAGAAGTGCTTCACGAACGGGCGTCCGTGACACATGAAATCATTCAGCCAATGACGCTTCGTCTAATTTTTCACCATCTTTCATTTGGCCGGTTGCAATTTGTTCTTCGACCCCTTGAAAGACGCGAGATGCGGCTCGACTACTCATTTCAGGAAACTCGTTGCATGTAATTTTTGTATACGAGATTTTCCACGCAGCATACGATAATATGCAAGCCGTAATAACGCATAACAATCGGCAGGAGCCCGTAATGAAAGTAAAAGCCCTTGTAGCCGCTGCAATTGGTGCAGCATTTGTAAGTTCAGTTGCTAGCGCGACTGAGCTGCGTCTCTCACATCAGTGGTCAACCAAAGATGTTCGTCACAAAGTGGCAGAAATCGTCGCTAACCATGTTAAAGATGCGAACGTCGATTTAGACATTAAGATTTTTCCATCGAAGTCGCTTTTCAAGCCAAAGGAACAATACAAGCCATTGTCCCGCGGTCAGTTGGATATGACAGTACTGCCACTGTCATACGCCGGTGGTCAACAACCGTCATATAACCTCACACTCATGCCCGGGTTAGTGAAGAACCACGACCACGCAGCACGTCTGAATTACTCGCCATTTATGGACGCTGTTCAAGAAAAAATGGCCGAAGATAATGTGATGGTATTGGTACACGGATACCTCGCTGGTGGCTTTGTTGGCAAGGAGAAGTGCGTATCACATCCAGATGATGTGAAAGGCATGCAAATGCGAGCGGCAGGTAAGTCGTTCAACCAGCTGCTAGCTGGTGCTGGAGCATCGATTGCATCAATGGCTTCATCAGAAATCTACAACGCAATGCAGACCGGTGTCCTCGACGGAGCGAATACATCGTCATCTTCGTTTGTCTCATATCGTATTTATGAGCAAGTTAAGTGCTACACGCCGGCCGGCGATCAAGCACTTTGGTTCATGTATCAACCACTGCTCATGAACAAGTCAACGTTTGATGGCCTAAATGACTCTCAGAAGAAGGCATTACGTGAGGGCGCCAAGAAAGCTGAGGAATATTATTTGACCGAAGCAAAATCACAAGACGCCAACTCAGTGAAAGTTTTTCGTGACGCCGGTGTTCAGATCAAACAGATGAGCAAAGATGAATTCCAAGCTTGGCAGGATCTTGCTAAGTCGACATCTTACAAGCAGTTCGTCGCTGATTATCCAGAAGGACAGCGATTCCTTGATCTTGCTCTTGCTGTTGAGTAACTAAGCTCTACCCCATGCCCGACCGTCAGGTCGGGCATTTCTAGGAAAATCAGAAATGCAGGCATTTATCCGTGCGGTGAACTCAACGTCGCAAGTCGTCGGGTTTCTAGCGGCCGGCATGATCGTCGTAGCCGTTGCAATTACGTGTCAGATGATCTTCATCCGGTACTTTTTGAATGGTTCAACCATATGGCAGACTGAAGCGGTCATCTATCTCATGGTCGCTGCGACGCTGTTGGGGTTGCCTTACGTGCAAAAGTTGAAAGGACACGTCAATGTTGACCTCGTCCCAATGCTGTTAACGCCTGCGGCACGCAAACTATTGCTCATCACGAGCTTCTTGGCAGCCATCGCCATCCTCACTGTCATGACATACCACGGCGCTGAGCTGGTCCACCTCTCATTTTCACGCGGATGGGTCTCTGAGACCGTCTGGGGACCACCACTTTGGATTCCTTATCTATCGATGCCTTTAGGGTTCGGCCTATTCGCGCTCCAGTTACTTGCGGATCTGTTAGAGACACTCTCAACACCTGCGGAAGACATAATTGTTGAAGGAGGCGGCCACTAATGGATCCATTGTTGTTGGGGGCCATTGTTGGTGCGGTTACTATCTTTATTTTGTTTTCGGGGATCTCAGTTGCTAACGGGCTACTGGTTGTTTCCGCATTATTTTTAATTATTTTCGATGGTCTACGTGCGCTCGAACTGATCCCAGAAGTACTCTTCGGGAAACTTGATAATTTCGCACTTCTTTCGATTCCAATGTTCATTCTGATGGGCGCAGCCATTGCATCTACGAGAGCTGGTGCCGATTTGTACGAAGCACTCGACCGTTGGCTGACTCGAATTCCAGGTGGACTCGTTGTCTCGAATCTTGGTGCATGCGCCTTGTTTGCCGCAATGTCGGGATCGTCACCTGCGACTTGCGCCGCGATTGGAAAGATGGGCATCCCAGAAATGCGGAAGCGTAACTTCCCCGATGGTGTTGCTGCCGGTTCGATCGCAGCAGGCGGAACGCTTGGGATATTAATCCCACCCTCGATTACGATGATTGTGTACGGGATTGCGACCGAGACATCGATTGGTCGATTGTTCCTAGCCGGCGTTTTACCGGGATTATTGCTTGTCGGTCTTTTCATGGCCTGGTCAATTTATGCGACCTGGCGTGAAGGTGGTGTTGATGCGTTGGCGGGACGCACCTTCACGTGGAAACAGAAGTTTGAGGTTCTACCAAGAGTCGTTCCTTTTCTTCTCGTCATCCTTGGCGTCTTGTACGCGCTGTATGGTGGTGTCGCTACGCCCTCAGAGACCGCTGCAGTTGGGGCCTTGTTGTGCCTCGGCCTTGCAATCGTGATTTACAAAATGACAGATCTCTCCCTTGTGTGGGTGATGTTGCGTGATGCGACTAAAGAGTCCGTCATGATTTTGTTTATCATCGGTGCTGCGGGTGTGTTTTCTTACATGCTGTCGAGTTTGTTTATCACCCAAGCGATTGCAGAATGGATCGGAACACTCGATGTGAATCGATGGGTGTTGATGTTTTACGTGAACCTATTCCTTTTGGTTGCAGGGTTTTTCCTGCCTCCTGTGGCTGTGATCTTGATGGCAGCGCCAATATTGATGCCCATCATTTTGGGTGCAGGATTCGACCCTTATTGGTTTGCAGTTGTTTTGACGATCAACATGGAGATTGGCTTGATCTCCCCCCCCGTTGGCTTAAATCTCTATGTCATTAACGGGATTGCGCCTGAAATTCCATTGAAAACCATATTGAGGGGTTCACTTCCCTATGTGGCGTGTATGGTCGTTGCAATTGTCATCTTGTGCCTATTCCCGGGAATCGCGACATGGTTACCCGATGTATTGATGGGAACAGCTGTCTCATGACAACCACCTATCGAATTGGGCAGATCGTCCCAAGCTCAAATGTAACAATGGAAACAGAAATTCCGACTGTGTTTCGGGCGCGGGAAAAATATTACGACGACCGATTTACTTTTCATTCAAGTCGAATGCGGATGAAGCAGGTGACCAAGGAGGAGCTTGCTGCAATGGATCGTGATAGTGATCGTTGCGCACTTGAACTATCCGATGCTGCGGTCGATGTCATGGGATATGCTTGTTTGGTTGCCATCATGTCAATGGGGCTTGGCTACCATCGCGAAAGTCAATCGAGACTCCATCAAGTGACGATTGATAACCATCACCCATGCCCAGTTGTGAGTTCTGCAGGGGCTCTCGTTGAAGGTCTGACGGTGCTAGGCGCAAAAAAGATTGCTTTGATCACACCCTATCGCAAACCACTCACCGATCTGGTCTGCCAGTACTTGGAATCTGAAGGCTTTGAGGTGATCGATGCGCTTAGTCTAGGGATCCCCGATAACTTAGAAGTTGCACGGCAAGATCCAAAGGCGCCAATCGAATTGGTTGACCGTTTGACACTTGCAAATGTCGATACGCTCGTTGCTTCTGCGTGTGTTCAAATGCCTTCTCTTCCCGCGGTCGCTTGTCTGCAAGCTAAAACAGGAATTCCGACATTGTCGGCATCTGTTGCAACAAGCTATCGCATGATGCAGGAACTGGGTTTACAAAGGCGTATCCCAGGTTACGGCGCATTGTTTGAGTAGTTGACCATCATGTCGACGGGGATAAAGCGATGGATCCAACAGGTCACTGACCGGGCACTTGAATTATTAGACTTGGGATCTGATGGAGTTTCATTCGATGATTTGATCGCGCAATGCCGCGCGGTCATTTCGCGTAGAGGTGAGGCAACCGGCCTTGCACTTGCTGGCTCGGTAGTTGCCTCCTGGCATGCACTCGACAGTCACGAGCATCTCGCTTTTTTTCGTTTTCTGATCGACGAGTTCGGACCTGACAAACAACGTCTCGATTGTGCGATTGCGAACTACCAACTGTCAGCCGACGAATCATCTGCGATGGCTCTACATCAAGCGGCAGAAGCGAAGCGACAGGAGCTATTTCGTCGCATGAACACAGCTCCCGGTGGGTTGCAAACACTGATATCAATGCGAGAAGCACTAAGAGACTTACTCCGTGAATATCCCGAACTCAAACCGATCGATCATGATCTAGTTCACTTATTTACGTCTTGGTTCAATAAGGGATTTTTACGACTAGAGCAAATTAATTGGCAAACTCCAGCTGCTGTCTTGGAGAAATTGATTCAATATGAATCTGTGCATGAAATTCAGGGCTGGGACGATTTGAGACGTCGGCTGGCCCAGGACCGCTTTTGCTTTGCGTATTTCCATCCGGTGATTCCTGATGAGCCGTTAATCTTTGTTGAGGTTGCACTGGTGGAAGGGATGGCTGACGCGATTAAGCCACTTCTGGATACGCCACCCGAGCCACCGGTATTTGCTGATACCGCAGTATTTTATTCGATCAACAACTGCCAACCAGGACTCGCTGGTGTGAGTTTTGGAAATCTGCTGATTAAGCAAGTGGTTTCTGTCTTGCAAAGCGAGCACCCAGGTCTCAAGCGCTTTGTGACATTATCACCAATTCCTGGGCTACGTCGTTGGCTTGAAACTGCGGGTCGGGAGTATCTGCATGTATTCGAGCAGTCCACAAATAATGATGAATTGAAGCCGTTGGTTGCGCAATATCTGACATCGGGTCAAGGAGCAAAGCTCACAGATCCTGTTGCGCGCTTTCACTTGGGAAATGGAGCGACGCTAGAGCGAATTAACGCGAATGCCGACATGAGCCCCCGTGGCCAGAAGCAGAGTTTCGGTTTCATGGTGAACTACCTTTATGAGCTTGATGACATCGTGGGCAATCACGAGCGGCTCATGGAAACAGGCCAAATTGCAACATCAAAAGATGTGCAGCATTTATTAAAGAAAAACATACAGCATAAACTGAAGGAATCTTCTGATGACACATAATGTTTTCGCGGCAATTCAAGTGAATCTGCAGCGCTTTGCTGATAAAACATTGCTCTCGATCCCTGGGGGTCGGAATCTGACAGGATCAGATCTAGATGCTGAGTCAGCAATCCTGTCGTCGACGCTTGTTGATCTTGGGCTGGCACCGGGAGATCGGGTTTCTGTTCAGATTGATAAAGGCTGGATGAATGTTGTCTTGTATCTCGCTGTTTTGCGCTGTGGTGCAGTGTATCTTCCTTTAAATTCGGCGTATACGAATAGTGAAATTGAGTATTTCTTGACGGATGCTGAGTCGAGGCTTCATGTGTGTGTTGCCGATCGGCTGAGTCACATTGAGTCTCTTAAAGGCTCGATGCCAGGTTTACAAGTCTTAACTCTCGATGGTGAGACTGGAAGTTTGGTCGACGCATTTGAAACCGCAAAGGCAGCTGGTCAGTCTTTCACCGATGTTGTCGCCAGAGCTGCTGACGATTTGGCTTCAATCATTTATACATCAGGGACCACAGGTAAACCAAAGGGTGCCATGATCACCCACAGCAACTTGGTGGCTAACGCAGAGATGTTAACTGAGGCTTGGGGCTACGATTCTGATGATGTCTTGTTACATTCGTTGCCATTATTTCATGTGCATGGACTCTTTGTGGCGCTGAATTTAGCGCTCATAAATGGTGGGTCAGTGATCATGTTGCCGAAGTTTGATCCCGAGATGGTTTTGGAAGCCATGCCAGATGTCACCGTGATTATGGGCGTACCAACCTACTATACACGTTTACTCGCTGATCCACGTTTTGATCGTACTGTGAGTGGTCATATGCGCCTTTTTATTTCAGGGTCCGCTCCTTTGCTTGTTGAGACCTCCGATGAGTTTTTCGGCCGGACAGGGCAGCGAATCCTAGAGCGCTATGGCATGACGGAGACCGGCATGAGTTGCTCAAATCCCTTGAACGGCGATCGCCGCGCAGGCTCTGTTGGTCCACCACTTCCGGGTGTTGAAGTTCGAATTATTGCTGAAGATGGAAGTCTCTTACCTTACGGTGAGGTTGGTTTGCTCGAGGTTAAGGGAGACCATGTCTTTAAAGGGTATTGGAAACTTCCAGAAAAGACAGCAGCTGAATTTAAGGGTGACTGGTTCATAACAGGCGATATGGCGACGCTCTCCGACGATGGATATGTCTCGATTGTCGGGCGCGGAAAAGATCTCATCATTTCGGGTGGGTTAAATATCTATCCGAAAGAAATTGAGGACGTATTGAACGATCAAGCCGGTGTTATCGAGAGTGCTGTGGTGGGTGTTCCTCATCCAGATTTTGGAGAGGGTATTGTCGCGATTTTGGTCGGCGACTCTGAGCTTGATACAGACGCACTTCAAGCAGCATGCCGAGAAAAGTTAGCCGGATTTAAATTACCGAGACGATGGATTCAGCTCGATGCTCTCCCGCGTAACACAATGGGGAAAGTACAGAAGAATCTATTGAGAGATGATTATCGGGACAGTTTTTCATAGCGAGTGTTGAGCCGGAAAAAGCCGTCTTTTTTATGGTCTGAGATAAACAAATCCCTTTGGTTGAAGCCTTCCAATCTCAGCGACTCCGGAGGGTACAACGTCTGGTTGCTTTGCAAAATGTAAGTCTTCAAGTGCGATTTTTCTGCCCTTTAATGTATTTGCGCAGATTTTGAATTTGACTCCTTGGCCTCTCAGCGAATCGATCCGGTTGGCTGAATCGGTGTTCTCTCGGGAGACTTTTCTCAGTACTTCAACTCCATTTCCGTAGAGTGCGAATCGGATTTCTTGATTTCCTTCGCCAAGCGCATTGATATGGTTCTGCGCATTGCTCATTGCTCCGATGGATCGTTTGACGTCAAAATAATTGACGCGATAAACCACTCTTTGTTTGGCGGAAAGAGTATTTGCAGCAACCCAGCAACAGGAGCAAGGATAGTGCCGGGATGGACGTTAGGAGGGTTTTTTCATGCTCCTTTTTTTCCTCTTGTAGTTGGTTTGAAAGGTCATTGAACGCGCGATGTTGCTCAGTTTCAACTTCGAATTTCGGCCTAGCAAATAACTGACTTGCATAAGGTAGAAATCCTCCGGGCTGTGGTTTATTTACTCGTCCAAGAACGATCTAAGGTGATCCGAGCGACTTGGATGTCTGAGTTTACGAAGTGCTTTTGCTTCAATCTGACGAATTCGCTCACGCGTGACATCGAACTGTTTGCCGACTTCTTCTAACGTATGGTCAGTATTCATATCGATGCCAAAACGCATGCGAAGGACTTTCGCTTCTCGTGCTGTGAGACTCGCAAGAACTTGTCGGGTTGATTCGGTTAACCCTTCGACAGTGGCAGAATCAACAGGTGATGAGATTGTTGTATCCTCGATGAAATCACCAAGCGAGCTGTCTTCGTCGTCACCGATGGGTGTCTCCATCGAAATTGGCTCCTTTGCGATTTTTAATACCTTTCGAACTTTATCCTCAGGCATTTCCATCCGTTCACCCAACTCTTCCGGAGTCGGCTCACGTCCCATCTCTTGGAGCATCTGACGACTTATACGATTGAGTTTGTTGATTGTCTCGATCATATGGACCGGGATACGAATCGTACGAGCTTGGTCAGCAATCGAGCGAGTAATTGCTTGGCGTATCCACCATGTGGCGTAGGTTGAAAACTTGTATCCGCGACGATACTCGAATTTATCAACTGCCTTCATCAGGCCAATATTGCCTTCTTGGATCAAATCCAAAAATTGGAGGCCACGATTAGTATATTTTTTAGCAATTGAAATCACGAGACGTAGGTTTGCTTCAACCATGTCTTTCTTTGCTCGACGCGCCTTCGCTTCGCCCATTGATAAACGGCGATTGACTTCGCGTAACTCTGGAATGGTGACACCCACGCCTTCAGCTATGGACTGCAGCCGAGCTTGGCAACGTTGCACGTCCGGAATCACTGCTTCGAGTTTTTCCGATTTCTTCTTCTTGACCACGCCTGGAATCCACTCAAAATTAGTCTCATTGCCGTGCCATTCTTTGATAAAAACTTTCCTGTCGAGCTTTCCCTGCTTGGTACATAACCGCAAGATTTCTCGCTCTTGATTTCGGATTGAGTCGAGAACAGTCCGAAATTCGATGCAGAGTTCGTCAAATAGTCGAGGCGTAAGCTTCAGCGATGAGAACACATCACCAATAGCATTAAGCGCAACTTTGGACTCTTTCGAATCCCGCCCTTTATTTGCAATTACTTTTTCAGCTTTGGCGAGATTTACCCGGAGTGCTTCAAAGCGTGCCCTGACTTCTTCAGGATCGGGGCCCGTATCTCCCTCTTCCTCATCACTATCATCTGAGTCGTCATCATTGTTTGAATCTGAGTCGTCGAAGTCTTGATCACTCACGTCTTCGGTTGAGGCAACGTCAACAGGCTCTTCATCTGCCGGATCTGGATCCAAGAAACCGGCGAGTAGATCAGACATACGTCCTTCTTCTGACTGAATTCGGTCGTAGATCGCAAGGACCGAGTCAACAATGCCAGGGTAGTAGGCCATGGCTTGCATGACTTCACGAATGCCTTCTTCAATCCGTTTAGCAATTATGATCTCGCCTTCGCGTGTGAGGAGCTCAACCGTACCCATTTCACGCATATACATACGGACAGGATCCGTTGTACGACCCACGTCATTTTCCACAGAAGCAAGCGCAGCCGCTGCCTCTTCAGCAGCTGAATCATCAGTTGCTGCAGAATTTTCACCGAGGAGTAGTTGATCGTCGTCAGGTGCTTCTTCACCAACCGCGATCCCCATATCTCCGATCATACGGATGATATCTTCAACCTGATCAGGATCTGCTATTTCCTCAGGGAGGTGATCATTGACCTCAGCGTAGGTAAGGTATCCTTGTTCCTTGCCCTTCGCAATCAACTCTTTAAGACGCGATTGACGTTGCTCGGTTTGCGTGAGTTCCTGATCTAACGGTTTTTCTGCCATGAACTGACCTAAGAAATGTGTTGTAAAAAAGGCCGGATATTATACACGGATTCCGCAATTATCCTTATTGTTTTTTATGTGCTGTGAGTGCCTGATGCAAGTCTTCAGTGGAAATTTTCCCGTGCTTCGCGTCTTCTGCCAAAAGCTTTATCGACTCCGTCACCAACTGTTTTTTCAGTTGATTGAGGCCATCGTTTAATTCTGCTTTATAAGCGCTTTCGCTGAAGAGTGCTTCCCGATTTAGCAATTTTGACAGTAATCGACCAAGTTCTGTCCCACTGAAGTGCCCCATTAATCCTGCGGTCGTCGGTTTATCGGTTTGAATGATCCAATTGCAAACTTGAGCGAGAGGATGAATATTTACGAGGCGGCTACGTTCAGGAACAGAGACTGGCTCGGTCAGGAGCATTGGATTTTGTAACACAAGCCAAAGCAATCGATTTGTAAGTGGTTCTGGTTTATCAGGGTCTGGAAATTCAATTTTTGGTGGCACTTCAATTGGAGTTTCCATATCGACTGGCGGTTCAACGTGATCTGAAAAATCCTCGTGTTGTTCGTCGTCGTCGTGTCTCAATGATTCAAAGCTCATCGTTTCGGCATCGATCTTCAACGTAGTTTTCGAGGTCGGCATTTGGCTCGGTTGCATTTCCATACGAAACGGTTCGATCTGAAGATCTTGCAATCGTGCATCGAGATCTGCACGACGAGTTCCTGACATTTTACTTAACGAATCGAGCATCAGTGAGCGATAGATACTCGCCGGAATCTTTGCAATTTTTGGTAATGCGAGTGCGGTAAGTCGAGCGCGTCCATCGATTTTTGTTATGTCGACTTCATCGGCGAGTAAGCCGATTAGCGCTTCGGATGCGGGAAGTGCTTCGTTTAGGCGAATTAGAAAGGCGTCGGTCCCTTCATCGCGTATAAGTGAATCGGGATCGTGACCATCCGGTAAAAATAGAAATCGAATACTGAACTCATCACTTAAAAAGGGGAGCATAGTGTCTAATGCGCGTTTTGCCGCGGTGCGGCCCGCTTGATCTCCATCAAAGCAGACAATGACTTGCGCTGTTTGCCGGCTGAGTCGATCGAGATGTTGGCCTGTCAACGCAGTTCCGAGTGTTGCGACGGCGAAGTCGATCCTGAATTGTGCTAATGTAACGACATCCATATAGCCTTCAACAACCAATACGCGGTCCAACGAGCGGCACGCCTGGCGGGCCTCGTAGAGGCCATACAATGTGTCGCTTTTATGAAACAGTTTTGTCTCAGGGCTATTCAGATATTTGGGCTTACTCTCGTCGAGAACACGGCCCCCGAATGCGATGGTCCGTCCCCGGATGTCTCGAATTGGGAACATCACCCGCTCTCGAAACCGATCGTATTCTCGCCCCTGCGAATTCACAACGGTGAGACCCGCGTCAAGCAGTTGCTTTTTTGACTGCGTTTCAGTACCGAGTTGATCAGTTAAAAAACGCCACCCATCTGGCGCGTATCCGAGGCCGAATCGATGAGCAATTAGTCCTGTTAGGCCACGACCTTTCAAATAACTCACTGCGCGCTCTCGATTCGGATGGGCCTTTAATGCCTTTCTGAATGCTTGATCCGCGTGCTCTATGATCGCGTAGAGTGCTTTACGCTGCCCAGATTCGGGGTCGGCCGCTTCTGTTGGAACTTCGAGGCCGGCCAGTGACGCTAAGTTCTCAATCGCACTAATAAAGTCGATCTTGTCATATTCCATCACAAAGCTAATTAGTCCACCTGAAGCGCCACAGCCGAAGCAGTGATACACCTGTTTATCAGGGCTGACTGAAAACGAAGGAGATGAGTCATCATGAAAGGGGCAGCGGCCATGAAACTCACGGCCTGATTTTTTCAGTGTTACGCGAGTGCTGATCACATCAACGATATTGATGCGATCGTTCAGTGTTTCGATAAATGAATCAGGGATTCGTCTAGCCACTTGATACCCGAAAGTTGAGTTAAGTGATGAGAGTGTATCTGATTTTTGGTCGGATTTAGCTGAGGCGCTCTTTGACCAGCCTACTGATCACTTGCATGTCAGCACGACCCTGGACCTGAGGTTTTAATTGTCCCATCACTTGGCCCATGTGTTGGGGACCAGAAGCAGCTGTTGTGGTAATCGCCTTATCGATAAGCGATATAATTTCGTCCTCGGTGAGCTGTGCTGGAAGGAATTCTTTGAGTACTTCAACTTCCGCTAATTCGTTATCGGCAAGGTCCTGGCGCCCACCACCAACAAATTGATTGGCCGCGTCACGGCGTTGCTTCGACATTTTGTCAATGATGGCGAGACACCGCGCGTCGTCGATATCAACACGTTCATCCACTTCAACACGTTTGATTTCAGCGAGCGCCATCCGAATGACGCCCAGCCGAAATTTTTCTTTCGCCCGCATCGCGTCTCTCATGGCTTCAGTGAGAGAGTTCTTTAGTGGACTCACGCGTACGCCTCAGCAATTAATAGAGACGTTCGAATTTTTTGGTCTCGCGAGAAACCTTCTTTAAATGACGCTTGACAGCTGCCGCTGCCGCTCGCTTGCGAAGAGTTGTTGGCTTTTCGTAACACTCACGACGACGAACTTCAGAAAGAACTCCAGCTTTTTCGCATGCACGCTTGAAGCGACGAAGTGCGACATCGAAGGGCTCGTTGTCTTTTATTTTTACCGCAGGCATTAAAATGCACCTATCTTAAATTAAACTAAGTTTGAAGTTGGTATTCTCCCCAGGGGCGCAGAAGGATACCAGCGTCAAGAGGAAAAGGGAACCAGATGCGGGTCTTAGGGATCGAAACTTCATGTGATGAGACTGGAATAGCGATTTACAGTCAGCAGGACGGGCTGATGGCGCATCGCGTTCATAGTCAAATCGATGTTCACGCGCATTACGGCGGGGTTGTTCCCGAGCTTGCTTCACGCGACCATATTCGTTATCTCCGTCCTCTGGTTGATAAGACTGTTGCCGCTTCAGGCTTGGATTTGATTGATGTTGATGCAGTCGCATACACAACAGGTCCGGGCCTCCTGGGCGCATTGTTGGTCGGAGCCACTTTCGGCAAGTCGCTCGCTTTTTCGTTGGATCGGCCTGCGCTTGGGATTCACCATATGGAGGGTCATCTCCTTGCACCACTAATGGAAACTCCTGACCTGCCGATACCCTTTGTTGCTTTGTTGGTCAGTGGAGGACATTCGCAACTGATTCTGGTCCGAGGCATTGGTGATTATGAATTATTGGGAACGACGCTTGATGATGCAGCCGGTGAAGCTTTTGATAAAACTGCTAAATTACTCCAATTAGGTTATCCGGGTGGTCCTAAAATCGCGGCCTTGGCTGACAATGGTGATGCCACCCGTTTTCGTTTTACGCGTCCAATGACTGACCGGCCGGGATGTGATTTCAGTTTTTCTGGACTGAAAACCCAAGTGCTGACTGAAGCGCGCCGTTTAGTCAAAACAGATCAACTGAATGATCAAGCAAAAGCCGATTTGGCCGCTAGCTTCCAACAGGCGGTGGTTGATACTCTAGTAATCAAGTGCGAGCGGGCGCTTGTAGAAACAGGAGCGCGAGCGCTTGTGATGTCAGGTGGTGTTAGTGCGAATCGATTATTACGTCAAACTTTGAAGTCGCTCCAAACATCTGGAATTCAGGTGGCATATCCGGCACCTGAATTTTGCACAGACAATGGTGCGATGATCGCCTTTGCCGGCTTGATGCGATTAAGTCACGGACAGATTGATCCCACACTTGCTATCGCAATCCGGCCTCGTTGGCCTTTAAGCGAACTACCGAAGGTGTCGTAATGGATAAGATGTATGTTTCGAAACTCCCGCTGCTCTCACTGATCGGGGTGTACTTGCATGAAAAAGAAATTCCGCAGCCGTTATATCTCGACTTAGTCATCACAATTTCACTCTCAGATGCCGCTGAGTCTGATGATCTTGAAAACACGCTGGATTATGGTGCGTTGTGCCGTGATATGCAGGCTGCAGCCGCGCGCGAACACTGTAACTTGATCGAAAAACGCTTGACCGATCTTCTAAAAATCGTCTTGAGAGATGACCGAGTAGCTGAAGTCACGGGTAGGCTTTACAAGCCTGGAGCGGTGCCCGGTGCAGAGATTTCGGTCGAAAGAACACTTAAGCGTTCAGCATAAATTGCATCGCCGAGGGCTTGACCACTCAGCCCTTGTTCAGTGAATTGTTCGGCAGAGATCCGCCGAACTCGTTGTCGGATCTCAAACCAGCGTCCGATCGGGACCGCCATTTGAACCGATTGAGCAAATTCAACAAGCAACTGGTCAATACCCTTATCGGGCTGATTTCCTCGTAACCAGCCAAGTTGACCGAATACATTCAGACACAGTGCTGCGTCTTCAAACGCTAAATCTTTTAAGCGTGTTGCAGCCTTTAAAAAAGCTGTGCGTTTAGTGGTTAACCGAAATTCTTTTCCATACCGTTCAATACATTTGATCGTCGGCTGATTCAGAATCATCCATTCTGCCAAACGTGCGTCAGTCGATTGACACAGAAACTGGGCCGGTAGGTTTTCGAGCGCAGGTGCAAGCACATTGGTTATTCCGAGGTCAGACAGGTGTTGAAGTCCCAAATGGGGGTGACTCGATGCGAGCGTTTTATCGAGTTCGGCGATGATGCGTTCGACAGAGAGTTCAACCAGACACGGTGACATCGACTGCATCATTGATCTGGTTTCTGGTGCGATTTGAAATTCAAAGACACCAAGTTGTGCAAGGAAGCGAATACCCCGAAGAACGCGCAATGGATCTTCTGAAAAAGCCTCAGAAACGTGACGTAATTGTTGTGATTGAAGATCCTTTTTCCCTCCATGCGGATCGATCAGGTTGCCGTCTCGAGAAACGGCCATAGCATTGATTGTGAAATCGCGGCGTAGGAGGTCCGTTTCCAATGTCACAGCGGGATCTGCATGCACAACGAAACCAGTATGGCCCTTGTGCGTCTTCCGTTCTGTCCGAGCAAGCGCTATTTCGGTATGGCTTTTCGGATGCAAAAATACAGGAAAATCCTGTCCGACTCGTTGGAAGCCGAGTTCCAGGAATGTTTCAGGACTCGTCCCGACTGCAACGAAATCAACATCTTTCGGAGTCAGTCCAAGTAACGAGTCACGAACGGCTCCACCCACCACCTTAACTTTTTAGCCGTAGCATCAGGGCTTCGCGAAGCAAAACCGAAAGACCGAACCCAGCAACTTATCGACTCCGTCATCTGTGAGGATGTGGTCAATTGGTACCGCCAATGCCCTCTAGCGAGAGATTTTCCCAAACATAATGCCATCGTGATTCATGCCGGTATCTGGCCGCAGTTTGACAGAGACACGC
>CACBSE010000024.1 GCA_902541775.1 uncultured Litorivicinus sp. | reverse complement strand
TTGTTTTGATGACACCGGCGTCTGGGATCTAATTAATCAGGTTGGGCGACCCGTCATCGGGATCGGTCAGGCCGCCTATCATTGGGCGTCACTCCGTTCGCAACGATTTGTCGTCCTGACCACACTCGCTGTCTCTATTCCAGTCATCAGGGAGTCAATTCAACGGCAAGGGTTTGAGTCATGCTGCCTCGATGTTGTGGCCAGCGGAATTCCAGTACTCGAGCTAGAACGGGATCCCGAAGAATCTTTGAGGATACTCAATAAATGTATTCGGGCTATCGTCGACAAGCATGGTAGAGAAGTGGCGATTATACTGGGATGTGCGGGCATGACGGATCTCTATTCTGAGCTAGCGAACGAATGGGATCGCTCGACCATTATTGACCCTGTTGCGGCAGGACTTCTTCTGTCCAGCGTCTTGTGCCACGGATAGAAAATTATGAATCAGTGCCTGTCATATGAACCTGATCACGCCTGGCCTGCCAGCCTAAGTTGTCAGTTTCATCAGACCAGTTTAGGTAATACGTCGCTTGCGGAGATTTCGCATGCTGGACCGTTACGGGTACAGAAACTGTTTCACGATCAGGACTTAGCACATTGCTACGTGTTGCACCCGCCCGGAGGGATGGTGTCAGGCGATGACCTCGACTGTCGGTTCCGTCTTCATCCTCAAGCTAAGGTTTTGATCACGACACCGGCGTCGGGGAAGCTCTATCGTTCTCGGCAAAACGGATCGATGCAGACCACTCGGACAGTGCTCGAGGTCGATGCGGGAGCGACCTGTGCCTACCTACCCCAGGACACGATTGTCTTCGACGGCGCTAGTGGTGATCTCGAGACGCAGATTTTGGTCGACGCTTCTGCTACCTACTTCGGTTGGGAGCATATAATCTTTGGTCGGTCGGCCGGTTCTCTGCCGTTCAGAAGTGGTCGATTATCGCAGCGTCTTAGTGTCTACCGTGATCGTCGTTTGCTGTACAGAGATCATCTGCGAATCGACCCAGAGACCTTAGCCAGCGCCAGCGGTTTAGATGGCTTGACTAGTCTCGCGTCGGGGTTACTAATACTTAGACAAGGATCCGGGGGGACAGACGCGGTGGTCAAAAGTTGCCGACAAACTGTAGAGGACTTCCCCGGGAAGTCTGGTGTGACAGCCATCCGTGACGGATTAATCAATATTCGTCTGCTGTCTGCTCGCGCGGAGGACACTAGGAGGGCTTTAGAGTTGCTGTGGTCTTCTGTCGGGGAACAAATCATGGCAAGAACAGTTGAAATCCCGAGAATTTGGAGGACATGAATGGAATTAACTCCTAGAGAGAAAGATAAGCTGTTGCTTTACACGGCGGGTCTTGTCGCGGAACGCCGACTGGCCCGGGGCCTTCGGCTTAACTATCCGGAAGCTGTCGCGATAATCAGTTTGGAGATTATGGAGGGCGCACGTGACGGCCGTTCTGTCGCGGAACTCATGCAGCTGGGACGAACGGTGCTGACCCGAGATCAAGTCATGGACGGTGTCGCTGAGTTGGTTGACGAGGTGCAGATCGAGGCGACGTTTCCTGACGGGACGAAGTTAGTCACTGTTCATGAACCCATACAGGAGGCATTGAAGAAATGATTCCAGGAGAAATGCGAATTCGGTCCGGTGACGTGAGCCTTAATGAGGGCCGTGAAACGAAGACGCTGGTCGTCGCGAATACGGGTGATCGGCCTATTCAGGTGGGCTCTCACTATCATTTTTATGAGGTTAATCCTCGGCTTGAGTTTGATCGAGAACAGGCGCTTGGCTTCAGTCTCAATATTGCTGCTGGGACCGCGGTGCGGTTCGAGCCCGGTCAGGAGAGGACCATCGAGTTGGTGGCCTTAGCCGGTGACCGCAATGTATTCGGTTTTAGGGGGCTAGTGATGGGTCGTTTGGAGGATTCGGTATGAAGATCTCAAGAAAAACATACGCGGACCTCTATGGTCCGACTGTTGGTGACTCCGTTCGTTTGGGTGACACGAATCTATGGGTTACCCCAGAGTCCGACTCGGCTGTACCCGGCGACGAGGTCACATTTGGGGGAGGAAAGGTGATCCGAGATGGGATGGGTCAGTCGCAGCGTGGGAGCCAGGATTGTATGGATCTTGTGATTACCAACGCGCTGATCGTTGACTACTGGGGTATTGTAAAGGCCGACGTCGGCGTGAAGTCAGGAAGGATTGCCGCCATCGGTAAGGCGGGGAACCCCGACATTCAGCCAGCAGTGACGGTTGTTATAGGACCCGGAACCGAGATCATTGCGGGTGAAGGAAAGATCTTGACGGCCGGCGGTATTGACTCCCACATCCATTTCATCTGCCCCCAACAGATTGATGAGGCTCTCGCGTCCGGCATAACTACCATGCTTGGTGGAGGCACGGGTCCGGCGACGGGCACGAATGCGACCACCTGTACCCCGGGGCCCTTCAACATAGAGATGATGATGCGCGCGATCGAGGGGCAGCCAATGAATTTTGGGTTCCTGGGTAAGGGTAATTCGAGTAATCGACAAGCACTGGTCGAGCAGATAGAGGCTGGGGCCTGTGGTTTGAAACTCCACGAGGACTGGGGCACGACACCTCAGGCCATTGATACGTGCCTGACGGTTGCCGATGAGACTGATACCCAGGTTGCGATTCATACTGATACTCTGAATGAGTCAGGGTTCGTTGAAGAAACTCTCAGGGCGATTGCTGGACGGACTATTCATACCTATCACACTGAGGGCGCGGGCGGAGGGCACGCTCCTGATGTTATAAAGGCGGCTGGGTTATCAAATATTCTCCCGTCCTCTACGAATCCTACCCGACCCTACACGATCAACACCGTTGACGAGCACCTCGATATGCTGATGGTCTGTCATCACCTGTCACCGAATATCCCTGAGGACGTCGCGTTTGCGGATAGTCGGATTCGGAAGGAAACCATTGCGGCCGAGGACATTCTTCATGACAAGGGCGCGTTCAGTATGATCGCTTCCGACTCACAGGCGATGGGGCGGGTTGGTGAGGTTATTACTCGCACGTGGCAGACCGCCCACAAGATGAAGGACCAGTTCGGTTCATTGGAATCTGATCCTGATTGGCACGACAACTTTAGGGCGCGACGGTACATCGCGAAATATACCATCAACCCAGCCATCGCCCATGGAATCGCTCACGAGGTTGGGTCCGTGGAGGTCGGGAAAATGGCCGATCTGGTCCTCTGGAAGCCAGCTTTCTTCGGAACTAAGCCGGCGCTGATACTTAAGAGCGGATTCATTGTAGCGGCGCCGATGGGTGACCCGAATGCGTCCATCCCAACACCCCAACCAGTGCACTACCGAACGATGTTTGGGGCGATGGGATCGTGTCCGGACCGGCTGTCCGCGACCTTCGTATCTGAGTTGTCCTTGCAACAAGCCAACGAGTGGATGGTAGATACGAACCGGAAGCTCCTGCCCGTGAAGTATATTCGGTCGATTAAGAAGTCTGACATGGTGCTCAACGATTACCAGCCAACTATCGAGGTTGACCCAGAAACTTATGAAGTCCGGGCTGACGGCGAACTTCTGGTCTGTGAACCGGCGCATTCGTTACCGTTGGCTCAGCGGTATTTTCTATTCTAAGGAACGTACGATTTGTTGGAGCTTACCGAAAAACTCGACGCCGCTACTCGCTACGATGCGGTCATTTCACTTGATTATGATTCAAGGAAGCGCGGTCGTCTTAAGACCTTGACCGAGACCGACGAAGAGGCCGGCCTTTTTTTGGATCGAGGTCAGACTCTTAAGGACGGTGATTATTTGAGGGCAACAGATGGCCGGGTGGCCCTTGTGAGAGCAGCAGTCGAACCGTTGATCGAGGCCTCGACAACTGACCCGGTGTTGTTCGCAAAAATTTGTTATCACCTCGGGAACCGCCATACGCCGTTAGAGATTCAGTCATGCGCGGTGCGTTTCCAGCCGGATCACGTGTTGTCTGACCTATGCCGCCAGTGGGGCCTCCGGGTCGCAGATCTTAAGGCATCCTTCAATCCAGAGAGGGGAGCGTACGGCCAACACACGGGAGGTGGTCATCATTATGACTAGTTCAGGGCAATTGATCCACGCGCTGCATTTGTTCTCTCCGAGCCTACCGATAGGTGCGTTTGCCTTCAGTCAGGGGCTCGAGGCTGCTATCGAGTCAGGGCAGGTCCGTGACGCGGAGTCTCTCGGCCGCTGGTGCGACAGCGTGATGCGGTTCTCGCTCACGACGCTCGATTGTCGCCACGCTATTCGGGCATACCGTGCGGGTTCAGTATCAACTTTCCGGGACGTGAACGCCGAGCTGCTCGCGTCTCGCGAGACACGTGAGTTGCTTCAGGAGGACCTGCTTCTTGGTGCGGCATTTAAGAAGTGGGCGGTTGATCAAGGAATCGATGTGCCCGACGCAAACGAATACTCACTTATTTGTTTGTACGGATGGGTCGCTGCGAGCTATCAGATCCCTGAGGACTGGCTGGTTACGGGCATCCTTTGGTCATGGCTCGACAACCAGATGCTCGTCGCCGCCAAAGCGATTCCGCTGGGTCAGAACGCGTTACAAGCGGTTTTGGCAGATCTGAAACCAGTTATTTCTGAATGCGTGGGCCAGTCTATGCAGACGCTTGAGATGGATTCTTCGAGTACGGTCCCTCTTCTCTCAATTTTGAGCGCTCAGCACGAGGCTCAATATTCCAGACTCTTTCGCTCGTAGGAGGCGTAAATGCAGGCATTACGAGTTGGTATCGGTGGTCCCGTCGGGTCAGGTAAGACTGCCCTCACACTCAATTTGTGTCTAGCGATGCGTGAACACTACGACATGGCTGTGGTAACGAACGACATCTACACGCACGAGGACGCTCAATTCCTGACGCACCACGACGCGCTAGACCAGACAAGAATTCTGGGCGTCGAGACGGGTGGATGCCCGCACACCGCGATTCGTGAGGATGCGTCTATGAATCTTGCCGCAATTGACGAACTCCAGGAGCGACATGAGGGGCTCGAGTTGGTCCTTGTTGAATCGGGTGGCGACAATCTCAGCGCCACGTTTTCTCCGGAACTGTCGGACCTCACCATCTACGTCATCGATGTCAGCGCCGGTGACAAGATCCCAAGAAAGGGCGGACCAGGCATAACGAAGAGCGACTTATTGGTCATCAATAAGGTTGATGTGGCGCCGTTGGTTGGCGCTTCGCTCGAGGTAATGGATCGGGATGCGACAAGAATGCGTTTAGAGCGACCATTCGTTTTTAGCAACATGAAAACCGGACAGGGACTCCGTGACATCATCGAGTTTATTGTAGACCGGGGGATGTTGGGTACTAGAGACCTTGGGGACTTGGACCGAGTTCTCGCCAGAAGCGTCTGAATTTCTCTGGATCAGAAACGCGAATATAGTGCTCGAATAACGCGCTAGAACTAGAATGAGGTTAACAGCGAAAAAAGAGAGGTAATTAAGCTGATTTCGAATTGATGGAACCACTTGGACTATAGCTGTAAGGTCGAGTAAGTTAATTTGGGAGGGTAGTCCGTTGACGCATGGCAGTAATTCGTGTTTTCTGGATTATCCAGTGAGACCATTTGGTCAAAATAAGTAGGAGTTAACTATGCATATGTTTAGGAAAGTATTGCTGGCTTGCTTTGCGTCTATTTTTAGCCTAGCGGCCATGGCGGCGACAAAGGTTCAGTTTGCGTTAGACTGGAAGTTTGAGGGACCCTCTGCGCCATATTTTCTGGCGATCGATAATGGTCACTTTTCCAAGGCAGGGCTTGAGGTAGAGATCTCACCGGGCAAGGGGTCTCTGGACGCAATTCCGAAGGTCGCGACAGGCGCCTTCCCCGTCGGCTTCGCTGACATTAATTCATTAATTAAGTTCCTGGATCAGAACCCGGGGGCCCCCGTCACAGCGATTATGATGGTCTATGACAAGCCGCCATTCGCGATCGTGGGACGCAAATCGCTTGGGATTTCGGAGCCGAAAGACCTTGAGGGCAAAACGCTAGGTGCGCCGCCACCCGATGGAGCCTGGGCTCAGTTCCCGTCTTTTGTTAAGGCAAACAATCTCGATATGAGCAAGATCAAGGTCGAGCCGGTTGGGTTCCCGACACGTGAGCCGATGCTCGCCGAAGGAAAGGTCGACTCAGTTACGGGGTTTTCGTTTTCTTCGTACTTAAATCTTGTTCGCCTCGGTGTTCCAGAGAGTGACATCTCTACAATTTTGATGGCTGATCATGGCCTTAAGCTCTACGGGAATGCAATCATCGTCAATACTGAGTACGCGAACGCGAATATCGATACGGTAAAGGCGTTCTTGAAGGCGGTGGGCGCGGGCTGGAAGGACGCGATTGCTAACCCCGGTGCAGCAGTAGCTGCGCTGGTTAAAAGAAACCCAGCTGCCGACGCAGGCCTCGAGGAGCGCCGTCTTGGTTTAGCTATCGATGCCAATGTCCTGACAGACTACGTCAAACAAAATGGGATGGGTAACATCGACAAGTCTCGGTTCGCTGGGGCGATTGAGCAACTGCGTGAGACATATGAGTATAAGACCGCACCGAAGTCAGACCTGTATTTCACCGATGCGTTCTTGCCCTCAGGTGGTTTTAATCTAAATTAGATGCCCAATCGATACGCCTGCAGACCGTAAAGCGGTCAGTGGGCGTCACCCAAAGTAAGGATGCTTACATTGGCTAGCTCTCGCGAGAATCTCATTGCCATCGAGAACGTGACACACGCGTATCGGAAAGATGGCCACACTCTGCCTGTCCTCGAAGACTTAAGCCTCGGTGTGGTGGAGCATGGGTTCACGGCAGTGGTTGGCCCCTCAGGTTGCGGAAAGTCGACGTTGACGAGGCTCATTGCTGGACTCATGCGGCCTGACGCGGGCTCAGTCTGGCTGCACGGAGAACAGGTTGTGTCACCTCGATCTACGGTAGGGATGGCGTTTCAGAACCCGGTGTTGTTGGAGTGGCGCAGTATCCTGAAGAATGTGCTTCTGCCTCTTGAGATTGTCCCAACAAGTTTGAGCAAGCAGGGCGCAGAGGATCGGGCCAGGCATTTGTTGCATCTGGTTGGTTTATCCGCGTTTGAGGACAAACGACCGTCTGAACTATCTGGTGGGATGCGTCAGCGTGCCTCTTTATGTAGGGCTTTAATTCACAACCCCGACGTATTGATTTTGGACGAGCCATTTGGTGCGCTGGATGCATTCACTCGAGAGGATCTGTGGCTCACGATGCATAAGCTCAGGGCCGAAGAGCCGTTTACCGGTGTCTTGATCACGCACGATCTCAGGGAATCCATATTCTTGGCCGACGAGGTGGTTGTATTGTCTGATCGCCCCGCGACGGTACAGCACAGGGTCGCCCTGAAGAGAGAGGGGTCCCCGACTCTTGACCAGCTCTACACGGGCGAATCGATTGCGACCCTGAACGAGTTGCGCGAACAAATCCGTATCGCGAGAAACGGTGCGGAGGTGTAAATGAGACAGTATTTGGTCCCCGGCTTTGCGATGGTCATTTTCCTGGGTTTTTGGGAGGCCCTGGTCTGGGTCAATGACTGGCCAAACTATAAAATGGCTTCACCATCCGATCTATGGCCAGCATTTTGGCGGTTCAAAGAGTTGTTCCTATCCTACGGATGGGACACGCTCTGGCGGACCGTAGTGGGACTGCTGATCGCAATCGTTATCGGTGTCCTCTTTGGCATGATCATGGGATTTTCGAAGATCATGCGTGAAGGTTTGTATCCGCTATTGGTTGGCTTTAATGCGATACCTAAAGCGACCGTAGTCCCAATCGTGGCGCTGATGTTTGTGGGTCAGCACGACCTAAACACTGTCCTAATTGCATTTATGATTTCATTTTTCCCGATCGCAGTTTCTGTCTCTATCGGGTTATCGACCCTTGAACCAGAGTATCGTGATATTTTGCGGTCGCTCGGGGCATCCAAACTGACGATTTTTTGGAAAATTGCGCTCCCTAAGACGCTCCCTGAGTTCTTTGGTGCGCTCAAGGTCGCCGTCACGCTTGCCTTTATTGGGACAAATCTGATGGAGATCGTATCCCCACATGGACGAGGATTGGGAGCGCTATTCGATAGCGGAAAGACGAACTCGGATTATCCGCTCATGTTTGCGGTGTTAATCGCTTTGGCGGTGCTGGGCATCGCACTCTACTACGTTGTCGTATTTTTAGAGAAAATCTTTGCTGGCTGGGCTGAGCGCTCCGCTGATTAATGTCTATTTTCGCGGTTTAAAAGCTGACTCTTGGAAGTGCCAGTTAGCTCAAGAATCTCGGTGCTAAATTTGCCGCACGGTGTAGGGTTAAGCCGTCAAGTTATCTTCATCATCAGTTGACGTCTCTGTACAAGCCCAGCAGATATCGAAACTCCCCGGGTTGCGTTCGTTGCATATTGTGCAAACCCAGTCTGAAGCCGTGTTCCGATTGAAGAACTCATTCAACAGTTGTCTTGCTCGATCCAGATCGCGGAGGTGCAATAACCAAAGTTCTGGCCACATTTCTACGAATGGGAGTTCACCCACTCCAGTTTGCAGGTTTTCATTTTTCAGAGTTGTCGTAATACCTTCCGAGGCGAGGAGTTTTTGCAGGATTTGTGCCTCGATGATGTCGGCGGCTGTATAGAGTTTGATGCTATTAAGGTCTTCAGTCATCGCCTTAGAACCGTGATCCAACGCCAGAAGTTCAGTAACTGAAGCAGTGTGCCCGCCACATAAGTCAGAGCTGCTGCCCTCAGAATAGTTTTTGAGGGAGCTAACTGGTGCTCTGAAAGATAGCCTGTGCTCAGCAATGGGAGTGCCTTTTTGAAGCTTGCATCGAATTCGACTGGTAACGTAGCTAGCTGCACCACAACTCCGTAACCGAGGACCATAAAGGCACCCGCGAGTGATAGGAGGCTAAGGTGCGGTGACACGGCTAAGCCTCCAATCAAAGGACTGGCCGCAAGTAACGCAGACCCGATGATTTGCGCGCCTTGAGCTGACTGAGCCAATCGATGCCTCAATAGAAAAAAGGGCTCACGTCGAGCATGCTGAATTGCATGTCCGCACTCATGAGCGGCAATTACGATGGCGGCTAGTGTTTTACCGTCGTACCTATCCTGAGTTAATGCGACCGATCTGTCGATCGGGCTGTAGTGATCTCCAGATTCAGTCACTACGACTTTGACATCATGTAAATCAAAACGGTCCAAAAGATGGCGAGCGAGCTCTCCGCCGGTCCCCGGAAAGTTTGTTTCAGGATTACGATTGTACTTTCTGAGTACGTAAGAGACCCAAAGACTCGGCCCAAACAGGATAGAGAGCACGACCAAAACAATGACGATCAGTACGATACATTATCTCCCTGTAAGATTATGACCGAGGTTGGTGACACAAATCATCAGCTCTTCTCGAGTCTGAGTGTAGGATTAAATACTAAATTAAACACAAAAATGGCGACTAAAATAAATATTGTTACCGTAATTCGGGGTTTAGAACTATTGAGCGAACGCGTGTTCTGAAAGTGCTAAACGGTTGTATGCTGGCCCCCTGGGTATCGTGCCGTATCGAGAGAATACATGAACCAAATCAACCCTAAAAAATTGCTCCATAGTAAATGGACCGCTGTCGCGCCCAAGAATAAAGAAAAACATTTCCTGGTCGTTGAGGTAGACTACGATGACATCGGATCCGTGTCATTATGTATATTGGAAGCCGTTATTAATCAACGACAAACCGGCATTAATTGGCATGATTTGAAAAATAGCGATCATTGGAAACAGGGTTGGAAATAGTAACGATGTGGATTCGATATGCATTGATGATTTGTACCGCGGCGGTATTTGGCAATATCCCAGCGAACTCGCAAAGTGTTGCCATTTTGGAGATGCAGTGTCCCAAGGTAAGAGACTATGGTGGATATCCCCATACGACAGGCGAGACCGTCACTTACCGACTTGATCGATCAAATCAAACAGTTTCGCGCAGAACCAAGAGTGAATGGCTCACTATTTGTGAAGGAACCTTGCAGTGCTCGATCCAGGGTGACGAAGTACTCCTCTCTGAAATGCGGACCGATGAAAAAAAGTTGATCGATCGCCGCCTTAACTTTTCAACCTTTATTGAAAAAGCAAAAGAATGGGGTAATCCCAGTAAAACGAAACTCGTATTCGGGTACGAATCGCGATGTAAGCCGAGTCGGTAAGAGGTGACAACTCAACTGATCACTTTTCGTCCAAAGGTTTGCTCCGTCATGACCCTCGAGTCAACGGGATAGAGAGATTTATAGCCGAGCATCGACTAGCAGTGTTGATGGCCGCAGCGCACCTCAAAGCAGTTAATACCCTGTTTCTTCTTCGATTGAGCACTACAAGATCCTGAAAAATAGGTGTAGATGCTCGTTGCAACGCACCAGTTTATTTATATACCAATGCCTCATTTGGTTAGGAAACGGCATGAGGTTATCGTAATTCAGGTGGTGGATGATATTTTTATTCCAATTATCAATCCATCATCAACTTATTAGATGAAAATGATCTAACAGCAGGTAGGTACGTCGTTATACTTTAGTCGTGGAAATAGCGACTCACGGATGAGAAACAAAGAAGGAGTTCATACGATGACTATCTCTCAGTTTCTCGACCCCACTTGGAATGCACTATCAAACGCGCCCGGAGAGTGGAAATACACGATGTCAATTATCTTGGCAGGCATGTGGTGTCTCATATTTGGTATCTACACCGCTGAGTTAACCTTTATCGGTTACAACATTCTTGGCCACATCGCACTGATCACTGGGATTTTCGTTACGCATCGGGTATTCCGAACCGCCCGTGAATATTCTGCAAACAAATAGCGGATGAAAGGAATTTCGCGACGGCAGGGTGAGGCTGGCGCGAATTACTGTGACTAGGTAACCGTTGATCGGGCCGTCTGTGCCGGCTCTTTCTTACGAGGCTACTAAAAAAGGAGCCCTGTGGCTCCTTTCGCGAAATGGTAATCTTGAGTGATCACATTTCAGTGAGTTATCGCCAGAGCTTAGAACTTACTCTGAGCTCCGATACGGCAACCAACACCACTCAAAATTCGACACAATTCACTAGACATTGGATCACCTCCTTTTAATTTCAGCCTCTGACAATTGGAAGATACCAGACCTTTTTTGAGTGTCAACGTGAGCATTACTTCTCGCCAATATGCGCTGCTAAACCGCTGAATTGAATGTCTGGTCGAAGTTGACTACCGAAACGCCAATATCGATTAACGTTTGATTGATCTGTGCAATGTGTGCAGGCGAAATCTCACAGCATCCACCAACAATGGTTGCACCGGATCCGATCCAATTCAGGACGTATTCAGTGTATTTGTCTGGTCCGAGATCTACCCGGTATTCCAGCTCCTTGACAGTTCCACCGGGGCGTAGGGGCGCGATGGTAGTGAATCCATTGGCATACGCGCCATATGCACAACCAAGTTTTCGGAGTTCATCGAACCCGCTAGTGATCACCTCAGGTTGGCTGCAATTGATCAATACTGATTCGATGGGACCGTTTGACAGTTCTTCAACAGCTTTAGACAGTGGCTCGCCCGAACGTAACCGATTCGTTCCGTCGTCTTCGACTGTGAGTCCAATACGGATTACTTGCTCAGCCGCAACTAAAGCATCTCGTGCCGCCATCATCTCAATCGTGTTCGACATCGTCTCAACTAAAAAACCGTCTACAAAATCGATCTGAGCCTCAATTAAGCGCTCATAATTGGAACGGGCCTTGGCATAGTCTGGTGCGGCCTCTGCAACATAGCTGGCAGCTAGAGGTGGTAGACACCCCATTTTTGAGATTTGAGAGCGAGCGATCCCAGAATACTGAATCGCCTTATCGACTAACGCACTGGCTTCTTGATGAATGTGATCCAGCTCAGATTTCATCCCCTGTTTGCCCAGACGGATTGGTGTCGCTGTGTAGGTATTCAGCGTCAAAACCTTTGCACCCGCATGAAGGAAATCCTTGTAGACCTGGACTACAACATCAGGCTCTTCGCGCATCACCATAACCGACCAAAGAGGATGCGGATCTCCACGTGTTGAACGGCGATGGATCTCCTGACCGATGCCGCCGTCCAGGAGGACGATATCTCTGCGACCGTCAATAGTCATATGCAGTAACCTCAGGTAGGTAAGAGAGTGCGCTAACAGCCCCCACATTGTGTATAGGTTTGTTGTCGAAAAACCAAGGCTCGATAGGATAACTAAACGAGGCGCTTTAATTTACTCAGCATCGGCTTCGTTTGGTTCTGACGGATTCCTATAAACACCGTCATTCGATTTGATAAGTTTCATTTGATTTTGAATCGATAGCATTGAAAGTGTTTGATGCAAGGTTAAGCGAACGAAGGGATGTTCTTTAGTTAAATGAGAAAGAACCCATTCAGAGCTCAGTTTGAACAGTTGACAGTCAGTTTCCGCAGTTGCCCGGAGTGTCCTCGGTTTGCCCGTGATTAGGGAGTATTCGCCGAAACTATCTGCAGTGCTCAAAAGTGCGAAGCTTCTGTTTTTTAAAGTTCGAATTGAAACCTGGCCATCAACAATGAAAAAGATCGCTTCGGACTTGTCGCCCCAGTCAAAAATGATATCGCCTCGCTTAAAATAAACCCGGTCAATTTCGTCCTTCGATCGCCAAAGCGCATCTTCGAACGTAAAATTTCGTCTTGACTGGTTCCGCCCGTACAGTCTGGCGATGCTGTATCTGATAATTTCTTTTGATAAGAAGCCTGACCGCTCGACTGCTTGTCTGATATCTATTCCGTTGACCTCGAATAACGATATGTCGCCGATATTTTTGAATTGAGGATTCTTTGACCCCTTGGTCAATGTCTCGACAAACCAGACAGGTTCGCCGCGCTTCAGTTTGTGAGTGGCAGTCAAGCCGGTGTTTAGTATTTGGTCATCTGTGAAGAGCAACTCACCTTGATCGATAACGAAAGCAACGTCTCTGTTTGATGACCGCGATAGTGTTGTGAAATCGCATTCAATGAGATTATGCGAATCACTCAAGTTCTCTAAAAGCGTCGCGGTACAAATCAAGTTCTATCAATCCGTATTCGTATTCATAAGTTAAAGCAGTACTTATCGGCTTGATTTTATTCTGATGAAGCCGGACAACATAATCAATGGTAAGAGTTTGCCGAAATTTCTTGCAAGCACGAAGCCTGGCAGTCGCGTTACCAAGGTTTTTGAAGAGCCTCTATCGGAGCTTCGACAATTTAGTCGTGCCTACGACGGAATACTGGCGGTCACACCACCATCGACCACAAGCTCCGTGCCCGTGATGTAGCTCGCCTCATCTGAAACGAGAAATAATGCAGCATGAGCAACGTCTTGCGCTGTTCCCATTCGGCCCATTGGTACTTGTTCGTGCCTCTTTTTCACAAAGCCCTCGTAATCGCCATCCGCATATTTGTCAGCCATTCGCTGGACCATCGCGGTGTGCATTAAGCCGGCTTGGATACAATTCATACGGATCTGCTGCCTGGCGAGGATAATGGCGGACGTTTTGGTGTATTGCTGTAATGCGGCTTTGGCAGCACTGTAAGCAATTTGTGGTTTTCCGAGGTATCGAGAAGCTGCGATCGAAGAAACATTCAAAATCACTCCGCCACCTTGTTCGACCATGTGCGGGATGGCGGCTCTGGAGGTCATCATTGCGCTATTCAAATTCAGGTCGATCTGCGCTTTCCATACATCGCTATCGACGTTTTCTGGAGACATGCGTTCGGACTGGCCCACATTGTTAACCAAGATGTCGAGCCGTCCATGTTGCGAGATGATGGCTTCGATCCATGTGTCGACGAAGGTTTCGTCTGTCACATCGCCAACGATTAGATTGCACCGGCCACCCGCGCTTAAGATTGCTCTCGTCGTTCTCTGGCCCTCGTTCTCTCGGATGTCTAGGCCTTCGATGAAACCACCTTGTGCGGCGAACAACTCGGCAATCGCTCGTCCATTACCCTTGGGGTGATGAGGTGATCCGATTCCGGTAATTGCGACAACCTTTTCTTTAAGTGAAAGCATTGGGTATCCCTCTGACAGACCTTTTTACCGAGTTTCGGTCGATCTCATTGCTCTCATTCATACCAGTCTTGGCCCTTGATCTGATGTGGCTCTATTCAAAGCAGTTTGCAATTGTTGTGTTTTATCTTTTGTAAGTGCAATAAGTGGTGGTCTAACATTTCGCCAAGATTCAATGTTTGTGGTGTGCGACAGTAATGCTTTCTGAGCAGGAATCGGTGCATAATTTTGAAATATCTTTCGCGTTTCGACGACCGGATGGTGTAGTCGAGTCGCTTCGACCCAGTTCTGGTTTTCACAAGCACGAATTACCTCTGCGATCGGCCCCGAATTGAGGTTGGCTGTCGCTGAGATGCAGCCTGGTGCCCTGAGCTGCATTGCATCGACAAGCGGAAGCTCCGATCCTGGATAGACAATGAAGTCATCCATCGCCAAAAGCGAGTTGGTGTTATCCCAATTTCCAGAGCTGTCTTTGATTCCAACAACGACCGATGGATAGCGTTTACGTAATGTGTTGACTAAATTGATGGTTAGAGCTACCCCAGAAACCTGAGGGATGTGATACAGATAGATTCTTAGGTTGGGCCTATTGACGCGATCGATGAACTCATCATAGAAGCAGAGTAAGCCTTCGTCAGAAACACCCTTGAAATAGAATGGAGGTAAGACCAGAACACCTTCGCATCCCAAGTCCACTGCCTGTTGCGATAGTGCGACAGATTCGGGCAGGTTACAGAGACCAGTTCCTGGGATCACAACTGCTGGATCAATACCTGAGGCAATCAAGCGATCGAGACCGAGTCTCCGCTCTTCTGCACTGATAGAAAGTGCTTCTCCCGTCGTTCCGAACGGTGCGAGTCCTGAGCATCCTGAACTCAATAATTCTTTAGCAAGATCGTTGAATCTCTGTTGATCGAACGATAAGTCGTCTTTAAATGGCGAGAGCACTGGGGCTATGAGTCCACGAATCATTGGAATAATCATCCGCATTATTTTTGGGAAGCTTACATGAGTAATGGCAGCGCAGAGACAAAAGTAAAGGCCATGTTGATCCGAACACTGGATTTCTTTCGAGTTAGACCCGATGACCAATCAAATAAATAAGTGGATGTGAAACAGTGATTATGCGGTTACAACGAACTTACCCAGTGGCGTGTCTATCTCTAGCGATCATAACGTCGAGTTCATTCGCCACGGCCGAGGCCATGCATTCGGTCGTTACACCACCCAGCTGCTCGAACAACCAAGGTGAGCCTGTGTTGTTCATTTCACGATCAGGGTTACAGGGTCAGGTTGCTGCTGGTATGGCAAATCGAGACACCGATGGAAATCCTGTGATTTACCGAATGAACTATGATACAGCGGCGCCCGCTTTTCAGAGATTCATTGATTTTCATGAGTGCGCACATCATCAGGTCGGTCATGTCGATCAACCACATCCGCCGCGTAACAGCTTTGAGCACCTGATGAATGAAAGCATTGCAGATTGCGTTGCCATACTCCGTGTGCGTGAAGAGGCGAATGAGAGTTACGCTGCAATACTTGACGATTTAAAGACCGCCATGACACGGGTTGGATTTCCGAAAAGTAGTACGGATAGTCGAATGAGTAATGTCATCAATTGCTACGAAAACTACGGGTCGTCCGCTGAATTTATTGAGGGGGTTCTGAATCAGTCTAAGGCTGATTGATTGTTTTGATCAGCGCGTGACTTTTGCATGAAAGATAGGCTGTAAGCGTAAATCAAACTCGATTACCGTATTCCAGAGTTCTCGTACCACGCGGGTGAGTGAAAGAGCGCCACTAACAAGTACGTTAAAGTAAATTCCTTTGGAAAAGGCATGTCGCTACTACACACGCTTGTGTAATGAGGCTCTGGGTCGGCCCCTGCAATTCTAAACATTGGAGTTGTTTATAAGCAGGTGACATTACATTGACTCAGGCCAACAGAGATCCGCAACTTTCAC